>NZ_JBEYTI010000003.1:45181-343160 GCF_040642975.1 Micromonospora sp. NPDC047548
CCCCGCGCCGGGGGCCGCCCCGCCGCGCGAGCCCCCCGTTACCGGTGGCCGGGCCGCGGGCGGGCCGGAGGACCGGCCCGCCCGCCCGACCGGCCCGCCCGTGGTCAGCCCTTGAGGAGCTGGCGGGCCATCACGATGCGCTGCACCTGGTTGGTGCCCTCGTAGATCTGGGTGATCTTGGCGTCCCGCATCATCCGCTCGACCGGGTAGTCGCGGGTGTAGCCGTAGCCGCCGAGCAGCTGCACCGCGTCGGTGGTGATCTCCATGGCGGCGTCCGAGGCGAAGCACTTGGCCGCCGCGCCGAAGTAGGTCAGGTCGGCGTCGCCCCGCTCGGACTTGCCGGCGGCGGTGTAGGTGAGCTGCCGGGCCGCCTCCAGCTTCATGCCCATGTCGGCGAGCATGAACTGGACGCCCTGGAAATCGGCGACCGGCCGGCCGAACTGCTTGCGCTCGCCGACGTACCCCTTGGCGTAGTCGAGCGCGCCCTGCGCGATGCCGACGGCCTGCGCGGCGATGGTGACCCGGGTGTGGTCCAGGGTCCGCATCGCGGTGGCGAAACCGGTGCCCTCGGCGCCGATCATGCGGTCGGCCGGGATCCGGACGTTGTCCAGGTAGACCTCGCGGGTCGGGGAGCCCTTGATGCCGAGCTTCTTCTCCGGCGCGCCGAAGCTGACCCCGGCGTCGGACTTCTCGACCACGAAGGCGGAAATGCCCCGGGAGCGCGCTGTGGGATCGGTCACAGCGAAGACCGTGTAGTACTCCGAGACGCCCGCGTTGGTGATCCACCGCTTCACGCCGTTGAGCACCCACTGGTCGCCGTCCCGCACGGCCCTGGTGGTCATCGAGGCGGCGTCGCTGCCCGCCTCCGGCTCGGAGAGGCAGTACGAGAACATCGCATCGCCGGACGCGACCCGGGTCAGGTACTTCCGCTTCAGCTCCTCGGAGCCGGCCAGGATCAGCGGCATGGTGCCGAGCTTGTTCACCGCCGGGATCAGCGAGGACGAGGCGCAGGCCCGCGCCACCTCCTCGATCACGATCGCCGTGGCCAGCGCGTCCGCACCGGCGCCGCCGTATTCCTCGGGGATGTGCGGGGCGTGGAAGTCCGCGGCCCGCAGCGCGTCGTAGGACGCCTTGGGGAACTCGCCGGTCTCGTCCGCCTCGGCGGCGTTGGGGGCCACCTTCGCGTCACAGACCTCACGGACCGCCGCCCGGATCGCCTCGTGCTCCTCGGGCAACCGGTAGACGTCGAACGACTGCTCTGCGGCCATGTCCGCCCTCCCCTTTCACCGCTATCATGCGCACACAGTCTGTGGCGTCCTCAGACCGCCGACTGCCGCAGACTGAAGGATAGCCACCAGGTTCGGCCGGACCTTACCGGCAGGTAGGCTCGCGCACGACAGGCGTCGACACGGCACAACTACCCTCACACAAGACGACAAAGTTCCCACGGTGCCCCGGCCATGGCGCCCCAGCCGATTGCGACGCAGCGAAGCGCCGCCAGTGCGAGCGGAGAAGACAGGCGTGACGATCCCGTACCCGAACATCCAGCCGGTGCCGGCCATCGCCCCGGTGACGCCACCCTCGGGTGCGCCCCGACCGCGGGTGACCTTCCTGGGCACCGGCTACCTCGGCGCGACGTACGCCATCTGCTACGCCGAGCTGGGCTACGAGGTGCTCGGCTTCGACGTCGACGTCGACAAGATCGCCACACTGAACGCGGGCGAGGTCCCGATCCACGAGCCGGGCCTGGACGAGCTGCTCAAGCGCAACCTCGCCGCCGGCCGGCTGCGGTTCAGCACCGACATCGCCGAGGTCGCCGACTTCGGCGACGTGCACTTCATCTGCGTGGGCACCCCACAGCGGGCCGACGGCATGGGCGCCGACCTGTCGTACGTCGAGGCGTCGGTGACCAGCCTGGCCCAGCACCTGACCCGCAAGGCACTGATCGTCGGCAAGTCCACCGTCCCGGTGGGCACCGCCGAGTGGGTGGAGCAGCTGGTCGGCAAGCACACCCCCACCGACCTGGCCGTCGAGGTGGCCTGGAGCCCCGAGTTCCTCCAGGAGGGCTTCGCCGTCGACGACGTGCTGCGCCCCGACCGGATCGTGGTCGGCGTCAAGACCGAGTGGGCCAACGCCATGCTCTACGCCGCCCACAAAGGCGTCTTCGACCTGGCCGCCACGGAGGACCGCGAGGTGCCCCTCGTGGTCACCGACTTCGCCACCGCCGAGCTGGTCAAGGTCGCCGCGAACGCCTTCCTGGCCACCAAGATCTCCTTCATCAACGCGATGGCCGAGGTCTGCGAGGCCGCCGGCGGCGACGTCACCCAGCTGGCCCGGGCCATCGGGTACGACCCGCGCATCGGCAACCGGTTCCTCCAGGCCGGGCTCGGCTTCGGCGGCGCCTGCCTGCCCAAGGACATCCGCGCCTTCCAGGCCCGGGCGCAGGAGCTGGGCGCCGGCGAGGCGCTGCGCTTCCTGCACGAGGTGGACCTGATCAACCTCCGCCGTCGTACCCGCGTCCTCCAGCTCGCCGCCGACCTGCTCGGCCGGCGCTCCGGCCCGGCCGGCCCGGACTTCTCCGGCACCCGGATCGCAGTGCTGGGCGCCACCTTCAAGCCCAACACCGACGACGTCCGCGACGCCCCGGCGCTCGCCGTCGCCGCCCTGCTGGCGAAGTCCGGCGCCGACGTGCACGTGTACGACCCGCAGGGCACCGAGAACGCCCGCCGGGTGGCCCCCGAGCTGACCTACGAGGCCAGCATGAACGACGCGGTGACCGGCGCCGACCTGGTCTGCGTGCTCACCGAGTGGGCCGACTTCCGCAACGCCGACCCGGTCGCCCTCGGCGAGCTGGCCGCCGGGCGCAAGGTGGTCGACGGGCGCAACTGCCTCGACTCCGCACTGTGGACCCAGGCCGGCTGGGAGTACCGCGGCATGGGCCGCCCCTGACGGGTACGCGCCGACGCGCCGGCCGGGAAGCACCGCTTCCCGGCCGGCGCTTCCTGTTGGGCCGAAACGCCACCACCAGATATCGAAATCCTCGCCGGGGCAGGGCATGCTCGACACCTGAGGTCCACAGTGCGGACCGGCCGGGTGGAGGGGTGTCGTGGAGAGCTTTCAGTGCTCCTCGTGCGGACGGGAGATCACACCGGCCGCCCGCTGTCCGCACTGCGGCGCCGAACAGCCGCAGTGGCGGGAACACCTGGCGGAGATCGAGCGGTCCATCGCGGAGATGAAGGCCCGTGAGGCGGCCATCCTCGCCGAGCAGCGGCAGATCGCCGCCAGGATGCAGGCCGCCCTCTTCCAGCGGGACATCCTCGCCCACGCCGGCGAGGAGGGGATCGGACAGGCCACCCGGCCCCGCCGGGTGCTGCGCCGCAAGCCCGGGCGCCGCCCGCCGACCGCCGCCACCGGCGCGCCGCCCCGGGTGCCGCGGCAGGGCGCCGCGCCGCCGGGGCCGGGGGACGGCCCGCCAGCGCCCCCGCGCGCCACCGCCACCTGGCTGGACGCCGACGATCCCGAGCACCCGCCGGAGGCCTCCTCCCGGGAGGTGCAGAACATCCCGCTCGGGCTGGGCGCGCTGCTGCTGGCCGTGGCCGCGGTGGTCTTCGCCGCCGTCGCGACCAGCTCGATGGACGCCCTGGCCCGGCTCGGCATCCTGCTGGTCGCCACCGTGCTGCTGCTGCTCGCCCCGCCCGTGCTGGCCCGGCGCGGGCTCACCTCGACCGCCGAGACGATCGCCACGGTCGGCCTGCTGCTGGTGCCGCTGGCCGGGTACGCGCTCTGGGCGGTGGACCGGATCGGCGGCGGGGCGTCCGGTGCGATCTTCTCCGGCGTGATCTTCGCGGTGACCGTCGCCGTCGCCCTCGGGTACGCCCGGGGCACCGGCCTGCGCGCGCCCCGCTTCGCCGCCGTGCTCGCCGCCCAGCCGGTGGTGCCGCTACTGGCGTACGACCGGATCACCGGCCCCGGCGGGTGGGCCCTCGCGCTGACCGTCGTCGCGGTGCTCGACCTCTGGCTGGCCCGCTCGTCGCTGCTGCTGGAACGCCCGGTCCGCCGCGACCTGCCGACCGACGCGCCGGCCCCACCGACCGCGCCCCGGCAGCGCACCGCCACCGAGGGCCGGCCCGAGGCGGCGCCCGAGGAGGCCGGCGAGGTGCTCGGCACGGCGGCCACCCCGGTGCCGGGCGGGGCCGCCCGGCCGGTGCCGTGGCTGCCCCAGGTGACCTGGCTGCTGCACGGCGCGGCGGTGGCGCTCGCGCTGGCGTACGCGGTCACCGCTCTGCTATGGGCGAGCACCGTGCCGGCGGCCACGGTGGCCGGCGCGGCGCTGCTGCTGGCCGCGGCGGTGGCCCTGGCCGGCGCGCTGGTGCTGCGGCGACCGCCGCTGCCCGACGTGGCCGCCGGCATCATGACCCTGGCCGTGATCGGGGCGCTGGGCCGGGTCGCCTCGGTGGCCTACCCGGGTCGGGCGCTCCTGCTGATCGCCGCCGTCATCACGCTCACCGGGCTGGCCGTGCGGGCCGTACCGGAGGCGGCCCGGCGCGGGCCGCAGGGCGCCGCCGCGGCGGCGCTCACGGTCAGCGGGGTGGTGGTCGCCGGCGGCGCCCTGCGCGCCGGCCTGGCCCCGGCCCGCGCCGCCCTGCCGGCCTGGTCGGCCGACCTGACGCGGTTCCCCGCCGAGCTGGCGGCGGCGGTCGGCCCGGCGGCCTGGCAGCTCGCCGCCAGCGCCCTGCTGCTGACCGTCGCGGCGGTGCTCGCCCTGCCCCCGGAGATCCGCCGCGAGTTCGCGGTGGTCGGCGTGGGGCTGACCGCGCTCGCGGTGCCAGCCTCCCTCGCCATCGGCTGGGCGGCCGCGCCGTGGCCGATGGTGCTGGCGGCGGTCGGCATCGGGGTGCTCGGCCTCTCCGCCGGCACCACCCGCGCCGCGCTGGTGCACGCCGTCACCGCAGCGGTGGTGGGCGTGCTCGGCGCCGGGGCCGCGCTGAGCCGTCCCGCGCTGACTGCGGCGGCGCTGGTCACCCTGGTCGTGGCGGGGGTGCTGGTCGCGCTCGCGCCCCGGGTGCGGATCACCCCGGCGGCGGCCGACACGCTCTCCGGCTGGGCGGCCGGCGGGGCATCGTTCGCGCTGCCGGGCGCGGTGGCCGCCTTCGTCGCCGCCACCGAACCGGCCGTCCCGGCACCGACCCCGGCCGCGCTGCGCGAGCTGACCGTGCCGATCCTGGCCGCCAGCTTCCTCGCCGTCTGCGTCACGCTGGGCTACGCGGCCATGGTGCAGGTCTCCCAGCGGCACCTCGCCCTGCCCCACGCGGCCGGCACGGCGCTCGGCGCGCTCGCGGTCGTCGCCGCCGCCTTCGGCGCCCCCGGCACCACCGCCGCCGACGCCTGGGTGGGCGGGCTGCTGCTGGTCGCCACCGTGCTGCTCCTGCTCGCCCCGCGGATCGACGCCGGCCGCCGGTCCGACCTCGCCCTCGACGGCTCCGACCTGGCCGCTGCGGCGGTCACCGCCGCGCTGATCGCCACATTGGCCCGGATCGCCGCGGTGATCTCCGCCGGCGGGCAGCTCGCGGTGGCCGCCACGCTGGTGCTGGTGGTCGCCGTCGCCGCCCGGGCGATGCCGGAGGAGTGGCGCCGTGGCCCGGTGCTGGGGCTCGCCGTCGGCGGCACCCTGATCGGCCTGCTCGCCGGGTGGTCGGCCCTGCGCGGCGGGGTCGGCGTGCTCGCCACCCCCGGCCCGATCTGGGCCGGTGACCTCGCCGGCTGGCCGACTGCGCCCACCGGCGGCACCACCTGGCAGGCCCCGGTGGCGCTGGCGATGCTGGCCACGGCGGCCGCAATCCTGCTCCCACCGCCCTGGAGGTACGACGTCGCGGGGGCGGCCGCCGTCCTCGCCACCATCGGCGCGCCGGCCGCGTTCGCGCTGCCCTGGTGGTCGCCGGTGCTGGTCGGGACGATGGTCGCCACGGTCTTCGGGATGGCCGCCGCGGCCTCAGTCGACGCGCGCGCCGGGTTGTCCCGGGCGGTCGTGGCCGGTGCGGTGGCGCTGCACGCGGCGGCGGCCGGACTGGTCCGGCCGTGGACCACCGCGCTGGCGCTGGGCGCCATCGCACTGATCGGCCTGGTGGTCGCGGCGCTGGCCCGGGGGTTCGCCCCGGCGCTAGTGGAGGACGTGGAGACCGAGGGGATGCCGCCGCACCTGGTGCGGATCGGCGGCGCGGCGGCGGGCGCGGCCCTGCTGGCGTTGCCGGGTGCGGTCGCCGCGCTGGCCGCCGAGTTCGGTCACTCGGCCCAGGTGGTGCTGACCGCCGCGCTGGCGGCGTCCAGCGTCGGGCTCGCCGGGGCGGCCGCGGTCCGCCGCCAGGTGCCGCAGTACCTGCCATACGCGAGCGCGGCGATCGTCGGCGGCGCGACGGTCAGCGCGCTGGCCGCCATCTTCACCCACCTCCCCTCCGGCGTGTACGCCGCCGCGGCGGCGCTGCTCGGGGTGCTCGCCGAGTTGGTCCGGGCGGCCACCGTTCCGCCGGTCGGCTCGGCCCAGCCGGTCCGCCGGTGGGCCGTGCTGCTGGACGGCGCGCTGCGCCGGCTGCCCGACGACGGCACGGAACGCCGCTGGCGGATCAGCCCGGCCGCCGGTGCGCTCGCCGCAGCGGCCCTGCCGACGGTCCTGGCCCTGGCCTCGCTCGCGCCGCTGCTCTACGTCGCCCTGGTGGAGCCGCACCGGATGCTCTCCCGGGTCTGGCAGGGGCCGCCGCCGGAGCTGCTCGCCCCGCCGCCGGAGGCGGTGGACCCGACCCACGTGCTGACCGCGTTGCTGCTCACCGCGACTGCGGCGCTGGCCGCCACCGGGCTCAGCGGCGGCCGGCGTTCGCGGGCCGTGCCGGTGGTCCTGCCGGGGCTTGCGGTGACCCTGCTGATCACCCCGGTCGCCCTCGGCCACGCCTGGCCGGAGAGCGCTCTGGCGGCGCTCGCCGTCTTCACCATCTCGATGCTCGGGCTCGCGCTGACCCCACCGCCGCCGCTGGCCGAGCGGGCCCGGTCGCTGCGGGTGACCCGGATGCTGGTCTTCGTGATCGGCCTGGCCGGCGGCGGCGCCGGGCTGGCCGGCAGCCTCGGCACCCGCGAGCTGACCCTGTTCACGCTGGGTGGGGCGGTGGGCGTCGGCACGGTCGCCGCGTTCTTCGGCACCACCCAGCGGGCCCGCATCCTCGGCTGGCTCTTCGCCTCGCTGATGGCGCAGCTCTTCGTGCTCACCGCCGGGCTGGTGGCCGGGTTCGCCGCGGTCTGGTCGGCGTTCGGGGTGCTGGCGGTCGGCGCGGCACTGCAGGTCTTCGCGGCGACCCTGCCGCGGCTGCGCCGCCCCGAGGCGCAGCGCGAGGCGGCCACCGTGGCGTGGACCGGCTACGCGGCCGCGCTGATCGCCCTGGCGCTGGCCTACAACTCGCCCCGGCACATAGCGGCTCTGCTGGCCGCCTGGGGCGCCGTGCTCGGGGTGGCCGCAAGCCGGCCGGGGCGTCGTCCGCTGGAACGGCAGAGCCTGTTCTGGGCGGTGGTGGCGTGCGAGATCACCGCCTGGTGGATCCTGATGCGGGTCGCCGACGTGGCGCTGCCCGAGGCGTACACGCTGCCCTTCGCGGCGCTGGCCCTGCTGGTGGGGGTGCTGGAGCTGCGGCACCGGCCGGACCTGTCGAGCTGGGTGGCGTACGGGCCGGCGCTGGTCACCGCGTTCGTGCCGACGCTGGCGATCGTGCTGGCCACCGAGTCCAGCATGCTGCGCCAGGTGCTGCTGCTGCTCTGCGCGGTGGCGGTGCTGATCTTCGGGACGACGAGCCGGCAGCAGGCGCCGGTGATCGTCGGGGCCACGGTGACCGCGATCGCCGCGGTGCACGCGCTGTTCAGCCTCGGCCCGTGGCTGGTGCTCATTCCCGTCGGGCTGGTCCTGCTGGTGCTGGGGGCGAGCAACGAGCGCCGCCGCCGCGCCCAGGAGCGGTTGCAGACCGCGCTGCGCGGCATGAGATGACGGGGCGTGCCTCGGGCCGGTCCCCGGGGCTGCGCCCGCGGTGGCTGTCGCCGTCGGTCGTCGCTGCCGGTTGTTTCGGCAGAGACTGCCGCCACGGAGGTGGCCGTCACGATTGGTCACCTCGGCCCGGACAGCAGCTCTCCCCCGCACCGCCTTTGCTCTGCTGCATTCCACGCAACAGTCACCATCGGTGACTGTTGCGCCTGGGGCCACCCTCGGACGCCAACGAGGTTTTCCTGGTCAATCCGGTGTTGCGTATTGTTAAGCAGAGCAAAGGAGCAGCATGCACGGTGGAGGCCGCAGGCCATCCGACACGGTGCGTAACATGCGAGGAAGTCACAGATGGTGATGGACCACCCTCAACGGGGGGCCCGGGCCCGTTGAGTCCGAGCCGATGCCGGACCGGCCGCCGAACGGCGGGCCAGCAGCGGATCAGCCGAGGGAGGCGCGGAGGGCGGCGTCCTTCTCGGCCACCATCTCCTCCAGGCCCGCCTGGTACGCGGCCATCCGGGTGAGCAGCGCCGGGTCCGCGGTGGCGAGGATGCGGACGGCCAGCAGGCCGGCGTTGCGGGCGTTGCCGATCGACACCGTGGCCACCGGCACCCCGGCCGGCATCTGCACGATGGAGAGCAGGGAGTCCATCCCGTCGAGGTGCTTCAGCGGCACCGGCACACCGATCACCGGCAGCGGGGTCACCGAGGCGACCATGCCGGGCAGGTGGGCCGCGCCGCCCGCCCCGGCGATGATCACCTTGACCCCCCGGTCGGCGGCGGAGCGGCCGTACTCGATCATCTTGACCGGGGTGCGGTGGGCGGAAACGACGCCGACCTCGTAGGGCACGCCGAACTCGTCCAGCGCCTCGGCTGCGGCCTTCATGACCGGCCAGTCCGAGTCGCTGCCCATGATCAGCCCGACGGTGCTCACTCGCGCCCCTCCCGCAGCCAACGCGCGGCCCGCGCCGCCCGCGCCCGTACGTCGTCCAGGTCGTCCCCGAGCACCGTGACGTGCCCGATCTTCCGGCCCGGCCGCACCTGCTTGCCGTACAGGTGGACCTTGGCGCCCGGCTCGGCGGCGAAGAGGTGGTGCAGGCGCTCGTCGACGGAGATCCCGCCGGGCTCACCGCCGAGCACGTTCGCCATCACCGCCACCGGCGCGGTCAGCGAGGTGTCCCCCATCGGGTAGTCGAGCACGGCCCGCAGGTGCTGCTCGAACTGGGAGGTGCGGGCGCCCTCGATGGTCCAGTGCCCGGAGTTGTGCGGCCGCATGGCCAGCTCGTTGACGACGAGGCCGGCGTCGGTCTGGAACAGCTCCACCGCCAGCAGACCGACCACGCCGAGCGCGGTGGCCAGGTCGATGGCGAGCTGCTGGGCGGCGAGCGCCAGCTCCTCCGGCAGGTCGGGCGCGGGGGCGAGCACCTCGACGCAGATCCCGTCCCGCTGCACCGTCTCCACCACCGGGTACGCGGCGACCTGCCCGAACGGCGAGCGGGCCACCTGCACGGCCAGCTCCCGGCGCAGCGCCACCCGCTCCTCGACGATCAGCGAGGTGCCACCGGCGAGCAGCGTCGCGGCCAGCTCGGCGGCCTGCGTGGCGTCGTCGACCATCCAGACGCCCCGGCCGTCATACCCGCCGCGGGCCGCCTTGAGCACCACCGGCCAGCCCCGCTCCGCGCCGAAGTCGACCAGGTCGGCGGGCTCGGCGACCGGCCGCCAGGCCGGGTTCGGGGCGCCCAGCTCACCGAGTCGCTCCCGCATCACCCGCTTGTCCTGCGCGTGCAGCAGCGCGTCGGCGGGCGGGAAGAGCTTCACCCCCTCGGCGGCGAGGGCGCGGATGTGCCCGGTGGGCACGTGCTCGTGGTCGAAGGTGACCACGTCGCAGCCCTTGGCGAAGGTGCGCAGCGCGGAGAGGTCGGTGTGGTCGCCGTACTGGACGTCGGAGGCGACCAGGGCGGCGCCGTCGTCCGGGGCGAGCGCCAGCACGCGCAGTGACTGGCCGAGGGCGATGGCGGCCTGGTGGGTCATCCGGGCCAGCTGGCCCCCGCCCACCATGCCGACGACGGGCAGACCGGTACGGGAATCCATAGGCCGCCAGCCTATCCGGGCGACCGGCGGTCACCGCCGCGAGGGCTCAGGCGGCGGAGTCGACGCGGCGCGGGGTGCGGGCGATCTCGCGGGTGGTCCGCCGGGCGATCAGCGCCGAGCCGATCACGGTGGGCGCGAGCCAGGCGATCAGGTTGCCGTCGGTCATCTGGACGGCGAAGCCGGTGACGAAGGCGATCACCGTGCTGCCCATCAGGTTGAGGTGCCAGATGCGCCAGCCCCGGCCGCCGAGGCCGGTCGGGCGGCGGCGGGCGAACCAGAGCCCGCCGACCAGCCAGCCGAGGGTCAGCCCGCCGAGCAGGGCCAGCCCCCAGAGGCGGGCCGGGTCGTAGGCGAAGAGGCCGAAGGCGCTGAGGCTGAGCCCGACGGCGGCACCCGCGTACACCCGGCCGAGCAGGGTGTGCCGGCCGCGCCGCTTGGGCGCGAGCAGCACAGGCAGGGCGAGCAGCAGCCCGGCGGTGCCGCTGACGGCGTGGATCACCACGAGAAGCGGGTGCATGACAACCCTCTCCCAACCTCCCATTGTGGGAGGTTGCTGAGACCATCCTGCAACCTGACACAATGGGATGTCAAGCGGATCCGAAGGAGCAGACCTCGATGCCGGACCGGCCACTGAACGCCACCGCCGCCTCCCTGCTGGGCTTCCTGCACGACGGCCCGATGACCGGCTGGGACCTGGTCGAATACGCCCAGCAGCGGATCGGCGCGTTCTGGTCGCTGACCCAGAGCCAGGTCTACCGGGAGCTGACCGCGATGGCCGCCGCCGGACTGGTCCGCGCCAGGGAACGCGGCCGCCGCGACCGGCAGCCGTACGAGATCACCGACGCCGGCCGGGCCGCGTTCGCCGAGTGGGCCGCCAGGCCGCCGGCCGAGGAGAGCATCCGGTTCCCCCTGCTGCTGACCGTGCTCTTCGGGCGGCACCTGCCCCCGGAACGGCTGGCAGAGTTCCTGGCCACGCACCGGGCCGCCCATGCCGCCCGCCTGGCCGGCTACGAGCAGGTGGCGGTCGCACTGCCGGCAGAGGCGGACACGGTCGACCCGTACTCGGTGGCGACGCTGCGCTTCGGGCTGGCCTACGAGCGGGCGGTGCTGGAGTGGTTCGACGCCCTGCCCGAGTTGGGCGGGGCGCCGGACCTCAGCTGAGCTGGGCGACCAACTCGTCGACCGAGATCACCGGCCGCTGGCAGACGAAACCCCGGCAGACGTACGCGGTGGGCCGCCCGTCGACCAGCGGCCGGTCCGCGAGCAGCGGCACCCCCGGCTGGTCCGGTCGGCCGGCCACCACCACCGCACCGGGCGGGGCGTGCCGCACGGCGGCCGCCACCAGCGGATCACCCGCCGGGTCGTCGGTGGCCACCGCGATCTCGTACGGCCCGGAGAGCAGCGCCTCCCCCACCGTCGCCGCGTAGCCGGTGAACCGGGCGTGCCGCCCGACGATCGGCGCGACGGTGGCCAGCGCCACCTCGGCCGCCTCCCGGTAGCGACTCTCGCCGGTCAGCGCCGCGTACGCCACCAGCGCCGCCACGATCGCCGACCGCCCGGACGGGGTGGCGTTGTCGGTCGGGTCGGCCGGCCGGGTGACCAGCCGCTCGGCGTCGTCGGCGGTGTCGTAGAAGCCCCCGTCCGGGGCGGCGAACCGGGCCAGGGCCACGTCGAGCAGCCCACCGGCCAGCTCCAGCCAGCGCCCCTCCCCGGTGAGCTGGTGCATGGCGCAGAACGCCTCGGCGACGCAGCCGTAGTCCTCCAGCACGCCGGCCGGCTCGCCGACCACCTTGTCGCGCGACGCCCGGCGCAGCCGCCCGTCCACGACGTGCACGGTGGCCAGGTGCTCGGCGGCGTCCCGCATCGCGCCGTCGGCGACGATGGTGACGCCCTCCATCAGGTTGGCGTCCTCGTCGTCGGGCGAGGCGTACAGGGCGGCGACGCGGAGGAACTCGGCGATGGCGGTGATCGCCAGTCCGTTCCAGGCCGCCACCACCTTGTCGTCGCGGGCCGGCTGGGGGCGGGTGTCGCGGGCCGCCAGCAGCCGGCCGACGACGTCCTGCCAGCGGGCCCGGATCTCCGGGTCGGCGTCGTCGACGTCCCGGGCCAGCCGCAGCACGCTGGTGCCGTGCTCGAAGGTGCCTGTCTCGGTGACGGCGAAGAGGTCGGCGGCCCAGCGGCCGTCCTCCTCGCCCAGCGCCGCCACCAGCTGGGCCGGCGTCCAGGCGTAGGTGAGGCCCTCGACGCCCTCGGTGTCCGCGTCGAGGGCGGAGGCGAAGCCCTCACCGGGGAGGTGCAGCTCGTCGGCGAGGAACCGGGCGGTGTCCCGGGCCACGCGGCGGGCCATCCGGTCGCCGGTGAGCCGCCACAGCTCGGTGTAGCAGCGCAGCAGCAGCGCGTTGTCGTAGAGCATCTTCTCGAAGTGCGGCACGGTCCAGTGCCCGTCCACCGAATACCGGGCGAAGCCGCCGGCGAGCTGGTCGTGGATGCCGCCCCGGGCCATCGCCTCGGCGGTGTGCCGGACGATCTCCAAACTCTGCGGCGAGCCGGTGCGCTGGTGGTGCCGCAGCAGGAAGAGCAGATTCATGTGCGGTGGGAACTTCGGCGCCCCGCCGAAGCCGCCGTTCGTCGCGTCGTACTCCCGGGCGAGCTGGTCGGCGGCGGAGTCGAGCAGCTCGGCGGTCAGCGGGGCGGTCGGCCCGCCGACGGCCTGGGTGCCGCCGATCGCCTCGACCACCGCGGCCCCCTGGCGCAGCACCGCCTCGCGCTGGTCGCGCCAGGCAGTGGCGACCGACTGGAGCAGGCGGACGAAGTTCGCCCGGGGGAAGTAGGTGCCACAGAAGAACGGGGTGCCGTCTCCGGTGGCGAAGACCGTCATCGGCCAGCCGCCCTGCCCGGTCATCGCCTGGGTGGCCGTCATGTAGACCGCGTCGACGTCCGGCCGCTCCTCCCGGTCCACCTTGATCGCCACGAAGTCGTCGTTGACCAGCGCGCCGACCTGCTCGTTCTCGAACGACTCGTGGGCCATCACGTGGCACCAGTGGCAGGCCGCGTAGCCGACCGAGATCAGCACCGGCACGTCCCGCCGCTTCGCCTCGGCGAAGGCCTCCGCGCACCAGGGCCACCAGTCGACCGGGTTGTCCGCGTGCTGGAGCAGGTACGGCGAGGTCGCGTCGGCGAGTCGGTTCACCCGACGACCTTATCCAGCCGGCCCAGCCCCCGCCGGTGGGACCGACATCGGAGCGTCTTCCACAGTTCACGACCATCTATTTATATCTGTGCATGCCGGGCGGCCCCGGCCTCGCGGGCCCCCGGCCGGGCGGGGACGCGTCCGGGGTCAGGAGGCGCCGTCGGCGCGCAACGGCAAGACGTTCGACTCGGCCGAGTCGCGCAGCGTGCCGAGCACCGCGCCGATCTTGTCTGCCGGCATCGGCTTGAAGAAGTGGTAGCCCTGGGCGGCGGTGCAGCCCAGCTCGGCCAGGGCGAGCCGCTGCTCGGCGGTCTCCACGCCCTCCGCGACCACCCGCAGCCCCAGCTCGTGGGCGAGCCCGACGGTGGTCCGGACGATTGCCGCGGCCTCCGGCGACTCGGTCATCCGGATCACGAACGAGCGGTCCACCTTGAGCTCGTCCACCGCGATCCGGGTCAGAAAGGTCAGCGACGAGAAGCCGGTGCCGAAGTCGTCGACGGCCAGCTGCACGCCCATCGCGCGCACCGTCGCCAGCACCTCGTCGATCACCTCCAGCTCGCTCATCACCACCGTCTCGGTGATCTCCAGGACCAACCGCTGCGCCGGCACCTGATGCCTGCGCAGCGCGTCGGCGATCTCGGCCGGCAGCCGGGGGTCGAGCAGGCTACGGGCCGAGAGGTTCACCGAGATCGGCACGTCCAGCCCCTCCCGGGCCCAGTCGGCCGCCACCGCGAGCGCCTTGTCCAGCACGTACCGGGTGAAGGCGCCGAGCTGCTCGCTGTTCTCCACCGGGCGGATGAAGTCGACCGGGCCGAGCCAGCCGCGGCGCGGGTGCCGCCAACGGATCAGCGCCTCCACCCCGGTCGGCGCGCCGGTGGCCAGGTCGACCGCCGGTTGCAGGGCCAGCACCAGCTGGTCGTCGGCCTGCAACGCCTCCCGCAGCTCCGCCAGCAGCGCCAGCTGGTCGGTGCTCGCGGCGTCGCGGGAGGTGTCGTACGCGGCGACGCTGCCGCCCCCCTCCTTGGCCTGGTACATGGCGATGTCGGCCCGGCGCAGCAGCTCGGTCAGGTCGGCGGTGCCCGCCCCGGCCACCACCACCCCCACCGAGACCTCGACGGACATCCGCACCCCGGCCACCTCGGTCGGCGCGGCCAGCCGCTCGGCGATCTCCCGGGCCTGACGCAGCGCGTACGCCATCGGGGCGGACCGGTCGCCGATCACCGGGACCGACGTCAGCAGCAGCGCGAACTCGTCCCCGCCGAGGCGCCCCAGCAGGTCGCCCGGCCGGACGAGGGTGCCGAGCCGGTTGGCGGTGAGCCGCAGCAGCTGGTCGCCAGCGGCGTGCCCGAGGGTGTCGTTGACCTCTTTGAACTGGTTGATGTCCAGCAGCAGCAGCGCCACCGGGTGGTCGTGGGCGAGCTTCCGCAGCGCCTGGTCGCCCTTGCTGAGCATGGCCGTCCGGTTCACCAGCCCGGTCAGCCCGTCATGCACCGCCTCGTACGACGATCGTGCGCTGACCAGCCGCAGCTCCCGGTGGGTGGCCGCGTCGTGCAGCGCGGCGGCGAGGGCGTCGGAAAAGGCCGCCACAGCGTCCCGCTCGCGGGGGCTCGGCGGCGCCGAGGCGGGAAAGCGGACCCGCAGCTCGCCGACCTCGACCTCGCCAACGGTCAGCGGGCGGGCCAGCTCGTGCTCCGCAGTGGCCGGCCGGGCGGGCGGGCCGATCTCGCGGTCGCGCACCTGGCCGGCGGCGTCCCCCCGGTACCGGCGCCAGCGGCCGTCGCCCCGGGCCACGTCGACGTCGACCAGTTCGGCGCCGAAAAGGGTCAGCGCGCCGGTCACCGCGGCGGTGGCCACCCCGCGCTCGTCAAGCTGGTTGAGCGAGGCGGTCGCCTCCGCGAACGCCCGCCAGTCCCGCCGTTCCTGGTCGGCCCGCAGCCGGTGCCGGTAGGTCTGCTGGAGCAGCCAGAGCGGGGGCGGAAGCAGCAGCAGCCAGCGGGCGTCGATCTCCAGCAGGGCGACCACGACCAGGCCGACCGCCACGTTGCCGACGAACATCAGCAGCTTGCCGCGGAGCGCGGCGAGCACCGGCGGACCGATGGCCACGCCGTGCCGCAGCGCCAGGATGGCGCCGCCGAGGCAGGCGGTGGCGAGCAGGTAGGTCACCGAGCCGGCGATCAGGGCGAGCGCGAGCCCGGGGGTGGGCGCCGCCAGCAGCGGGGCGCCGAGCGCGATGGCGACCGCGACGGCGAGCGCGGTGGCGGCGGTCAGCGAGGCCGCGATCCGGAGGACCTCGAGCGGGGGCCGGCGGTCGACGGCCAGGGACATCCCCGTCCAGGCCAGGCCGGAGCCGAGCAACGCCGCAGCCGGCAGCCACCCGGCCGGCACGAGGTAGAGGCAGACGATCAGCGCAGCCTCGCCCCAGGTGATGCTGACCATGCCGGTGGCGGTGCGGAACCGCAGCCGGGCCAGTTGGGCGACAGCGAACGCGGCCAGGGCGATGCCGAACCGGGCCGGCGCGGGAAGGGGGTCGTCCGGCGGCAGGACGGCGGGGACGGTCAGGCCGATCAGGACCGCCGTGAGGGCGGTGACCGTGACGGCGGCGATCAGCAGGAGCACCCGTGGCGGCGTGCCACGCGTCTCGGGCCGGTCGAGTTGGTCGGCGGCCCTGCCGGACGTCACCGGCCCGCTCCGTCCGCCGGCACACGGGGGGTGTCCGGGACGGACGCAGCTGCGACGGTCATGGTGCCCCCTCCCGCGCACGGCTCAGGGACTTTTCGGTGCCCCCGGCGGAAGGCTAAGCCAATCCGGGTGGTCGCAACAGGGGCTGGCGAACCGGATAGGCGTGAATCACGCTCCGACTACCCGTTTCGGTGCTGCTGGTGGCTGTTGGGGGTGTCCGGGCGTGATTCCTGCGTCGAGGTCCCGTCCACCGGATCGACGTCCGACGCGTCGGCGTGGCCCCGGTCGACCGCCCGCCCCTGCGCGGGGAACCGGTCGGGCAGCCGGCGCAGCCGGGAGTTCATGTTGCGGATCAGCAGGATGGTGGCGGTGGCCAGGAGCAGGATGAGGAACAGGCCCATCGGCCCGGCCAGGCCACCCGTGCGGGTGTCACCGAAGTTGTTCTCCGCGAGCACCTGGGCAGCGGTCAGCATGGTGTTTCTCCGATGTGCGGTGGGGTTTCAGCGTAACCCCCCGCCCGGTCAGCGGGCATCGGCCGTCTCGCGTACCCCGGCGAAGAGGTCCGACTCGGGCAGCGGGCTGTCGACCAGCGAGCGGACCAGCTGGAAATCCTCCGTGGGCCAGGCGCGCCGCTGCAACTCCATCGGCACGTGGAACCAGAAGCCGTCCGGGTCGATCTGGGTGGCGTGGGCGCGCAGCGCGTCGTCGCGGACGGGAAAGTAGTCGGCGCACTCCACGCGGGTGGTGATCCGGGGGCCCTTGTCAGGGCGGTCGTCCCAGCGCTTGAGCCACTCCTCGTACGGGGAGGGGAGGCCGGCGGCGAGCATGCCCTCGTGCAGGGCCGTGATCTTGCCCTTGGAGAAGCCGATGTCGTAGTAGAGCTTGAGCGGCTGCCAGGGCTCGCCGAGCTCCGGGTAGCGCTCCGGGTCGCCGGCCGCCTCGAAGGCGGCGACGGTCACCGTGTGGGTCATGATGTGGTCGGGGTGCGGGTAGCCGCCCTCCTCGTCGTACGTGGTGACGACGTGCGGACGGAACTCGCGCATCAGCCGCACCAGCGGGCCCGCGGCGACCTCGACGTCCTCCAGGGCGAAGCAGCCCTCGGGCAGCGGCGGCAGTGGGTCGCCCTCGGGCAGCCCCGAGTCGACGAAGCCGAGCCAGGCCTGCTCGACGCCGAGGATCGCCCGGGCGGCGTCCATCTCGGCGCGGCGGATCTCGGCGATGTTGGCCCAGACGTCCGGCCGGTCCATCTTCGGGTTGAGCACGCTGCCGCGCTCCCCACCGGTGCACGTCACGACCAGAACGTCCACGCCCTCGGCGACGTATTTCGCCATGGTCGCGGCGCCCTTGCTCGACTCGTCGTCGGGGTGCGCGTGCACCGCCATGAGACGCAACTGCTCTGCCAACGTGGGCGCTCCTCGTCTGTGCCCGCCGACGACCCACCTGGGCCACCCAGCTGACCTGCCGTAATCCTCCCCCGTGCCGGACCCGGCCGGCGCCGACCTGTCATCCTTGACGGCAGGACGGGCTGGGGAGCATGGAACCCTCCCATTCTTGCCGATGCCCCCGACAACGACGCCAGGAGATACCCGCCGGTGACCGAGATGCACGCCACACTCACCCCGGGTGCGCCCGTGTTCCCGCCCGGCCGGTACGGCCGCCGCCGGGAGCCGGGCCGCCGCCGACCGCTGCTGGTCTGGCTGCTGCTGGCCGCCCTGGTCGCCGGGCTGGGCCTGGTCGCCGCGCAGCTCTACGCCCGGTACGGCGACCCGGCGTACGACGCCCAGGTGATCACCTACACCGACATCACCGACTCCGGGGTGAGCGTCGACTTCCGGGTCACCCTGCCCGAGGGCGGCTCGGCGGTGTGCCTGCTGCGGGCCCGCTCCCACGACGGCGCCGAGGTGGGCCGGGACGAGGTCGCGGTCAGCGTCGGACCCGGCGAGCGGCACACCACCGTCCAGCACCGGATCGCCACCACGGCCCGGCCCTTCATCGGCGAGGTGATCCGCTGCCGGCCCGCCGGCTGACCCCCCGCTGACCGGCGGGGACGCCCGGTACGACCGGTTCGGGTGCCGGCACCGGCGGTGATCGGCGGCACCCGCGGGTGTGCCGCACTGGTAACTTGGTAGTTCACCTGTCAGCCAGTTCCGCACGATCGAGGAGTACGCCTGTGTCCACGAAAGGCAACGAGGCGCCCGCCACCTGGCTGTCCCAGGACGCGTACGACCGCCTGAAGGCAGAGCTCGACGAGCACATCGCCAACCGGCCGGTCATCGCCGCCGAGATCAATGCCCGGCGCGAGGAAGGCGACCTGCGGGAGAACGGTGGCTACCACGCCGCCCGCGAGGAGCAGGGCAAGGCCGAGGGTCGCATCCTCTACCTCAAGGAGCTGCTGCGCACCGCCCAGGTCGGTGAGGCGCCGACCGCCGACTCGGTGGCGCCCGGCATGGTCGTCACGATCTACTTCGACGACGACCAGGACGACACCGAGACCTTCCTGCTCGGCTCGCGCGAGATCGCCTCCACCACCGACCTGACGGTCTACAGCCCCGAGTCGGCGCTCGGCAAGGCGATCCTGGGCGGTCGCCCCGGCCAGACCTGCACCTACACGGCCCCGAGCGGCGCCGACATCAAGGTGACCGTGGTCGGCTTCGAGCCGTTCTCCGGCTGAGTCCGGCCCCGCCGGGTCCGCGCGACCCGGCGGCTCCCGACCGCGTACGCCCGAGGCGTGACACCGGAGCCGGTGTCACGCCTCGGCCGCGAAGACCACCTGGTAGCCGCTGGCCCGCAGTGCGCTGATCAGCGTGTCGGAGTGCTCGACGCCGCGGGTCTCCACCGACAGCGCCACCTCCACCTCGCCGAGGCGCAGGCGCGGGTTGGCCCGCTGGTGCTCCACGTCGACCACGTTGGCCCGGTGCTCGGCGATCTCGGTGAGCAGCGACGCGAGCTGACCGGGCCGGTCCGAGCAGCGCACCGTGACCCGCAGGTAGCGCCCGGCCGCGGCCAGGCCGTGCTCGATCACCCGCAGCATCAGCAGCGGGTCGATGTTGCCGCCGGAGAGCACCGCGACCACCGGCGCCTCCACCTCGACGACCCCGGCCAGCAACGCCGCCACGCCCACCGCGCCGGCCGGCTCGACCACCTGCTTGCCGCGCTCCAGCAGCATCAGCAGCGCCCGGGAGATGTCCTCCTCGGAGACCGTGACCATCTCGTCGACGAGCTTGCGGACATGGCTGAAGGTGAGCTCCCCCGGGCGGCCGACCGCGATCCCGTCGGCGATGGTGGCGAAGAACGGCAGGCGTACCGGCTCGCCGGCGACCAGCGAGGGCGGGAAGGCCGCCGCGCTGGCCGCCTGCACCCCGATCACCCGTACGTCGGGGCGCAGCGCCTTGGCCGCCACCGCTATGCCGGAGATCAGGCCGCCGCCGCCGACCCCGGTGATGATCGTCTTCACGTCGGGGCACTGTTCGAGGATCTCCAGCGCCACCGTGCCCTGACCGGCGATGACGTCGGGGTGGTCGAACGGGTGGATCAGCACCGCGCCGGTCCGCTCGGCGTAGGTCTGCGCCGCCACCAGGGACTCGTCGACGGTGTTGCCGACCAGTTCGATCTGCGCGCCGTACCCCTTGGTGGCGGCCACCTTGGGCAGCGGCGCGTTCACCGGCATGAAGACGGTGGCGTGGGCGCCCAGCAGACCGGCGGCGAGCGCGACGCCCTGGGCGTGGTTGCCGGCGCTGGCGGCGACGACGCCGCGGGCCCGCTCCCCTTCCGACAGCCGGGAGATCCGCACGTACGCGCCGCGCACCTTGTACGACCCGGCGCGCTGCACGTTCTCGCACTTCAGCCACGTTGGGCCGCCGAGCGCGGCGCTCAGCGGCCGGGAGGGCTCCAGCGGGGTGGTGCGGGTGACGCCGGCGAGCAGTTCCCGCGCGGCCTGTACGTCGGCGAGACCGACCAGTTCCGTCATGCCCCGATCGTGCCACCCGCCACCGGAGGAACCGGCGGCGACGCCACCGTCTGGTCGGCCGGCGCCTGCGGCGAGGGTGCGGTCACCGGCTGCGACTGTCGTCCAGGGGTGCGGCGAGAGGTGCGCGCACACGCTAGACGATCATGCGGCGGCCGGCGACCCCGTTCCGACCCGGGGATAGCCGGGGGCGTGCCGGGACCACGGCGCCTGCATCTCGAACTGCCCGGCGACCCCGAGCAGCAGCAGCTCCGAGCCGGGCGGGCCGACCAACTGCGCGGCGACGGGCAGGCCGTCCGGGCGCCGGCCGACCGGCACCACGATGGACGGCAGGCCGGCGATGTTCCAGGGTGCGGCGTACGGGGCGTACCGGATGTTGGCCTTCATGTTGGCCACCCAGGACCGGCCGGACCAGGCGGCGGCCTCCGGCGGCGGGCCGGCCAGCGCCGGGGTGAGCAGCAGGTCGACGGAGTGGTCGGCGAAGAAGCCGACCGAGCGTTCCCGCCACGCGGCCCGATCGGCCTCCCGGACGTACCCCCGCCGCTGCGCCCACTCGCCGAGCGCGACGTGCCGGCGGCTGCGCCGCTGGAGCTGGCGGGGTGCGACGCCCGCGGCACGGACGTCGGCGGCGGCCGCGGCGAACCACGTCGCGATGCCCTGGAGGCCGAGCGCGGTCGGATACACCGGGTCGGCGGGGACGGTGTCGTGGCCGGCGGCGGCAAGCAGCCGGCCGGCGGCGGCCACCGCGTCCCGGTTGGGGGCGTCCGGCGAGACGCCCCGCACCGGGGAGCGGAGCGAGACGCCGACCCGCAGCCGCGGCGGCGGGACCAGCTTGTCGGCGCGGCGGCCGGCGAGCACCTGGAAGCCGACTGCGGCGTCCGCGACCGTGGTGGTGAGCATGCCGTGCTCGGTGAGGCCGAACCAGTCCTCCGCGCCGAGCTGGGCGGGGACCACTCCCCGGCCGGGCTTGAGCCCGACCAGGCCGCAGCAGGCCGCCGGGATGCGGATCGAGCCGAGGCCGTCGTTGCCGTGCGCGATCGGCACCAGCCCGGCGGCCACGGCGGCGGCAGCGCCGCCGGAGGAGCCGCCGGGGGTGCGCCGGGTGTCCCACGGGTTGCGGGTGACCGCCGACTCGTCGTCGGTGAGCGCCCAGAGGCCGAGCTCCGGCATCCGGGTCACCCCGAGGATCACCGCGCCGGCGCCGCGCAGCCGCCGGACCACCTCGTGGTCGGCCTCCGCAACGGCGGTACGCATCGCCGCCGAGCCGTTCCAGGTGGGCAGGCCGGCGACGGCGGTGTTCTCCTTGACCGCCACCGGCACCCCGGCCAGCGGAAGGTTGGCCAGGTCCTCCTGCTCGTCGACCTTCTCCGCCTCGGTGATCGCCTCCCCGCCGCGTACCGTGCGGAACGCGGCGAGGTCGGCGTCGACCCGGGCGATGTGGTCCAGGTGGTCGGCGACGACCTGGGTGGCCGAGACGTCGCCCCGGCGTACGCCCCGGGCGATCTGCTTGGCGGTCGCCCCCACCCAGGTCGGCATGATGTCCTGCACGGCCACCCTCCCCAGCCAGCGGTCAGCCCAGCGCCTGCTCCAGATCGGCGAGCAGGTCGTCGACCGTCTCGATGCCGACAGACAGTCGCACGAGATCGCCGGGAACTTCAAGCGGCGAGCCGGCAGCACTTGCGTGTGTCATCCGGCCCGGGTGCTCGATCAGGGACTCCACGCCGCCGAGCGACTCGGCGAGCACGAAGAGCTTGGCCTGGTTGCAGATCTGGACGGCGTGTTCCTCGCCGCCGGAAGCGCGGAAGGAAATCATGCCGCCGAACCGGCGCATCTGCTTCGCGGCCACCTCGTGACCCGGGTGCGAGGGCAGGCCCGGGTAGCTGACCTGAGCGACCTTGGCGTGCCCGTCCAGGTACGCGGCGATCCGCTCGGCGTTGTCGCAGTGCCGGTCCATCCGTACCCCGAGGGTCTTGATGCCGCGCAGGGTGAGCCAGGCGTCGAAGGGCCCGTTGATCGCGCCCATCGCGTTCTGGTGGTAGCGCAACTCGTCGCCGAGGCCGGCGTCGGCGGCGATCAGCGCGCCACCGACCACGTCGGAGTGCCCGCCGATGTACTTGGTGGTCGAGTGGACCACCACGTCGGCGCCGTGCGCGATCGGCTGCTGCAGGTACGGCGAGGCGAAGGTGTTGTCGACCACCAGCAGCGCCCCGGCGTCGTGCGCGACGGCGGCCAGGGTGGCGATGTCGGCGACGCCGAGCAGCGGGTTGGTCGGCGTCTCCACCCAGACGATCTTCGTGGTGGGGCGAATGGCGGCCCGGACGGCGTCGGTGTCGGAGACCTTGGCCGGGGTGTAGTCCAGCCCCCAGCGCTCGGCGACCCGGGCGAAGAGCCGGTAGGTGCCGCCGTACGCGTCGTCCGGGATCACCACGTGGTCACCCGGCTTGCAGACGGTGCGCAGCAGGGTGTCCTCGGCGGCCAGGCCGCTGGCGAAGGCGAGCGCCACCGGGCCGCCCTCCAGGGCGGCGAGGCACTCCTGGAGCGCGTCCCGGGTGGGGTTGCCGGAGCGGCTGTACTCGTAGCCGTTCCGGGGCGCGCCGACGGCGTCCTGGGCGTAGGTGCTGGTCTGGTAGATCGGTGGGATCACCGCGCCGGTGCGGGCCTCGGGGTCCTGGCCGGCGTGGATGGCGAGCGTGTCGAAGCCGTGACTCATTCCGCAGACGTTAGCCCGCCCGTCTGCCGGGGCGGGCGGAACCCGGCCGGGTCACGCTGCCCTGACCGTCGCCGTGCGGCCCGAGGCGTGCCCCGCGCTCCCTTTGGAGCTGATGACGTAGACGATTCACGACCCGCGGCGGCGGGCGACCATTCCCCTGTCCGGCATTAGGCTGCCCGGATGAGCGGGTGCGTGTTCTGCGGGATCGTCGCGGGCGAGGTGCCGGCGTTCCGGGTGGCCGACGAGCCGGACGGCGTGGCGTTCCTGGACACGCGGCCGGTGTTCAAGGGGCACCTGCTGGTGGTACCCCGCACCCACCTGGTCACCCTGCCCGACCTGCCGGCGGAGGATCTGCCCGGCTACTTCGGCCTGGTCCAGCGGCTCGCCGTCGCGGTCGAGTCCGGCCTGGGGGCCGGTGGGACGTTCGTGGCGATGAACAATCGGGTGTCCCAGTCCGTCGCACACCTGCACACCCACGTGGTGCCCCGCACGAAGGGCGACGGCCTGCGCGGCTTCTTCTGGCCGCGCACCCGCTACGCCGGCGACGCCGAGGCGGAGGAGCACGCGCGGCGGATCGCCGCCGCCCTGGCCCCCACCAGAGCGCGTGCCGCTCCGGGAGGCGGGTAAGGAACCGGGGCCCGGCGGCGTTGCACGCGGGGAGAGGTACGAGAGGAGTCCCACCGTGTTCCTTCGCCGGATGAAGGCCGAGCTGCCCACCTCCGACCAGGCCCTGCCGGGTCGCTCGATCGCGATGCCGATCGGTGACCGGCACGAGGTGCTGCCGTCGTCGCTGAAGGGCCCGTTCCCGGAGGGTTCCCGGGTCGCCGTCTTCGGGATGGGCTGCTTCTGGGGTGCCGAGCGGCTGTTCTGGACCCTGCCCGGGGTGATCACGACCTCCGCCGGCTACGCGGGCGGCAGCACGCCGAACCCGACGTACGAGGAGGTCTGCTCGGGGATGACCGGGCACGCCGAGGTGGTCCAGGTGGTCTACGACCCCAACAAGATCAGCTACGAGGACCTGCTCAAGGTCTTCTGGGAGAACCACGACCCGACTCAGGGCATGCGCCAGGGCAACGACGTCGGCACCCAGTACCGCTCGGCGATCTACACCACCACCGACGAGCAGCTGGCCACCGCGCAGGCGTCCCGGGACGCATTCGCGCCGATCGTGGCGCGGGCCGGCAAGGGCGAGATCACCACGGAGATCGCTGCGCTCGGTGACTACTACTTCGCCGAGGACTACCACCAGCAGTACCTCGCCCCGACGAAAAATCCGAACGGGTACTGCAACCACGGCCCCAACGGGCTGAGCTGCCCGGTCGGCGTGGCCCGTACCGCCGGCTGACCGACCTGACGTTCCGGGCCGGTGATCGAAATCCGTTGCCGGTGCCCCCGGGGAGTCGATAGCGTGGCCGTACACGGGAAAGGAGGTGGTCCAGACTTGTATAGCAATCGGACTCGTGAGGTGGCTGTCCGCTAGCCGCTGTCCTCGACAGTGAAATCCGTCCGCCGCGAGGCGGACACAGGCACCATCGTCGAGACCGTGTGGCAGCGGTGCGGCGAATCCACGACAGCCACCCGACCCCCGGGGTGCCGGCCCAGTCCAGCCGGCCCGCGCGCGAGCGCGGAAGCCCCGGGGGTCGCTTCATGTCCGGCGGAGCCGGACCGGTCAGCTCAGCCCGGGGAGGCTACTTTGTCCATGCGCGAGCTGGTGGTGCTCGGGACGGCCAGCCAGGCCCCCACCCGGCACCGCAACCACAACGGCTACGTGCTGCGCTGGGACGACGAGGTGATCCTCTTCGACCCGGGCGAGGGCAGCCAGCGGCAGCTGCTGCACACCGGGGTCACCGCCACCGACCTGACCCGGATCTGCGTCACCCACTTCCACGGCGACCACTGCCTCGGCCTGCCCGGCACCATCCAGCGGCTCTCCCTGGACCGGGTGCCGCATCCGGTGGCGGTGCACTTCCCGGTCGGCGGCGCCGAGTACTTCGCCCGGCTGCGGCACGCGTCGAGCTTCCACGAGACCGCCGAGCTGCGCGTCGAGCCGATCGAGGCCGACGGGCAGCGGATCACCCTCGGCGTGGGCACGCTGGAGGCGCGCCGGCTGCGGCACCCGATCGAGACGTACGGCTACCGGCTGGTCGAGCCGGACGGCTGCCGGATGCTGCCGGAGAAGCTGTCCGCGTACGGCATCGCGGGGCCGGCGGTCGGCGAGCTGCTCCGCGTCGGCCACCTCGACCTGGACGGACGCCGCGTCACCCGGGACGAGGTGACCGTGACCCGACCGGGCCAGCGGTTCGCCTTCGTGATGGACACCGGCCTCTGCGACGGGGTGTACGCGCTCGCCGAACACGCCGACCTGCTGGTCATCGAGTCGACCTTCCTGGAGTCGGAGGCCGCCCTGGCCGCCGAGGTCGGCCACCTGACCGCAGGCCAGGCCGCGCGGGTGGCGGCCGAGTCCGGGGTACGCCGCCTCGTGCTCACCCACTTCTCCCAGCGGTACGCCGACCCGCGCCGCTTCGCCGACGAGGCCCGGGAACACTTCACCGGAGACCTGGTGATCGCCGAGGACCTGACCACCGTGCAGGTCCCGCCCCGGCGGGTAGCCTCGGCCGGGTGACGATCATCCTCCGCCGCGCCGTCCCGGACGACCTGATGGGGGTCGGCGCCCTGCACCAGCGCTCCCGGGTGGCGGCGTACTCGTCCTTCCTGCCATCGGAATCGCTGGCCGAGCCGACGCCGGAGGCGATGGGGCGGTACTGGACGGAGCGGTGGTCCTGGGAGCGGGACACCCACCTGATGACCGTCGCCGAACGCGACGGGAAGCTGGTCGGCTTCAGCTATGTCGGCCCGGACGACGAGGGTGACCCGACGACCGGGCTGCTCTGCGCGATCCACCTGGAACCGGCCGAACGCGGGCGGGGCGTGGGCCGCGGGCTGATGATCGACGCGCTGGCCACGATGCGGGCGCGGTGCTGGCGGCGGGCGGCGCTCTGGGTGCTCGGGCAGAACGCGCCCGCCCGGCGGTTCTACGAACGCGGCGGCTGGACGCCCGACGGGGTGACGCGCGACGAGGAGATCGGCGGCACGCTCACGCCCCAGCTGCGGTACACCCGGCCGCTGTCGTAGCGCCGGCAGCCGGGCCGGCACACCGGCAACTCGCGGGCTGTACTGCTCGTCGACGCCACCTCGACGATTCCGCGAGACTCACGCGCCCGGCCGGCTGTGTCCGCTGTCGGCGAAGTCGACCTGGGGGTCGCGACGCGACGAGGCCCCTCCGGGGAAGGGGCCTCGTCGGTGTGGTCGGCTCAGCGCGCCCCGAGGTGAGCGAGCAGGTCCTGCCGGGTGAGCACGCCCTTGGGCTTGCCGTCGACCAGCACCAGCGCGGCGTCGGACTTCTCCAGCAGGCCGACCGCCTCGCTCACCGGCTGACCGCCACCGATCATCGGCAGCGGCTCAGCCATGTGCCGCTCGATGGTGTCGTGCAGGTGCGCCTGGCCGGTGAAGAGCGCGTCGAGTAGGTCCTTCTCGGCGATCGACCCGGCCACCTCACCGGTCACCACCGGCGGCTCGGCCTTGAGCACCGGCAGCTGCGAGACGCCGTACTCGCGCATGTAGTCGATCGCGTCGCGGACCGTCTCGGTGGGGTGCACGTGCACCAGCTCGGGCAGGCCGCCCGGCTTGCTCGCGAGCGCGTCGGCAACGGTCGGCTCGGTGCCCGAGTTGTCCAGGAAGCCGTACCGGGCCATCCAGCTGTCGCTGAAGATCTTCGACAGGTAGCCCTTGCCGCTGTCCGGCAGCAGCACGACGACCACATCGTCCGGGCCGGCCTTGCGGGCCACCTCCAGGGCGGCCACCACGGCCATGCCGCAGGAGCCGCCGACCAGCAGCCCCTCCTCGCGGGCCAGCCGCCGGGTCATCTCGAACGAGGCCTTGTCCGAGACCTCGATGATCTCGTCGGTGACGCCCCGGTCGTACGTCTCCGGCCAGAAGTCCTCGCCGACCCCCTCGACCAGGTACGGCCGGCCGGTGCCGCCGGAGTAGACCGAGCCCTCCGGGTCCGCACCGATGACCCGGACCCGGCCCTCGGAGGCCTCCTTGAGGTAGCGGCCGATGCCGGAGATGGTGCCGCCGGTGCCGACGCCGGCCACGAAGTGGGTCAGCCCGCCCTCGGTCTGCTTCCACAGCTCCGGGCCGGTCGTCTCGTAGTGCGAGCGCGGGTTGGCCGGGTTGCTGTACTGGTTGGGCTTCCAGGCGCCGGGGATCTCCCGGGCCAGCCGGTCGGAGACGTTGTAGTAGGAGCGCGGGTCCTCCGGCGCGACGGCGGTCGGGCAGACCACCACCTCGGCGCCGTACGCGCGCAGCACGTCCTGCTTGTCCTGGCTGACCTTGTCCGGGCAGACGAAGACACACTTGTAGCCCCTGAGCTGCGCCACCAGGGCCAGCCCGACGCCGGTGTTGCCGCTGGTCGGCTCGACGATGGTGCCGCCCGGCTTCAGGATGCCCGCGGCCTCGGCGTCCTCCACCATCCGCAGCGCGATCCGGTCCTTCACCGAACCGCCCGGGTTGAGGTACTCCACCTTCGCCAGCACGGTGGCCTGGATGCCCTCGGTGACGTTGCGCAGCCGTACCAGCGGGGTGTTGCCGATCAACTCGACGACATTGTCGTAGTACTGCACCTCGTTGTGCCCTTCGTTGCGGCGCCGGCAGCGGCGGCCGGGCAGACGTTTCGTGTGTCGCCCAGGGTACGTGCCGTCAGGGGATCACCTGCCCGGGGATGACGGAGCTACGACGCGTCTCCCACTCCAGGAAGCGCTCGGTCTCCGCCAGCACGCTGCCGGCCAGCCAGGTGACCATGACCGCGTCGTCGGCCAGCCCGAAGACCGCCAGCGGCAGCTCCGGCAGCAGGTCGATCGGGGAGACGATGTACGCCGTCGCCGCGCCCATCAGGGCCAGCCGGAGGCCCCCGTCGTACTCGCCCCGGGCGGTCGCCCTGATCATCCGGGGCAGCGCCCGCAGCCGGGCGCCCAGCGAAGGGCCACCCCGGGCGCCCGCTGCCAGTGCCCGGGCCAGCGCGGTGAACGCCGCGCTCCGCTTCAACGTCTTGCCCATCAGTCCAACCCCTTTCCGCCTGACCAGCGTGACGCGGGGGCGCAAGCCCGCCGCGACCTGCGGCCCGGGGCCCGTCGCCCCGTGGCCGTCACCGGACAGGTACCCAGAGAACGGTCACTGCCCAGCCACGAACCAGCCGTCACCAGGAGAGCGGCGTGTCGGGCCGGCGCGATAACGTGGCGGTATGGGGGTGGCTGGTTCCGTCGTACCGGTTGGTCCGCGCTGGCAGCGGGCCCGGCGGATCGCCCGGATGGCGGCGATCGGCACGGGCGCCACCGCGGCGGCGTTCGTCGCGACCGGCGGGGTGCTGCTCGGTCAGGCCCGCCAGGCCCGGCGCACCATCCCGATGGCGGAGGCGCCCCCGCCACGCTGCGACGGCGTCTACGGCGCCAAGTGCCCCGGTTCGCCGCTGACCATGGTGGTGCTCGGCGACTCGTCGGCGGCCAGCTACGGCGTGCACCGGCGCCGCGAGACCCTGGGGGCGCTGCTCGCCACCGGGCTGTCCCGACGGCTGCACCGGCCGGTCCGGGTGCACCGCTTCGCCGTGGTGGGCTCGCTCTCCGCCGGGCTGAAGCCGCAGGTCGAGTCGGCGCTGGAGTGCGACCCGGACGTCGCGGTGATCCTGATCGGCGGCAACGACGTCACCAACCGCACCCCGCCCGGGCTGGCGGTGCGCTACCTGGTCGACGCGGTCCGCGCGCTGCGGGCCGCCGGCTGCGAGGTGGTCGTCGGCACCTGCCCCGACCTCGGCGCGATCGAGCCGATCCAGCCGCCGCTGCGCTGGCTGGCCCGGCGGTGGAGCCGGCAACTGGCCGCCGCCCAGACGGTGGCGGTGGTCGAGGCGGGCGGCTGGACGGTCTCCCTCGGCGACATGCTCGGTCCCCGGTTCGTCGCCGAACCGACCCGGATGTTCGCCTGGGACCGGTTCCATCCCTCCGCGGAGGGGTACGCGGTGGCCGCCGCAGCGCTGCTGCCCACCGTGATCTCGGCGCTTGGCGCCGGGCCGGAGCGCAGGCCGGTGGTCCTGGGCCGGGGCGAGGGCGTACGGTCGCTGCCGAAGGCCGCTCAGGAGGCGGCCCGACACGCCGGCACGGAGGTCAGCGGCACCCAGGTCCGGGGCCGCGACCGCGGACCGGCCGGCCGCTGGGCGCAACTGCGCCGGCGGGCGTTCTTCGGCGTCGGCGCGGTGCCGCAACCAGGTCCCGCCACCGACTCACCCACACTGGAGGGATCGGCATGAGCGAGCGAACCA
This sequence comes from Micromonospora sp. NPDC047548, assembly GCF_040642975.1. Lineage (NCBI taxonomy): Bacteria > Bacillati > Actinomycetota > Actinomycetes > Micromonosporales > Micromonosporaceae > Micromonospora > Micromonospora sp. NPDC047548. The sequence continues at coordinate 74,190 of NZ_JBEYTI010000003.1, forward strand.
TCGGGCGCGACGCGGCCGAGCCCCATGCCGACCGCAGCCGGGGGCCGGCATGCCGGCGCGGTGTCCGGCACGGGGAGGTGTCGTCATGACCGAACGCGGCGTCGGCGCGGAGCTGGCCGTCCGGCTGGGCAAGGCGGCGGCCTTCTCCCTGGTCGCGGGCACCATCGGCGGCGCGGCGGTGCTCGCCGGGCAGGCCGTCGCGGCCCGCAACCGAAGCTACGCCCAGCCGGAACTCGGCCTGGCGCTGCGCGCCACGGTCGGCCGGGCCGGTGCCCCGCCGCTGCGGCTGGTGCTGCTCGGCGACTCCTCGGCGCTCGGCGTCGGGGTGGAACGCCTCGACGAGACCGTCGGCGGCCAGTTGGCCCACCTGCTGACCGAGGGGCCGACCGGGCGGCAGGTGCACCTCTCCAGCGTGGGGGTCTCCGGCTCCCGCTCCACCGACCTGGCCACCCAGGTGGCCCGGGCGCTGCTCGGCGAGCGCCCCGACGTGGCGGTGGTCCTGATCGGCGCCAACGACGCCACCGCGATGCGCCGACCGGGGGAGGCCGCGGCGTACCTCGGCGCGGCGGTGCGCCGGCTGCGCGAGGCGCGGGTGGAGGTGGTGGTCGGCACCTGCCCGGACCTGGGCGCGGTGCGCGCCGCCGCGCAGCCGCTGCGGCAGGTGCTCGGCTGGTCGGGGCGGCGGATCGCCCGCGCCCAGACCGTCGCGGTGCTCGGCGCCGGCGGCGCGGTGGTCGACCTGGGCACGGAGACCGGGCCGGTGTTCCGCGCCGACGCCGGGACGCTCTGCCCCGACGGCTTCCACCCCTCCGCCGACGGGTACCGGGTCTGGGCGCACGCCCTGCTGCCGGCGGTGGCCGCGGCGGCCACCACCGCCTCCCGCCACTGAGCAGCCGGCGGGACGGCACGCCGCAGGGTGACATTTCCCGCCGCCCGCGCCGCTTCCCCGCCAAGTTACTGGCGAGTTAACGTTGGTTCATGCCGATTGAGTCGTCCCGCGACGCCGTCATCGTCGCCACCGCCCGGTCCCCCATCGGTCGCGCGTTCAAGGGTTCGCTGCGCGAGGTCCGCCCGGACGACCTCGCCGCCACCATCGTCCAGGCCGCGCTGGACAAGGTCCCCGACCTCGATCCGACCGAGATCGAGGACCTCTACCTCGGGTGCGGCCTGCCCGGCGGCGAGCAGGGCTTCAACATGGCCCGGGTGGTCGCCACCCTGATGGGGCTGGACGGCCTGCCCGGCGCCACCCTGACCCGCTACTGCGCCTCCTCGCTGCAGACCACCCGGATGGCGATGCACGCGATCCGCGCCGGCGAGGGCGACGTCTTCATCTCCGCCGGCGTCGAGATGGTCTCCCGGTACGCCCGGGGCAACTCCGACACCCTGCCCCCGGAGGCCCAGGCGCTGGTCGGCGGCGGCTGGGAGAACCCGCGGTTCGCCGAGGCGCAGGAGCGCTCGAAGGCCCGCGCGGCGGGTGGCGCCGTGATGTGGACCGACCCCCGCGAGGCCGGCCGCCTCCCCGACATCTACCTGGCCATGGGGCAGACCGCCGAGAACCTGGCCCAGGTGTACGACGTGACCCGCGAGGACATGGACGCGTTCGGCGTCCGCAGCCAGAACCTCGCCGAGAAGGCGATCGCCGACGGCTTCTGGGCCCGCGAGATCACCCCGGTCACCACGCCGGACGGCACCGTCGTCGGCGCCGACGACGGGCCGCGCGCCGGGGTCACCCTGGAGGCGGTCGCCGGGCTGAAGCCGGTCTTCCGCCCCGACGGCCGGATCACCGCCGGCAACTGCTGCCCGCTGAACGACGGCGCCGCCGCCGTGGTGGTCATGAGCGCCCAACGCGCGCAGGACCTCGGGCTCACCCCGCTGGCCCGGATCGTCTCCACCGGCGTCACCGCCCTGTCCCCCGAGATCATGGGCCTCGGCCCGGTCGAGGCGTCCAGGCAGGCCCTCAAGCGGGCCGGCATGACCGTCGACGACGTCGACCTGGTCGAGATCAACGAAGCGTTTGCCGCCCAGGTGATCCCCTCCTACCGGCAGCTCGGCATCCCGGAGGAGAAGGTGAACGTGATGGGCGGCGCGATCGCCGTCGGCCACCCGTTCGGCATGACCGGCGCCCGGATCACCGGCACCCTGCTCAACGCCCTGGAGTGGCACGACAAGACCATCGGCCTGGAGACGATGTGCGTCGGCGGCGGCCAGGGCATGGCGATGGTGCTGGAGCGGCTCAGCTGAGCCGCGGCACCGCCTAGAGCGCGGATCGGGTCGCCGCCACCTCGGCGGCGGCCCGGGCCAGCACCGCGTCCGGCGGCCCGGCCGCGACCAGGTCGGCCGCAGTCACCCGGACCTGGTCGACCAGCGCCAGGTCGTTGTCCAACCGGGGTACGCCCCGACGCGGCTCACCCTCGGCGTCCGCGCCGAGGTTGGCCAGCTCCTGCACCAGCCGGTGCACCAGGTCGGCGCGGGACACGTTGCCCCCCTCGGCCACCGCCGCCCACCGCGGCTGCTGCCAGTGCCCCACCTGACGGACCAGCAACTCCACCGCCCGGTCCAACTCCGCTGCGCTCATCGCCGCCGAGTCTACGGCCGGGCCGGGCCGGCCCGCCCCCGCTCACCGGCGCAGGTAACTCAACAGCCGCAGGATCTGCCAGTACAGGAAGATCAGCCCGACCAACAGCCCGAAGGCGCACAGCCAGGCGTACCGGCGGGGCAGGCCGGTGCGGACCGACCGCTCCACCTGGTCGAAGTCGAGGATGAAGCTGAACGCTCCGGCGATGATCGCCACCACCGAGAAGACGTACGCCAGCCAGCCGACCCGGCCGGAGATGCTGCCGTAGATCTCCACCCCCTGCCGGCCGGTGAACAGCCGGAAGACCAGGTTGACCAGGGTGACCGCGAGCAGCCCGATCAGCGTGCCGATCACCAGGCGGGCCAGTCGCGGCGTGGCCCGGACCAGCCGCGCCCGGTAGAGCACCCCCATCCCGAGGAACACCCCGAACGTGCCGATCACCGCCTGCACCACGATGCCGGGGTAGACCAGCTCGAACGCCCGGCTGGCCACCCCGAGCAGCACCCCCTGGAGCAGGGCGTACCCGATGATCGGGGCCGGGTGGGTGATGCCGCGCAGCGAGATCACCAGGACCAGCGCGATGCCGGCCAGGGCGGTGCCGGCCAGCGCGGCCGGGACCCACAACGCCTGGGGCACGACCGCCCAGGCCACCGCCGCGGTGGCCCCGGTGAGCAGCAGCAGCCCGACGGTGCGGACCACCACGTCGTCGAGGGTCACCGCCTCCGCACCGCCCGCCCCGGGCAGCCGGTGCTCACGGCTGGTGTCGTCCAGCCGGTCCAGAACCGGGTTGGCGCTGCGCACCCGCCACCTCCTCGCCGGGGCGTACCCCTGGTGTCACTCTGCCCCGCACGGCCCGCCGGCGGCGGCGAAACGGGACAGCCCGCCGGCGGCGGCGAAACGGCACGGCCCGCCGGCGGCGGGGAAACGGCCGGGCGCGGGTGCGGCGGCCGGCGCCGGTCGTGGCGCGTGGCGAACGGCCGGCCCGGAAACGACGGCGCCCGCCGCCGCGGGTCGCGGTGGCGGGCGCCGAGGGGCTCCGACGGTCAGTCGTCGCCCTGGAAGTAGCTGATCAGCCGGAGCAGCTCCAGGTAGAGCCAGACCAGGCTGACCACGATGCCGAACGCGGCCGTCCAGGAGTAACGCTGCGGCAGCCCCATCCGGACGCCGTCCTCGACCTCCTTGAAGCTGAGCACGAAGCTCAGCGAGGCGACCACGATGCAGACCAGGCTGAAGCCGATGGCCAGCGGGCCACCGCCGCGCAGGCCGGTGTTGACACCGAAGAGCGCGAGCACCAAGTTGATCATCATGACGGCGAAGAGGCCGGCCATCACGGCGACCATGCCCTTGACGAACTTCGGGGTCGCCCGGATGGCCTTCACCTTGTAGAGCATGGCCATCACGAAGAAGACACCGAAGGTGGCCACCACGGCCTGGAGCACGATGCCCTCGTAGGCGGTCTCGTACGCCTTGCTGACCAGGCCGACGAAGGCGCCCTCGACCACGGCGTACGCGACGACCAGCGCCGGGTTCGCGATCCGGGAGAAGGAGATGATCAGGCCGAGGACCAGGCCGACCATCGCGGCGCCGATCCATGCGGTGCGGATCATCGTGTCCGGCACCAGCACCCAGGCGGCCGCGGCGGAGACGCCGAGGATGCCCAGGAGCGCGACGGTCTTGACGACCACGTCGTCGATGGACATCGCCCCGGCGGCCGGGGCCACCGGGGAGCCGGGCTGACCGGGATACTGCTGGGGAATGCCGGGCTGGCCGTAGCCGTACTGCCCGGGCGGGGCGTACCCGGCGGAACGCTCCCGCTCGGCCGCCTGGCCGAGCCGGGCGAGCACCGGGTTCGAGGTCTTCACTTCTCAGGCCTCCCTCAGGGGGTCGTCGCACGCTCGACGTGCCTACAAGGGTAGACGGACGGGGCGAACCACGCGTTCATGACCCGGCTGAGGGAAAGCTGAGAGTGTGCCCGGGGCGGGGGTCGAACCCGCACGCCTTTCGGCAGCCGCTTTTAAGGCGGCCGTGTCTGCCGTTCCACCACCCGGGCGGGCGGCACCGGCGCGCCGACACGCGACAGTGCCCTGTCACCGTAACCGTTCACCGGCAACCCGACGTACCCCGCCACGGGTGCCGCACTAGGGTCGAGCCCGTGACCAGCGCAGCCCGTACGGCGTCCGACCCCGACCGTGATCTGGCTGTCGGCCTCGCCGAGCCGGCCGCGCCCGGATCCCGCGTCCCCCGCTGGTGGGCCTTTGCCGCCCGGCACCGCGCCGACCTGCTCGTCGGCCTCGCATTCGTCCTGCTCGCCGGCTGGCTCACCCAAGGCCTCTGGCCCGACCCGACCGGCCGGGTGCTGGCGCTCAACCCGGAGGACCAGACCCTCTACGAGTGGTTCCTGGCGGTCGACTCGCGGGTCGTGCTCGGCGACTTCGGCCTGCTCACCGACCGGCTCAACAGCCCGGACGGGGTGAACCTGATGACCAACACCACGGTCATCGCGCTCGGCGTGCTCCTCGCCCCGGTCACCCTGCTCTTCGGCGCGCCGGTCACCTTCGCCCTGCTGGCCGGGGTGAACCTCGCCGGCACCGCCGTCGCCTGGTACCTGCTCTTCACCCGTACGCTGCGCGCCCGCCGGCTCGCCGCCGCGCTCGGCGCCGGGCTCTGCGGCTTCGGGCCGGGCATGGTCTCCCAGTCCAACAGCCACCTGCACATGACCGCGCAGTGGCTGGTCCCGGTGATCGTCTGGCTGGTCGTCCGGCTGCTGCGGGCGGCCGACCCGGGACCGGCGTCGCTGGACCGGCCGGACCGGCGCCGGCTGGTCACCTCGGCGGTGGGCCTGGCCGCCGTCGTCACCGCGCAGGTCTTCGTCGGCGAGGAGGTGCTCTTCCTCGCCGCGGTCACCCTGCTGGTGATGGCCGTCGCGTACGCGGTGACCGACCGCGAGCTGCTGCGCCGGGCGCTGCCCGGCTTCGCCGGCGGCCTGATGCTCGCCGCCGGGCTGGCCCTGCTCGTCCTCGGCTACCCGCTGTGGCTCCAGTTCGCCGGGCCGCAGGGCGTGGCCGACGGGATGTTCAGCCCGCACTACTTCTCGGCCGACCTGCGCAGCTGGTGGACCATCTCCCCGCTGTCGGTGGTCGGCAGCGACTCGTCGGCCCGGCTGACCACCGGCCCGGCCGAGTACAACACCTTCCTCGGCCTGCCCCTGCTGCTGGTCACCGCCGGCTGCGCGCTCTGGCTGGGACGCCGGCCGCTGGCGCTGGCCTGCGTCGCCGGCGCGCTGGGGATGGGCGCGCTGTCGCTCGGCCCGGAGGTGGTGCACGACGGCGCCCGCAGCGCCGTGCCCGGGCCGTACGCGCTGCTCGCCGGCCTGCCGGTGGTCGACGGCGCGCTGCCGATGCGGTTCGGGCTGACCCTGCTGCCGCTGGTCGGCACCCTGCTGGTGCTCGCGGTGGACCGCGCGCTGCGGCGGCCCGGCCGGGCCCGGCGGTTGGTCCCGGCCGCGGTGGGGGCGGCGCTGCTCACCGTCTTCCCCGCTCCCCTGCCGACGGCCGAGCGTCCCGCGCTGCCCGAGTTCATCACCGGCGGCCACTGGCGGGAGTGCGTACGCCCCGGCGGCGTGCTGGTGCCGGTGCCGGCGGCCACCCCGAAGGAGCCCTGGCCGATGCGCTGGCCGGCGGCGGCCGACGCCGCGTTCGGCATCCCGGAGGGCTTCTTCATCGGCCCGTACGGCCGAGACGGGACGGCCGCGATGGGCACCTACAAGCAGCCCACCTCCGCGCTGCTGGCCGACGTGGCGAGGCGGGGCGACGAGCCGGTGATCGGCGAGGAGCAGCGGCGGCAGGCCCGGGCGGACGCCGACTTCTGGGGCGCCTCCTGCGTGGCACTCACCGACGACGCCCCGCACGCGGAGAGCCTGCGACGCACCCTGGTGCAGCTCTACGGCCCGGGCACCCGGATCGCCGACGCCTGGACCTGGCGGGTATGACCCGTCCTGGCGACGAAGACCCGGCCACGACGAAGGGCCCCTCCCGTGTCCGGGGAAGGGCCCTTCGCGACGAGTGGGATCAGACCCGGCGGCCGGCGCCGGCCGGCTTGGACGCCTCGGCGAATTCCTCGCGAGGGTCGTGCAGTTGGCCGAGGGCGACCACCTCACGCTTGAGGAACAAGGCCAGCGACCAGTCGACCACGACCCGGACCTTGCGGTTGACCGACGGGATCCGGCTCATGTGGTACGTCCGGTGCATGAACCAGGCCGGCCAGCCGGTCATCTTCACGCCGTACACCTGGGCGACGCCCTTGTGCAGGCCGAGGCTGGCCACGCTGCCCGCGTGCTTGTGCACGTAGTTGACCGGCTCACGACCGCGGACCACGTTTGCGATGTTGTCGGCCATCCGGCCCGCCTGGCGCACCGCGTGCTGGGCGCTCGGCGAGCAGTAGTTGCCCGGCTCCTTGGTCAGGTCCGGCACGGCGGCGCAGTCGCCAGCGCTCCAGGCGCCCTCGACGACCCGGTCGCCGTCGACGATCTGAAGGGTCGGCAGGCAGGTGACCCGCCGGCGCTCGTCGCGCGGGAAGTCGGTCTTGTCCAGCATCGGCGAGGGCTTCACGCCGGCCGTCCACACGATGGTGTCGGACCGGAAGGTGTCGCCGTCGGAAAGCTTGACCACACCGTCCACGCAGGACTCCAGCCGGGTGTCCAGGCGGATGTCCATGTTGCGCTTGAGCAACTGCTGGACGGTGTAGGCGCCCATGTCCCGGTCGACCTCGGGCAGCACCCGCTGGGTGGCCTCGACCAGCACCCAGCGCATGTCCTCGGGCTTGAGCTCCGGGTAGTACCGCAGCGCGTCCCGGGCCATGTCCTCCATCTCGGCGAGCGCCTCGATGCCGGCGTAGCCACCGCCGACGAAGGTGAAGGTGAGCGCCGAGCGGCGGACCTCCGGGTCCGGCGTGACGGCCGCCACGTCGAGCCGGTTCAGCACGTGGTTGCGCAGGTAGATGGCCTCACCGATGGTCTTGAAGCCGATGCCGCGCTCGTGCAGGCCGGGGATCGGCAGCGTCCGGGAGACCGCGCCGGGGGCCACCACGACGTGGTCGTACCGGATCTCCCGGGTGGGGCCGCTGATGGGCTGCACCACCGCCGTCATGCGGGCGTGGTCGATCCGCGTCACCGTACCCGCCACGACCTTGCACTTGCGCAACTCCCGCCGCAGCGGCACCACGGAGTGCCGGGGCGAGATGTTGCCCGCCGCCGCCTCGGGGAGGAACGGCTGGTAGGTCATGTGCGGCTGTGGGTCGACGACGACGACCTCGGCCTCCCGGGAGCTCAGCTTCTTGGACAGGCGCAGAGCGGCATACAGGCCGACGTGCCCGGCACCCACGACAAGGATCCGCTTCGGATTCACATCATCTATCTTTCCCCGGGCGGCTCGGCTAATCCCGTCCGAGAGCCCCTTCTGTGACCGAGCACAACCGCTGTGACCTGCGCAACGTCCCGTATCGTCCCGTTATCTGTGACGCAGCAGCCAGCCCAACAGCCCGCTCATCCCCACCGCCACCAACAGTCCGGCCACCGTCGCCGCCTGGAACCCGGCACCGCCGCCGATCTCACCCAGCCAGGCCAGGACCACCCCGACCACGGCCGTGGCGAGCACCACCGCCCCGGCCCGGGTGAGCCAGCGCAGCACCAGATCCGGGTCGACCACCGCGTCGTAGGGCAGCAGCGCGGCGAGCGCGCAGAGGGTGTGCGCCAGATAGAGCGCCGCGGCCACGGCGAGCAGCCGCCAGAGCGCGATCGGCCGGTCGTACCCGGCGGAGGCGACCACCCAGCCAGCCACGGTGACCAGGGCGGCGAAGGTCGGCCACCCGCGGCGCGGAGCGACCGCCGGCAGCACCGCCACCACCGTGAGCGCGAGCAGCGCCCGCGCGCTGAACATCTCGACCGGGTACGCCAGCAGCAGGCCGACCAGCACCGTGAGGAAGATGCCGGCGCGCACCAGCAGCGACGCCGGGCTCACCCGGTGGACCGCCGAGCGCAGCGCCCCGACCCGTTCGATGACCGCCTTCATCGGGCACCCACCCTCGGGGCGGTGGCCAGCCGGGCCACGTCCCGCAGCACCTGGTCCAGGCTGCCCGCGCCGGCCCAGCGCACCACCGGCACACCGTGCTCCCGGAGCTGGCCGATCATCGTGTCCCGGTCCAGCCGCCACAGCCGGTACGCCACCGGCGCCCAGCCCCGCTCGCCGGGCGGGGTGAGGTCGGTGGGCAGGGTGTCCACCGCGACCACGAACCGGCCGCCCCGGGCCAGCCGCGCCAGCATCTGCGCGGACCGCTCGTCCAGCAGCGGGGTGAGCACCACCACCAGCGCGTCCACGGAGAGCACCTGCGGCCCGAAGACCTGGTCGTACGGCTCGTGCAGGGAGGCCTCGGCCCGCACGTCGAGCAGCCACTCCAGCACCGTCAGGTACTGCCGGCGACCGGTGGCCGGGCGCAGCCGGCGGGCCGCCGGCCCGTACTCCAGCATCGCCACCCGGTCGCCGCGGTGCAGGTAGTGCTCGGCGATCGCGGCGGCGGCCCGGACCGTGGTGTCCAGCACGGACGCCGCGCCCTTCACCCCGCCGGAGCGGCCCGCCTCGGCGAGCACGTCGAGCAGGACCACCACCTCGGCGTCCCGGTCGGAGAGGGTGGCCGCCACATGCAGCTGCCGGGCCCGCAGCGACACCCGCCAGTCGATGCGGCGCAGCCGGTCTCCCGGCCCGAAGACCCGTACGCCGGCCAACTCGCCACCCTCGCCGGGGCGGCGCGAGCGGTGCGCGCCGACCAGCCCGGCCGCCCGGGGCATCGCCTCCACCGCCTCGAACGGCTCGGTCTCCGGATAGACCCGCATCCGCACCGGCTCGGTGATCACCGCCCGGGAGACCAGCAGCCCGTCGGCGGCGGCGACCCGGGCGCCGGCCGGGCCGATCGGGTGCCGCCCCCAGCGCAGCGCGGTGCCGTGCAGCTCCAGGTCGACCGCCGTGCCCGTCGGGATGGCGGTGACGAAGGGGCGGTCCGCGCCGCCGGAGCGGCGCACGTCCACGCCGGCACCCCCGAAGCCGACCCGCTCGACGCGCAGCCACCGCGAGACGCGGGCCCGCACCACGGCCACGTCGTACGAGACGGTGTCCGGGTTGCCGACGCTGACCGTACCGGCCAGCGCGCCCCCCTCGACCAGATGCGCGTCCTCGGCGAGGATCTCCAACTGCGGCGCGGCGGTGGGCCGGCGGCGCAGCGCGTACGCGGTGCCGAGCGCGAACGGCGCGGCCAGCACGACCAGGTCGACCCGGCCGAGCAGCACGGCGGCGATCAGCAGCAGCCCGGTGAGCAGCACCGCCCGGCCCAGCGCCCAGGTGGGCGCCCAGCCCGCCGCCGGCTCCGGCCCTTCGTCGGTGGGCACGGCCGTCAGTGCCCGGACCGGCCGGCCGCGTGGCTGGGCAGCGCGCCGCTGGCCGGGGCGGGCGTCTGCGCCAGCACCTCACCGACCACGAAGGACGGGTCGACCCGGCGCAACCACATCTCCGGCCGCAGCGTGATCCGGTGCGCGAGCGCCGGCGCGGCCACCTCCTTGACGTCCTCCGGCACCACGTAGTCGCGGCCGGCGAAGACCGCCCGGACCCGGGAGAGCAGCAGCAGCGCCAGGGAGCCGCGCGGGGAGGCGCCGACCAGCACCGACGGGTGCTCGCGGGTGGCCGCGGTCAGGTCGACGATGTACCGGCCGATCGAGTCCTCCACCACCACGTCCTCCAGCGCGGCCTGCATGGCGCGCAGCGTGGCGGCGTCGACCACCGGTTTGATCTCGGCCTCCTCGCGGCGGCGGGCCATCCGGCGGCGCAGCACGTCCCACTCCTCCTCGCGCTGCGGGTAGCCGAACGACACCCGCAGCAGGAACCGGTCCAGCTGCGCCTCGGGCAGCGGGTACGTCCCCTCGTACTCGATCGGGTTGGCGGTGGCGAGCACGTGGAACGGTTCGTCCAGCCGGTAGGTGACGCCCTCGACCGAGACCTGCTTCTCCTGCATCGCCTCCAGCAGCGCCGACTGGGTCTTCGGCGGCGTCCGGTTGATCTCGTCGGCGAGCAGCAGGTTGGTGAAGAGCGGGCCGGCGCGGAAGGAGAAGTCGCCGCTGCGCTGGTCGTAGAGGTAGGAGCCGGTGACGTCGGCCGGCAGCAGGTCGGGGGTGAACTGGAGGCGGCGGAAGTCCAGCCCGAGGGCCTGCGCGAAGGACCGCGCGGTCAGCGTCTTGCCCAGGCCCGGCAGGTCCTCCAGCAGCACGTGCCCACCGGCCAGGATGCCGGCGAGGACCAGCTCCAGCGACTCCCGCTTGCCGACCACGACCGTGCCGACCGCGTCCAGCACCGCCCGGGCCAGGTGGCCGACCTCCGCGGCGGGGATGGTCCGGTCCACGTCGTTCATCAGAGTTTCTCCAGTTCGGCGACGATCGCCGCGAGGTCGCGCGGCGACGGGGGGCGGCGGGAGGGGATGCTGAGGAACGTCCACAGCGGCTCCCCGAGCAGGGTGCGGGCGCGGGCCGGGTCGGAGTCGCGGGTCAGCCCGTGGCGCTGGCGCAGCCGCTCGTCGGCCAGCTCCCCCAGACGCGGCAGGACCCGCTCGTTGAACCGCTCCCGGTTGCCCGAGGACCAGTCCAGGGGCCGTTCCCACCCGTTGATGGCGGTCCGCAGGGCATCCTGGGCGGCCCAGTTCCAGGCGTCGGGCTCCGCACCGACGGGGGCGCGCCCGCCGGCGCGGGGCGGGGGCGGCGGGGCGAGCGCGGCGGTGACCCGGCGGACGGCAAGCACCGCCAGCACGCCCGCCACCACGATCCAGATCGAGACCTGGAGGCCGACCGCGCGCAGGACGGCGAGGACCACCGCGGTGACGGCGGCGGCGACCGCGAGGGTACGCAGCACCGCCCGGGACCGCCCGCCGCGCTGCCGGCCGGGATGCGGTGCCCGCTCCTCCTCGAAGCTGAGCAGATCGTCGAGGCCGGTCCGCTCGGTCACGACGGCACCGCCCGCGGCCCGACGGTCCGCGCGCTCACGCCGGCACCTCCTCGGCGGCGGTGGCGAGGGCGGTCAGTTCGCCGCGCAGCCGGCGCAGCGCCGCCCGGGCCTGGTCACGCATCCGGGCGTCCACCGTGTGGGTGGCGTACCGGGCCTCGCGGTAGACGTGGGCGAACCCGTCCAGCACGTCGGCGCTGGCGATGGCGGGCACCCCGGCGGCCGGGTCGCCCCGCAGCAGCCGGGTGACCAGGTCGGTCGGGGTGTCCCCGGTACGCCGTGGCACACCGGCCTCGGTGGCGGCCTCCTCCAGGCGGACCCAGCAGGCGATCACGGCGGTGCGCGGGTCGGTGTCGGCGTCGTCCAGCTCGACCAGGCCGGCGTCGAGGGCGGCGACCACCTCGCGGGCGGTGCCCTCGGCGGTACGCCGGGTGCGGGCGACCGGGATGGCCCGGGTGGTCCGGCGCAGGGCGCCCCGGATCAGCGTCCACACCAGGTAGCCGAGGGCGAGCAGAATGGCCAGGCCCAGCAGGACGATCGCCGCGGTCGCGATCCACTGCGGGATGTCGGCCTGGGTGGCTTCCGCGCTGGTCCGCGGCTCAACCGGGATAGAGGGGGCCGGCTCGGCGGTGGGGTACTCCGGGACGAACGGGATGTCGCCGGCGGCGGGCGGGATGCGGCTCGCGCCGATCGAGGAGTGCCCGGCGGCGAGCGCCGCGGCGGCGAGCAGGAGGGTCACCGCGACGACGGGCCACCACCTGCGCAGCACGCCGAGGTCCATCGCCACCGTCCCACGCAGCCTCAGTCCAGCCCGGCGAGCTGTTTCGCCCGGGCGAACACGTCGTCCAGCATCCCTGGTGTGAGCCGTCCCGTGAAGGTGTTCTGCTGGCTGACGTGATAGCAGCCGAGCAGCTCGGGGGCGGCCGTCCCGGACCAGTGTGCCGCATGGCCGAAGACCGGTCGCGGGCTGGGCGGGCGGACGCCGTACACGTCACGCAGCACCGGCCACCACGCGGCCCAGGCGAAGGCGCCCAGCGCGACCACGACGCGCAGGGTGGGCCGGATCAGCGCGACCTCGCGGTGCAGCCACGGCGCGCAGGTGTCCCGCTCGGTCGGGGTGGGCTTGTTGTCCGGCGGCGCGCAGCGCACGGCGGCGAAGATCCGGGTGTCGGCCAGGGTGAGCCCGTCGTCGGCGGCCACGCTGGTCGGCTGGTTGGCCAGGCCGGCGCGGTGCAGGGCGGCGAAGAGCACGTCGCCGGAGCGGTCGCCGGTGAAGATCCGGCCGGTGCGGTTGCCGCCGTGCGCGGCCGGGGCCAGCCCGAGGATGCCGATCCGGGCGTCCGGCGCGCCGAAGCCGGGCACGGGCCGGCCCCAGTAGCGCTGCTCGCGGAAGGCCGCCCGCTTCGTCCGGGCGACCTCCTCCCGCCAGGAGACCAGGCGCGGGCAGGCGAAGCAGCCGCTGACCGCGCCGTCGAGGTCGGCCAGGTCGGTCGCCCGCGCGGCGCGGGCGACCACCTCTGCGGGGGTACGGGGCTCAGCCAAGCTTGGCCCGGAAGAGTTCCAGGGTGCGGGCCCAGGCGGTGGCGGCGGCCCGCTGGTCGAAGTTCTCCGGCCGGTCCTCGTTGAAGAACGCGTGCGCGGTGCCCGGGTAGTCGTAGGTCTGGCAGGTGCCGCCGGCGGTCTCGATGGCCCGCCGGACAACCTGCACGCCGTCCGCGGTGGAGGTGCCGTCCGCTTCGGAGCAGTGGATGAGCGACGCCTTGCCCGCGTAGTCGGTCCACTCGGGGCGCATCGCCTCCCACGGCAGCCGGGGGTAGAAGGCGGCGGTGGCGACGATCCGCTCGGAGCGGGTGGCCGCCCAGAGGGCCAGGCTGGCGCCGGCGCAGAAACCCGCGCTGCCGACCTTGCCGGTGACCTCGGGACGCCCGGCCAGGTAGTCCGCCGCCACGGCGATGTCCGCCGCCGCCTCGTCCATCTGCGCGCTGTTCAGCATCTGCCGCGGCTCACTCGGCTTGCTGGCCGGCTGACCGTGCCGGAAGTCCGGGGCGAGGGCGACGAAGCCCGCCTCGGCGAAGCGGTCCGCGACCGACCGGATGTGGGGAACCAGACCCCACCAGTCCTGGATGACGATGACCGCGGGGCTGGCCGCACCGCTGGAGGGTATCGCGAGATACCCCTCGCTCGTCCCACCGTTGGTGGCGTAGCTCACCATCTCGCCCATCGGCCGTTCTCCTAGCGGTCAGTCATCGTCGGCTGTCGCCCAGTGGTCCTACGTGCCGGTAGCCTGCCACGCCGTGAGCGCGCCGGGAAGACGCGAAAACAGTGGCATATACCTCCCGTTCACCCCGTGGCGAACCCGCGTACGACGACGGCGACGCGGGTGACTTCCCGCGCCGCCGTCCGACGGTCGTGCCCCTCATCCGTTCAGCCATTTCCCAGAGTCGATCCTCACCCGGTCGGCGTGGGCGCCGGCGCGGTCGGACCGGTCGGCGCCGGCGCGGTCGCGGTCGGGCCTGGCGCGCTCGCGGTCGGCGCCGGGGCGGTCGCGGTCGGCACCGGTGCGGCACCGGTCGGCGGCGCGGTGGCCGGGGGCGCGGCGGTCGTCGGGGCCGTGCCCGGCGGGACCGGGACGACGGCCGGCGGACGGGGCCGGAAGGGCGCCTGCTCGGGGCAGTACGGGTAGCCGCGTTGCACCGGGTTGACGTCGGGCAGGGCCGGGTCGGTGCAGGAGGGCCAGCCGAGCCGGATCGGGGTGCCGTTCTGGTCGAAGAGCCGGGCGTTCTCCACCAGCCGCCCCTCGCTGTCGTAGACGTAGACGTCCTGCACCTCGTCGTACGGGTTCCGCACGGAGATCGGGTCGTAGCCGTAGTCGCCGATCCAGCGGGCCCGCACGTCCACCTGCATCAGGGCGGCCAGGGCGAAGACGACGAGCACCAGGGTGCCCGCGCGCAACAGGTAGCGCGGCCACCGGCCCAGCCCGTCGGCGTGCCGGCCCAGCCAGATCGAGGCCAGCACGCTGCCGACCAGCAGCACGAGGCCGACAAGCGCGTTGCCGCCCAACTGAGGGATCAGGGCGAGCGGCTCACCGGTCAGCACCGTGAGCAGCAGTGCGGCGAGATAGCCGCGCAGCACCCACCAGGCCGGGCGGAGCAGGCGGAGGAACTCGCTCGCCGAGGCGTACCCGAGCGGGGGGCCCAGCCGGGTGTCGAGGCCGGAGAGCCGGACGCGGACCCGGCCCACGAAGCTGCCGATCCGCTGCTCCAGGCCGCGCCGGCCGTCGGATGGCCCGCCCGCGCCGGCCGCGGCCCGCAGCTCGGCCGCGTACACCTCCGGCTCACCCAGCCGCTCCACCAGCGAGCCGCCGTCCTCGGCGGCGACCTCGGCGAGGTGCTCCGGCAGGTCCTCGGTCAACTCCTCGCGGACCTCCGGCGGCAGGTCGGCCAGCGCGGCCCGCACCCGATCCACGTAGTCGGTGATCTCCTGCCCAGTGACGGTCATGCCGCCATCCCCCGATCGTCGAGCAGTCTGTCCATCGTGGTGGCGAACGAGCGCCAGGTCTTGCCGGAACGGGTGAGCTGGTCACGGCCGGCGGCGTTGAGCGCGTAGTACTTGCGGTGCGGCCCGGACTCGCTGGGCACCACGTACGTGGTGAGCAGGCCGGCGCCGAAGAGCCGGCGCAGTGTGCCGTAGACCGAGGCGTCGCCGACCTCGTCGAGACCGGCCTCGCGGAGCCGGCGCAGGATGTCGTAACCGTAACCGTCCTCGTCGCGGAGCACCGCGAGGACGGCCAGGTCGAGCACACCCTTGAGCAGTTGTGTGGTGTCCACGCTTCGCACACTACTGTGTAGTGCGAAGTACCGTCAAGAACGCGGTAGTAAGCGTGCGTGTCGGCGACATGCGCCGCCTGGCGGCGAGGAACTGATCAAGAGAGGAAAGAGCCAGCTTCTCGCTCCCGCTGTCGGGGCGAGGCTCCACGCGATGCGTCCGGCATCTGCGACAGAATCTGCGCGGACGGTCAGAGATAGAGCTTGTGGAGCTCGCGGGCGATGTCCGGGACCTCGGTCAGCGAACCGCTGGCCACCGACATCACGAGAGCCTCGGCCTGATCCACGTCGACGCCCTGAACGGGCGCCTCGTTGAGCGCGAGGAAAACCCGCGCGGCCGCCCAGGCGAGCCGCTTGTTGCCGTCGATCAGCGCGTGGTTCATGCAGACCGAGTGCAGCAGCGCGGCGGCCTTGCTCCACAGATCGGTGTACGCCTCCTGGCCGAACGCCACGGTGGCCGGTCGGACGGCCGCCGACGAAAGCAGGCCGAAGTCACGGACCTGCGGCGCCTCGCCCAACACGATCGAGGCGATCTCCACGAGGTCATCGACTTCCAGGTATTGGGTCACTCTGCCAGCCGCCGCAACAGCTCGGCGTCGCGTTCGGCAACCTCTCGCGCGAGATCCCGGACGCGGGCCCGATGACTATGGGCCGAGACGTACTCTTCGACGGCCACAACGATGGTCGCGTTCATCGAGCGGTGCTCTTCATCGGCGAGCTGCTTGAGCCGCTCATGCAACCCGTCAGGCAGATTGACCGTGGTGATCATATGGGAATCATACCGCGCGCACGCAGGCCAATTACCTACGTCACGGTCGGCGACAGGCTCCAGGCGATGCCGTCGAGGATGTCGTGCTCGGAGGCGACCACGGAGGGCATCCCGGCCCGCTCCATGATCACGCGGAGCACCAGCGCGCCCGCGCCGATCACGTCGGCCCGGCCCGGGTGCATGACCGGGATGGCCAGCCGCTGCTCGCGGGTCCTGGCCAGCAGCTCGGCGGTCACCTCGGCCACCCCCTCGTACGGCACCCGGGCGTGGTGGATGCGCGCGGGGTCGTACTCCTTCAGGCCCTGCGCGATGGCGACCACGGTGGTGACCGACCCGGCGAGGCCGACCAGGGTGGCGGCCTGACGGCCGGGGACGGCCTCCAGCGCGCGATCCACGGCGCCCGCGATGTCGGCCTGCGCGGCGGCGACCTCGTCCAGGGTTGGCGGGTCGCCGTGCAGGTGCCGCTCGGTCATCCGGACGCAGCCGATGTCCATCGAGATCGCCGCCTGCACCCCGCCCTCGCGGGTGCCGACCACGAACTCCGTCGAGCCGCCCCCGATGTCGACCACCAGGTACGGCGGCTGTGCGTCGGCGGGCAGCCCGCGGACCGCGCCGGTGAAGGAGAGCCGGGCCTCCTCGTCGCCGGTGACCACCTCGGGCGCGACGCCGAGGGTCTGCTCGACCATGGCGCGGAACTCGGCGGCGTTGGAGGCGTCCCGGGAGGCGGAGGTGGCGCACATCCGCACCCGCTCGGCGCCCAGCTTCCCGATCTCGGCGGCGTAGTCGGCCAGCGCCACCCGGGTCCGCTCGATCGCCTCCGGGGCCAGCCGGCCCGTCCTGTCGACGCCCTGGCCGAGCCGGACGATCTCCATCCGGCGGGCCAGGTCGACCAGCGGCGCCTGCGGGCCGGCGGACGGGTCGGGCAGGTCGGCGACCAGCAGGCGGATGGAGTTGGTTCCGCAGTCGATGGCGGCCACACGCGTCGTCACGGCAGCAACCCTACGGCAGCCGGCCGGCCCCGACCCGGGGGTCGCGCGTCCGCGTCCGCCGCTGCCCGGGCGGCGGGCGGCGGGCGGCGGGCGGCGGGCGGCGGGCGGCGGGCGGCGGGCGGCGGGCGGCGGGCGGCGGGCGGCGGGCGGCGGGAACCAGGTTGAGCGAGATACCTGTCAGTCATATTGATGCCTCACAGGTATCGCTGAAAAGGGTGCCGCCTCGGGTGGCGCGACACGCCCGGGCAGCGCCGTGGCGTCGGGGCGCACCGCGGCCGTCCGTCGCACGATCAGCATGGACGCAGCGTGCGATCGACTGCTAGAGCCGTAGCAGCATCCGGATGTTGCCGAGCGTGTTCGGCTTGACCCGTTCCAGGTCCAGGAACTCCGCGACACCCTCGTCGTACGAACGCAGCAGCTGCTCGTAGACCGGCTGCGGCACCGGCGCCCCGTCGATCTCGGTGAAACCGAACGAGCCGAAGAACCGGGTCTCGAAGGTGAGCACGAAGATCCGCGCGACGCCCAGCTCCCGGGCGGCGTCGATCAGCTCGCCCACGATCCGTTGACCGATCCTGCGGCCCCGGCACACCGGGTCCACCGCGACCGTGCGGATCTCGGCCAGGTCCTCCCACATCACGTGCAGCGCCCCGCAGCCGACCACGGTGCCGTCGCCGGTCACCGCGACCCGGAACTCCTGCACGTCCTCGTAGAGCGTGACGGTCGCCTTGCTCAACAGCCGCCGGTCGTCGGTGTAGGTGTCGACCAGCCGCCGGATGCCACGCACGTCCCCGGTGCGCGCCCGGCGTACGACGATCTCGTCGGCGGCGCTCATGTCACTGGGCCGCCGGCACGTCCACGCACGGCCCGTCCGCCCACCACTTCTCCACCAGCGCCAGCGTCTCGTCGCCGAACGGGTTCACCCCCGGCCCGGCGCCGAGCGCGTGCCCCAGGTGCACGTGCAGGCACTTCACCCGGCCGGGCATCCCACCGGCGGAGATGCCGGCGATCTCCGGCACCTCGCCGATCGCCTCCCGGCGGGCGAGGTAGTCCTCGTGCGCCGCCCGGTAGCGGTCGGCCAGCTCCGGGTCCTCGGCGAGCCGGTCGGCCATCTCCTTCATCAGCCCGGCCGACTCGAGCCGGCTGCACGCCGCGGTCGCCCGGGGGCAGGTCAGGTAGAACAGTGTCGGGAAGGGCGTGCCGTCGGCCAGCCGCGGCGTCGTCTCCACCACGTCGGGCAGCCCGCAGGGACACCGGTGGGCCACCGCCCGGGTGCCGCGCGGCGGGCGTCCGAGCTGCGCGGCCACCGCGGCCAGGTCGGCCTCGGTGGCCGGTTCCCGCTGCGGCAGGGGTACGGAGTCCGCCGCCGGCTCCTGCGGTGGTACGACAGTCACGGTGCCCATCTCTCGTCCGGTGCTCGGGTGGTGCTCACTTGTCGGGGCGGTCGCCGTTCGCCGCCCGCACGCTCGACCAGAGCGTGCCGTACCAGGGGTCGGGGGTCTTCGGCGGGACCGGCGGCTTTGCCGCGTTCGCGTCCCGGGCCGCGCCCTCCGGGTCGTTCAGCACGATCACCGGCGTCTCCCCCGGCCGGACCATGTAGAACCGCTCCCTGGCCTTGATCTCGATGTACGCCGGGTCCTGCCACTTCGCCGCCTCGGTACGCAGTTCGGAGATCCGCTCCCCCTGCGCGGCCTGGTTGGCCTCCATCCGCTCGATGTCCACCTGCTGGTCGAGATAGACCCGGACCGGATAGGTGTACGCCAAGGCGAGCGCGATCAGCACCGCGAACAGCACGGTGGCCCGCCCGGTGAAGCGTCGGGGGTGGGGTGCGGTGAGCCGCTTGATGGTGCCGCCGGCCGCCGTACGACGGGCGGCGGCGGGACGGCTCGCGGAGCGTACGCCCTCGGCGCCCCGCGCCCGGCCGGCGGCGGCCCGCGGCTCGGCGCGGACCCCGCCGTCGCGGACGGACGGCCGGGCGCCCCGGGCCCCGCCCGGCCGACCGGTCGGTCGACGGGCGGGGCGCTGACCGCCCGGTGTGCGGCGCTGCTGCATCGTCACACCTCTCCCCCGAGGCTTCGCGCGTCAGGCCGAACGGTAACGCGGGAACGCGCCCACGCCGGCGTACCGCGCCGCGTCGGCCAACTCCTCCTCGATCCGCAGGAGCTGGTTGTACTTGGCCACCCGGTCGGAGCGGGCCGGGGCGCCGGTCTTGATCTGACCGCAGCCGGTGGCCACCGCCAGGTCGGCGATGGTGGTGTCCTCGGTCTCGCCGGAGCGGTGGCTCATCATGCACCGGAAACCGGCCCGGTGGGCCAGGTCCACCGCGTCCAGGGTCTCGGTCAGCGAACCGATCTGGTTGACCTTGACCAGCACCGCGTTGGCGGACTTCTCGGTGATGCCCCGGGCGATGCGCTGCGGGTTGGTCACGAAGAGGTCGTCGCCGACGATCTGGATCCGGTCGCCGACCGCCGCGGTCAGGGTGGCCCAGCCGCTCCAGTCGTCCTCCGACAGCGGGTCCTCGATGGAGACGATCGGGTAGTCGCCGATGAGCTTGGTGTAGTAGTTGCTCATCTCCTCGGCGGTCTTCGCGGTGCCCTCGAAGGTGTAGGTGCCGTTCTCGCAGAACTCGGTGGCGGCCACGTCCAGGGCGAAGACGATGTCGGTGCCGAGCCGGTAGCCGGCCTTCTCCACCGCCTCGGCGATCAGGTCCAGCGCGGCCGAGTTGGTGGGCAGGTTCGGGGCGAAGCCGCCCTCGTCGCCGAGCCCGGTCGACAGGTCCTTCTTCTTCAGCACCGACTTCAGCGCGTGGTAGACCTCCGTGCCGGAGCGCAGCGCCTCGCGGAAGCTGGGCGCGCCGATCGGCGCGATCATGAACTCCTGGATGTCGACGTTGGAGTCGGCGTGCGCCCCACCGTTGAGGATGTTCATCATCGGCACCGGCAGCAGGTGCGCGTTCGGGCCGCCCAGGTAGCGGAAGAGGCTCAGCTCGGCGCTGCCCGCGGCGGCCTTCGCCACCGCCAGGGAGACGCCCAGGATGGCGTTCGCGCCCAGCTCGGCCTTGTTGTCCGTGCCGTCGAGGTCGAGCATCTTCTGGTCGATCAGCCGCTGCTCGCTGGCCTCGTACCCGATGAGCTGGTCGACGATCTTGTCCTCGATGTTGGCGACCGCGTTCTCGACGCCCTTGCCCTGGTAGCGGTCGGAGTCACCGTCGCGCAGCTCGATCGCCTCGAAGGCGCCGGTGGAGGCGCCGGAGGGCACCGCGGCGCGGGCGATCGTGCCGTCGTCGAGCCCTACCTCGACCTCGACCGTCGGGTTGCCCCGCGAGTCGAGAATCTCCCGGGCGACGATTCCCTCGATGGTTGCCACTGAGTCGCTCCTCGTTCGTGTGCGAATCCGGTATGGGCCGCGACGGTGCGGCTGGGGCAGGTGTTGAACGCAGCGTATCGGGCGGCGGCCGACCGCACGCTCTCGGCCGTCGCACGGACCGCCCCGGGGACCCCGTTCCGCGCGGCGGGCGACGCGGACATTCCCGTATTCTCGGGCGTCAACCGGCAACGAGTTTGCGTCCGGTGGACCCGATCGACCACGCTGGTCGCCATGCCCGCCGTATCGACCACTCTCCGCGTGCTGGCCGTGTCGCTCGCCGCGTCGCTCACGGTAACCGGATGCCAGACCCTGGACGACGCCGGACGGGCGCTGGGCCGGGCCGATCTGGTCAACGACCTGGCCGCCCGGATGGACGGCGCGCTGACCGAAACCTGGGCCGCGGACTACCAGCTCTCCGGCGGCCGGACGGCCTCGATCGCGCAGACGCAGGAGCCGCTGCGCTCCTCCTACACCTGGCCGGACGGCAAGATCACGGTGACTCAGGAGGCGGTCACCCGGTGCGAGAACACCGGCGGGCGTACCGCCTGCACCGTGCTGCCCCCGGAGTTGACCGCCGGTAAGCCCTCGGTGGTCGTCTACGCCGAGGCGGACAAGCGGGGGCTGGTCACCCCGCCGGCCGTGATGGGGCTGCTCACCGAGGCCGCCCTCGACCGCGAGGCGGAGATCACGCAGAGCGACACCACCGTCGCCGGCCACCACGCCACCTGTGTGAAGGTGCGACGCTCCGCCGGTGACTTCACGACCTGTGTCACCACGGAGGGCCTGCTGGGCAGCTTCACCGGCACCCTCGACGGCACCGCGACCGAGGTGGCGCTGACCCGCTACACCGAGACGGTCGACCCGGCCGCCTTCGGCGTGCCGGCAGGCGCGGGCGTGGTGGACAAACGGCCCACCGGCTCATGACCGGGCCGTCCCCCGACCTCCCCGCCAACACCACCGCCCACCGGGTGTCCGCGGCCGGAGAGCTGGCGGCACCCGTCCGCGGCGGGTTCCTTCCCGGGGCGGACCGCACCGCCCCGCCCGCCCCCGACGACCTGGCCCTGCCGGTGGCCGGGCGCAGGGTGCTCACCCGCGTCGACGGGCGGTTTGCCCGCGTCGGCGAGCTGCCCACCGACACCGCCTGGGTGCCGGTCGGCACGCTGGACGGCGTACCGGTCTGGGCGGCCGAGGTCGCCGACCCGGCCGAGCCGGCCGCGACCGACGAGCCGGCCGGCCGCTGGTGCAGCTGGCGGTCGCTCGCCGCCGAGCTGCCCGAACGGTTCGCCACTGCGGCCGGGCGGGCGCTGGCGGTGGTCATCTGGCGGCGTACCCACCGGTGGTGCGGGGCGTGCCGGGCCGAACTGGCCGACGTGCCGGGCGAGACGGCCCGCCGCTGCCCCGACTGCGACCTGTACGTCCCGATGCGGCTCTCCGCCGCCGTGCTGGCGGCGATCACCCGCCCCGGCCCGGACGGCGGCCCCGACGAGCTGCTGCTGGTCCGCCACGCGTACGGGCCGACGGAGCTGTGGGCGCTGGTCGCCGGCTTCGTGGAGACCGGCGAGACGCTGGAGGCGGCGGTGCACCGGGAGGTCGGCGAGGAGGTCGGGTTGGCCGTCGACCGGGTGGCCTACTTCGGCAGCCAGCCGTGGGCAATGTCCGGGCCGGGGACGCTGCTGACCGGGTTCACCGCCACGGCCGCCGACCCGTCCGCCGAACCGGTGGTGGACGGGCGGGAACTGGTCGAGGCGCGCTGGTTTCCGCTGGACGCGCTGCCGGCGGAGCTGCCGCCGGCGTACTCCATCTCGCGCTGGCTGGTCGACGCGGTGGTCGCCCTGCGGGGCTGAACCGGTTGCTCACCCGGCCTTGGCGGAGCTGAACCTAAGCCGGTGATAGCCCTCGGCGTACACGAACTCCCTCCCGTTCGGGGAGAAGCTCGGATGGTGTGCCTCGGCCTCGTCCAACAGCTTCGACATCTTCCCGGTGGCCGCGTCGACGGACCAGACACCGCCCTTCTCCTCGGGCGAGGTGACCGCCACGATGACGGAGCGGCCGTCCGGAGCGACCGCGAGGTCGGCGAGGCCCGGGACCCCGGTCAATGATCTGGCGGAGGCCTCCTTCCCGTCCCACACCACCAGATGCCATTCGTAGCTCTCCAAGGCGTCGCTCCTGCGGTCCGGGAGCTTTCCGAGCGAATCGGGCGCGGCCAGGAAGTACAGCTGGCCATCCCCAGAGAGCGCCGGCGAGCGCACCCAGGCGACCGGCCCACAGTCACGGTCCGAACCACTTATCGTGAACGTCTTCCCGGAGACCGTGATCGGGCGGTCGAACTCACTCGCCTTCCCATCGACGACCCGCTCGATCGCGATGCCACAGTTTCTCGGCACCTCCGCGAACCCGGTGCCGCTCTCGTCGGCGAATGTGACGTCACCGAGGAACGGCATGGAGGCGACCGGCGCGAGCGACGCACGACCGGCTGAGAAAGTGAACAGTTCGGTGGTTACGCCATGACACTGCGCAGCGACGCCGACATCTGCCTCCGGTGCCCGGTACAGGAAACTGAACACTCCCCTGCCGCACACGGGCTCGAGAGCCGACTCGTCGAGCACCAGCTCCGCAGCCCCCTCGTCGGGACGCTGCCGCCACAGCTCCGCCCCGTCGGAGGACACCTCCCGGAGGAAGTAGACCCAGCCGTCCCGGGCCCAGACCGGATCCGTGACGGTCACCGGCTCCACCACCGCCAGCAGCCGCGAGCACCCGGCAGCCGCCATCATCGCCAGCAACACGACCGCCAGGATCGCGCGGCACGCCGCCTTTCGTGCGCCGCCCCGGCCGAGGGTCGGCATGCTCAGATGCCCAGCAGGGTACGCAGGTGGCGCGGCGGCGGGCAGTCGTGCGCGAGCATCGCGTCGTGCCACTCGCGCACCGGCACCCCGGCGGGGCGCGACCCGGCGATGTCGGCCAGCTCGCTGTAGCCCACGAAGTACGTGGAGAGCTGGGTGGAGGTCAGCAGCGCCCGCCGCCACTTGCCGGCCGCCTCGCCCTCCTCCTGGAAGCCGCGCCCGGTCATCAGCGCCATCGCCTCCGCCTCGGGCATCCCCTCGCAGTGCACCAGCTGGTCGAGCAGCGCGTTGATGGTCATCCGCAGCTGCATCTTGAGCTGCTGCAACCGCACCGGCAGGCCGCCGAAGCCGAGACCTGCCATCAGCTCCTCGGTGTAGACCGCCCACCCCTCGATGAACACCCCGGACTCGGTCAGCGGGCGGACCCGGGTGGGGCCGGCGTACCGGCGGGCGTGGGCGAGCTGGAGGAAATGACCGGGCATCGCCTCGTGCACCGTCAGGTTGCGGATCATGTGGTCGTTGTACTCGCGGTAGAACGACTCGACCCGGTGCGCGGGCCAGTCCGCCGGGGTGGGCGAGATGCAGTAGAAGGTCGGCAGCGCCGCCGTCTCCAGTGGGCCTGGCGAGTCGCAGTAGGCGACCGCCACGCCCCGGGCAAACTCCGGCATCTCCTGGATCACGCACGGGTCGTCGACCAGGGTGACCAGATCGCGGTCCCGGACGAAGTCGACCGCCTCGTCCAGGGTGGTCGAGGCGAGGTCCACGATGGTGCGATCGTCCGGGTGCTCGGCGGCGAGCAGGTCCAGCGCCCGGCGTACCGTCTCGTCGTCGGCCGGGCCGCCGACCAGCTCGACGGCGGCGGCGCGGATCTCCCCGGTGACCCGCTCCAGGTTGGCCCAGGCGCGGCGCTGGATCTCCGCGGCGCCCAGCTCGGTGTCGAGGGTGTGCCAGAGCCGGGCCTCCCAGCGGCGGCGGCCCAGCCGGGGGTCGCGCCCCGGCCCGGCGTCGGCCGCGAGACCGATGCGCAGCCAGGCCACGAACTCCTCCAACGCCGCGATCGCCGCGGTGGCGGCCGGCTCCACCCGGTCGTACAGCGCGGGCGCCTGGGCCAGCAGCGCCGGCACCTCGTCGCGGATCAGCGCCGCCGTGCCGGTGAACTGCCCCACCGCCGTCTCGGCGTGGATCCGCGGCATGTCGCACAGCGTCGCGCGCGCGGTCGCCAGGGCATCGGGTACGGCCGACAGCCGGCCGGCCAGGTGGGTGAGGCGCTCCTCGGCCGGGGCGTACGGGCGGGCGAGGAGGGCGTGCAGAAGCGGGCCGGGGTTGTGCCGCAGCGGGTCCCACTCGTGGGCCCGGATCTCGGTCAGCTCGAACAACTCCCGGTCGACCAGGGCGCTGAGCAGCGCGTGGTCGACCTGCTCCTCGACGTCGAGCGCGTCGGGGTCGAGCTCGGAGAGCGCGTCGGCGGCCTCCCGGAGCATGCCCTGGTCGGCCTTGACGGCCTCCGGGGCGAGATCGGGCAGCCGGTCGTCGTACCGGTGGTCGCCGGCGGAGGTGGCCAGGCCGGGCCGGCTCTCCAGCAGGGCTTCCACGATCCGCTCGGCGAGCGGCACGAAGTACTCCATCCTCCGACCCTAGTCGTCCCCACCCAAGCTGGCGGGGACCGGACCACGGCCGTGGAGCGCCGGGCTCAGGCGGGCGGGCCGGCCTCGCGCTCCGCGGTGCGGACGGCCTCCGCGTACGCCAGGGTGGTGCGGCGGAGGGCGGCCTCGGGGTCGATCCCGGCCTGCCGGGCGGCGGCGACGGTGGCCAGGAGGCTGGCCCCGAGTCGCGCCTCGGGGTCGACCTGGGACTCCGCCAGCGGGGGCGGGACGGCCAGGCCAACGCGGGCGGCGCGGTCCAGGATCTTGGCGGCCAGGGCGAGCGCGGGCTGGCTCAACGCGATGCCGTCCAGCACCGACTCGCGGGCCTTCTCGGCCCGCTTGATCCGCTCCCAGCTCGCCTCGATCTCCTCCAGCGTGCCCGCCTCGATCCCGGCGAAGACGTGCGGATTGCGGCGGACCATCTTGTCCACCAGGCCACCGGCCACGTCGTCGACGTTCCACCGCTCGCCCTCGGGCAGGTCCTCGGCGAGCCGGGCGTGCAGCAGCACCTGGAGCAGCACGTCACCCAGCTCCTCGCGGAGCGCGTCGGTGTCGTCGGCGCTGATCGCGTCGTACGCCTCGTAGCACTCCTCCAGCAGGAAACCGGCGAGGCTGCGGTGGGTCTGCGACCGCTTCCACGGGTCGCCGCCGGGCGAAGCGAGACGGTCCATCACCTCGACCGCGTCGAGCAGCCGCGCGCCCGGCGGGTCCCAGGAGCCGTACATCAGCTCCAGCTCGGCCAGCCCCGGCTCGCGGGCCAGCCGCAGGCCCAGCTCCCGGGCGAGCGCCTCGTCACCGGCAGGACCGGCCAGCCAGACCGCCGTGCCGTGCGCCGCCACCGCGTCGAGCAGCGCCTGCGTCGCGCCGGTCTCGACCACGGTGACCTCGGCGCCCGCCGAGCGCACCGCCGTGGTCAGTGCGCTCTCCCCGCCGGTCAGCACCGGCGCGGAGCGTACGACGTCCCAGGCGGCGGCGGTCAGCAGGCCGGCCGGCAGCCGGGGCGAGGTGACCAGCAGGACGATCCGTGCGGGCATGCTCAGGGCGCCACCGAACCGGTCGACTCGGCCGGGGTGGCCACCGGCTCGGGGGTCGAGATGTCGGTCACCGGGCCGCTGGCGTCGACGTACGGCAGGGCGTAGAAGACCAGCTCCTGGCCCTTGTTGACCCAGGACGGGACGCCGAGCGGCCGGAAGCGCGGGTTGACCGACAGGTCCACCTTGTCGGCCTGCTCCTCCAGTGCGGTGCTGAGCGCCGACGCGGCACGGACGAAGCCGCCCTCGCCGAAGAGCCGCCGCACCTCGGCCACCGAGAGCCCGGACTGGATCC
Source organism: Micromonospora sp. NPDC047548 (assembly GCF_040642975.1). NCBI lineage: Bacteria > Bacillati > Actinomycetota > Actinomycetes > Micromonosporales > Micromonosporaceae > Micromonospora > Micromonospora sp. NPDC047548. Next base: position 100,548 of record NZ_JBEYTI010000003.1, read on the forward strand.
CGCCGGTCTGCGCGATGGCGTGGTAGACGGCCATCACCGACTCGTCGCTGAGGTCGGCCGGCGGCAGCTGCTGGCTGAGCACCAGGGAGATGTCGGCCCACTCGCCCCACAACTTCGCGAACTCGGCCTGCGGCGGCATCTGGAGCTGCTGGGCGAGCTGATCCGGGGTGATCTGGTCCGGCACCTGGAGGCCCTGCTCGGCCACGACACGCTTGCCGAGGTCGATGCTGACCAGCAGGTTCACCACGTCCTGCCGGGTCACCGCGGAGCGGAGCTGCTCCGCGGTGGGGGTGATGCCGGCCTGGGTCGCGCTCTGCCGCACCGCCTCCGCGAACTTCGCCTGGGCGTCGTCGTAGACCGCGTCCACCCGGTCGACCGAATAGGTCCGGTCACCGACGTACGCGGCCACGTCGGGCGAAGACTTCCCGCAGGCGGCGAGGGAGAGGACACCGAGAGCCGCGACGCTGGCGGCGGCGATGAGACGGCGTGCACGCATGCCGGCCACTCTCTCATGCCCGGTACGACGGTGTGACGCCGCCCGCCAGGGGCGCGTGGGCCTCACGCCGACGCCCCGGCCAGCGCGGCCGGCTCGCCCAGCACGTCGGAGAGCAGCTGCGCGCACCACTGCAGCAGCGCCTGGTCGCGCAGTGGCTCGCCGCCGACCCGTCGGGTACTGGGCCGCGGCACGCTGACCTGGTCGAGCGCGGACTTGTAGACCGAGTCCGGGTGGTAGCGCTTGAGCCGCAGCTGCTTGGAGTCGGGCAGCGGCAGCGGGCCGAACCGGATGTGCTTGCCCTGCATCGACACGTCGGTCAGGCCGTAGCGGCGGGCCAGCAGGCGGAACCGGGCCACCGCGACCAGGTTCTGCACCGGGGCGGGCGGCTCGCCGTACCGGTCGGTCATCTCGGCGACCACCTCGCGCAGCCGCTCCTCATCGCGGGCCTCGGCGAGCTTGCGGTACATCTCCAGGCGCAGCCGCTCCACCCCGACGTAGTCGTGCGGCAGGTGCGCGTCGACCGGGAGATCGATCTTGACGTCGGCCTCCTCCTCGGGGCGCTCGCCCTTGAACGCCGACACCGCCTCGCCGACCATCCGGACGTACAGGTCGAAACCGACGCCCTCGATGTGGCCGGACTGCTCGCCGCCGAGCAGGTTGCCGGCGCCCCGGATCTCCAGGTCCTTCATCGCCACGTACATGCCGGCACCCAGCTCGGTGTGCTGGGCGATGGTGGCCAGCCGCTCGTGGGCGTGCTCGGTCAACGGCTTCTCGGGCGGGTAGAGGAAGTACGCGTACGCCCGCTCCCGGCCCCGGCCGACCCGGCCCCGGATCTGGTGCAGCTGGGCCAGGCCGAGCAGGTCGGCCCGCTCCACGATCAGGGTGTTGGCATTCGGGATGTCGATGCCGGACTCCACGATGGTGGTGCAGACCAGGACGTCGAACTCTTTCTCCCAGAAGCCGACCATCACCTTCTCCAGCGCGTCCTCGCCCAGCTGGCCGTGCGCCACCGCCACCCGCGCCTCGGGCACCAGCTCGCGGATGCGCCGGGCCGCCTTGTCGATCGACTCGACCCGGTTGTGCAGGTAGAAGACCTGCCCGTCGCGGAGCAGCTCGCGGTGGATGGAGGCGGCCACCTGCCGGTCGTCGTACGCCCCGACGAAGGTGAGCACCGGATGCCGCTCCTCCGGCGGGGTGGCGATGGTGGACATCTCCCGGATGCCGGTGATCGCCATCTCCAGGGTCCGCGGGATCGGGGTGGCCGACATGCTCAGCACGTCGACCGAGGCGCGCAGGGTCTTCAGGTGCTCCTTGTGCTCGACGCCGAACCGCTGCTCCTCGTCGACGACGACCAGGCCGAGCTGCTTGAACCGGGTGGCCGTCTGGAGCAGCCGGTGGGTGCCGATGACGATGTCGACCGTCCCGTCGGCCACCATCTCCAGGGTCCGCTCGGACTCCTTCGGGGTCTGGAAGCGGGACAGCTGCCGGATCTGCACCGGGAACTGGCTCATCCGCTCGGCGAAGGTGTTGTAGTGCTGCTGCACCAGCAGCGTGGTCGGCACGAGCACCGCCACCTGCTTGCCGTCCTGCACCGCCTTGAACGCCGCGCGCACCGCGATCTCGGTCTTGCCGTACCCGACGTCGCCGCAGATCAGCCGGTCCATCGGGACGGTCTGCTCCATGTCCCGCTTGACCTCTTCGATCGCGGCGAGCTGGTCCGGCGTCTCCTGCCAGGGGAAGGCGTCCTCCAGCTCCCGCTGCCATGGGGTGTCCGTGCCGAACGAGTGGCCCTTGGACGCCTTGCGGGCGGCGTAGAGCTGGATCAGCTGGGCGGCGATCTCCTTGACCGCCTTGCGCGCCCGCGCCTTGGACTTCTGCCAGTCCGAGCCGCCCATCTTGTGCAGGGTGGGCTGCTCGCCACCGACGTAGCGGCTGAGCTGGTCGAGCTGGTCGGTGGGGACGAACAGCCGGTCGCCCGGCTGGCCGCGCTTGCTCGGGGCGTACTCGATGACCAGGTATTCCCGGGAGGCGCCGTTGACGGTGCGCTGCACCAGCTCGACGTAGCGGCCGATGCCGTGCTGCTCGTGCACCACGTGGTCGCCGGCCTTGAGCTCCAGCGGGTCGATGGTGTTGCGCCGCCGGCTCGGCATCTTGCGCATGTCCCGGGTGGAGGTGCCCCGGCCGCCGGTGACGTCGTTGCCGGTGAGCAGCACGAACCGGGACGCCTCGTCGACGAAGCCCGCGGTCAGGCAGCCGCAACTGACCAGCAGCTCACCGGGGGCGGGCGCGGTCGGCACCTCCTCGACCAGGCGGGCGCCGAGCCCGGCGTCGCGGAGCACCTCGACGGCCCGCTGGGCGGGGCCGTGCCCCTCGAAGACCACCGCGACCGACCAGCCCTCGCCGGCCCAGCGCTTCAGGTCGTCGACCAGCCGGGGGGTCTCGCCGTGATAGAGCGGGGCGGGCTGGGCGCCCAGGCTCACCGCGATCGCGTCGTCTCCGGTGACGTCGACCTCGGCGGGTTCGTCCTCCCAGGGCTGTCGGGCCGGGCCAGCGGTGGCGTCCACCTCAACCAGGCCGAAGGGGGCGAGGGTCCACCAGGGCTGGCGCAGCGTGCGGGCCGCCGCGCGTACCTCGGCCAGGGTCCGGAAGGCGGCGGCGCCGAGATCGACCGGGGCCTGGCCGCCGACGGCGGCCGCGGCCCAGCTGGCCTGCAGGAACTCGTCCGAGGTACGGACCAGGTCGTGCGCCCGGGTGCGGATCCGCTCCGGGTCGCAGAGGAGTACGTGGGTGCCGGCCGGCATGCAGTCCAGCAGCAGTTCCAGGCTCTCGTTGCCGAGCAGTGCCGGAACCAGCGACTCCATCCCCTCGACCGGGATGCCCTCGGCCAGTTTGTCGAGGATCTCGGCCAGCTCCGGGTGCTCCCCGGCCAGGGCGGCGGCGCGCTCGCGCACCGACGGGGTGAGCAGCAACTCCCGGCAGGGCGGCGCCCAGAGCTGCGGGACCTGCTCGATGGTGCGCTGGTCGGCGACGGCGAAGGTGCGGATCTCCTCCACCTCGTCGCCCCAGAACTCGACCCGGGACGGGTGCTCGTCGGTGGGCGGGAAGACGTCCAGGATGCCGCCGCGCACGGCGAACTCGCCGCGCTTGGTGACCAGGTCGACCCGCGCGTACGCCATGTCGGTGAGCCGGCGGGCGACCTCCTCCAGGTCGGCCTCGTCGCCGGCGGTGAGCTGCACCGGTTCGAGATCACCCAGCCCCTTGAGCTGCGGTTGCAGCAGCGACCGCACCGGCGCGACGATCACCCGCAGCGGACCGGTGCGGCCGTGCGCGTCGGCCGACTGGGGGTGCGCCAGCCGGCGCAGCACGGCCAGCCGGCGGCCGACGGTGTCGGAGCGGGGCGAGAGCCGCTCGTGCGGCAGCGTCTCCCAGGACGGGAAGACCGCCACCTGCTCGGGCGGGAGCAGGCTGCCCAGCGCCGAGGCCAGGTCGTCGGCCTCGCGGGTGGTGGCGGTCACCGCGAGCACGGTCCGGCCGGCGCCGCCACCGCGCCCGTCGGTCCCGGCCGGGTCGGCCGCGACGGCGGCGACGGCGAACGGGCGCAGCGCCGCCGGGGCGGTGAGGTCGAGGCCGTCGACCTGGGCGGCACCGGAGCGCGCCAGGTCACGCGCCCGGGCCAGCCCGGGATCGGCCAGGGCTGCGGAGAAGAGTCCGGTGAGCATCTGTGATCACTTCCAGGAAGTCAACGCACGACGACGGCCCCGCGTCCAGCCGGACGGGGGGTGCACCCGTCGAGACTATCCCGCTGAGCAGACAATCCGGGTGGAGCCGTGGCGCACGGTCGTGCCGGACCAACCCGACGGCCCCCGGCGACGGGAGGAACGATGCCGGACCAGGTCGGCGGTGATCCCCGGGCACGGACCACCCCGGGCCGGTGGCGGGTGCTGGGCGTGGCCGGGGAGGCCCGGCTCCGCCGGGAACCGGCGGAGCCGCAGGGCGCGCCCACCGCGGATCTTGACCGGGGTGGGTGGGGCGTGGTCGGGTGGATGCGTGACGGGACAGTATCGGGCGCGGTTCGACGCGGAGGTCACGTTCGCCAACGGGGGCGGGCTGCGCACCGACGGTTTCCGGCTGGACATCCCGGGCCGGAAGATCGACGACGGGGGGGCGAGCGTCCGGCGCACAGCGCGCTGCTGGCCGCCGGCATCCCGGTGGTGGAGCACCTGACCGGCCTGGACGCCGTGCCCCCGGAGGGGTTCCGCTTCACCGCCGCCCCGCCGATGGTGGCCGGCATGGGCACCTTCCCGGTCCGCGCCTTCGCCGTCGTCGGCTGACCCGCCCCGCCGCCCGGCCCGGCGCGCAACTGCTCGTCAGTACCGCACCGAGATCCGCCGCTCCACCGCGTCAACCCGGATCTCCCCGCCGTACGGGATGATCAACTGCGGGTCGGTGTGGCCGAGGTCGACGTCGAAGACCACCACCGCGTCCGGGTGGTACGGGGCCAGCGCCCGGGTGACCGCGTCGCGCTGCGCCTCGCCCCACGCGAGCCGCTCCGCGACCGACCGGGGGTTGTCGAAGTCCCACGCCTTGGGGCGGCCGACGACGACCGCCGGGAAGGCGGCGAGCAGCCCGCGCTCCCCCATGTTCCGCACGATCCGGAACACCTCCTGGGCGGTCGGGAGTTCCTGCGAGGTCTCGAGCATCAGCACCGAGCCGGCCAGCTCCGCAGCGCTGGGAACGCGGTCGGCCGCCATCAGCCAGTGCAGGATCTCCAGGTTGCCGCCCCAGGTGCGCCCCTCGACCACGGTCGACGGGCCCTGCCAGCGCCAGCCGGTGCCGGGGAACATCACCGGTTCGTGGGCCAGGGTGGCCGGATCGCGCCAGTCGCGCGGCTCGTCGCCCCACTCGGGTGCGGGCGTCAGGTCGTACCAGCCGGAGGTGAACAGGGCCGCCCGCAGGGAGTCCATGGTGAGCGGGTGCGGCCTGCCGGGCCGGCCGAGGTGCACCAGCACCGAGCCGCCGTGGTACGCCACGATGCCCAGCCGGTACAGGTGGTTGAGGATGTTGGTGTTGTCCGAGTAGCCGAGGTACGGCTTCGGGTTGGCCCGCAGCACCGCGTCGTCCAGGTGCGGGGTGACCGTGATCAGGTCGTCCCCGCCCACGGTGGCCAGCACGGCGGTGACCGTCGGGTCGGCGAAGGCGGCGGTGAGATCCCGCGCCCGCTCCCGGGGGTCCGCGCCCATCACCCGGGTCGTCGGGTACTCCACCGGCTCCAGGCCGAACTCCTCGCGCAGCCGGCGCAGGCCCAGTTCGTACACGTGGGGGAAGAGGCCCGGCAGGCCGGCGGACGGTGAGACGACCGCGACCCGGTCGCCGGGGCGGGGTTTGCGCGGGTAGCTCGGGAAGGTCATGTCCGGACGCTACCGACCGCGACCAACAGGTTTTCAGGTCGTCTGACCGACCTCGATCAGGCGACCGTCCGGGTCGCGCAGGTAGCAGCGCAACTCCCGGCCCCGGCGCGGAGGGCGGGCGAAACGCCGCAGACGCGGGCAAGATGGGCCCTAGGCTGGCGCTGTGGACGAGTCGCCGGAGGTGCGGAAGCGCGACTGGCTGCCCCGCACGGCGGCACTGCTGGTCGGCACCCTGGCCCTGGCCACCGCGTTCATCGCGGCCTACGTCGGGGCGCTGCACCAGCCGACCCCACGCGACGTCCCGGTCGGCGTGGTCCTCGGCGACCAGCGCGCCCAAGCCGTGCTCGCCGCCGTGCGCGGCCAGACCAACAAGATCAAACCCATCGAGTACGACGACCCGGGCGCGGCCGGCGACGGCCTGACCGCCCGCGAGGTGTACGCGGTGCTCACCTCGACGCCCGACGGGAAGCTCGTGCTGGCCACCGCCAGCGCCTCCGCGCCCGCCGCCACCGAGCTGGTCTCCCAGGTGCTGACCACGGCCGCCGGCCGCGCGCAGACCCCGATCGAGGTGACCGACGAGGTGCCAGTCTCCGGCCACGACCCGCGCGGGCTGGTCCCGTTCTACCTGGCCGTCGGCCTGGTGCTGGGCGGCTACCTGGCGTCGACCGCGCTGGGCGTCTCGCTCGGCACCGCGCCCGGCGGCGTGCGCCGGGCCGGGCTGCGGATCGCCTCGCTGGCGGTGCACGCCGTGCTGCTGGGCGTCATCGGCGCGCTGCTGGTCGGGCCGGTGCTGGACGTCTGGGACCACGACCTGCCGACGGTCGCCACCGTCGGCGTGCTCACCGTCTTCGCCGCCGCGATGGTCGCCGCCGCCGTCCAGGCCTGGCTGGGCCTGCTCGGCACCGGACTGGTGATCCTGTTGCTGGTGGTGCTCGGCAACCCCGGCTCCGGCGGCATCTACGCCCCGGAGTTCCTCCCCACGTTCCTGCGCGGCATGCACCGGTGGAACGTCCCCGGGCTCGCCACCGACCTGCTCAAGTCGGCGGTCTACTTCGACCTGCGGTCCGGCCGGTGGCCGCTGGTGGGGCTGCTGGTCTGGACCGCGCTCGGCGTGGTCGGCCTGCTCACCGGCACCCTGGTCCGGGGCCGCCGGGCCGCGCGCCGGCCGGCCCGGCAGGTGGACGCCCGGCCGGACACGTGAGCGCGGACGGAAATCGTGGGGAAGGTGACATCGCGGGCCCCCTCCTTACCGAGGGGTCCCCGCGGATACGATCGACGAAGTCGGACAGCGCTGTCCTTCGTACTCACGTAAGGAGCGCATGGTGACCGACCAGCACGACCACGACGGCCCCGACGCCGCTCTGCGGGCCGACATCCGCCGCCTCGGCACCCTGCTCGGCCAGACCCTGGCCCGCCAGGAGGGCCGACCCCTGCTCGACCTGGTCGAGGAGATCCGCGCCCAGGTCCGCTCCGACGCCCCGGCCGCCGCGCAGCGGCTCGGCGCGCTGGACGTGACCACCGGCACCAAGCTGGCCCGCGCCTTCTCCACCTACTTCCACCTGGCCAACATCACCGAGCAGGTGCACCGCGCCCGTGACCTGCGGCGGCGCCGCGCGGTCCACGGCGGCTGGCTCGACCAGGCGGCCAAGATGATCGCCGAGCGCGGGGTGCCGGCCGAGGAGATCGCCGCGGCGGCCCGCCGGCTCGCGGTGCGCCCGGTCTTCACCGCCCACCCCACCGAGGCGGCCCGCCGCTCGATCCTGTCCAAGCTCCGCGCCATCGCCGACGAGCTGGACACCGAGACCACCAACGCCATCCTCTACGGCGCCAGCGACGAGGGCCCGGCGAACCGGCGCCTGGCCGAGCTGCTGGACCTGATGTGGCAGACCGACGAGCTGCGGCTGGACCGGCCGGACCCGACGGACGAGGCCCGCAACGCCATCTACTACCTGCGCGACCTGTACGCCGAGGCCGCCCCGCAGGTGCTCGACGACCTCGCCGACACGCTGCGCACCCTGGGCGTGGAGACCTCGCCGACGGCCCGCCCGCTGACCTTCGGCACCTGGATCGGCGGCGACCGGGACGGCAACCCCTTCGTCACCCCGATGGTCACCCGAGAGGTGCTCCACATCCAGCACGAGCACGGCATCACCGCCACCGAGGCGGCGATGGACCACCTGATCAACGAGGTCTCCGTCTCCCGGCGGCTGCGCGCGGTGTCGCTGGACCTCTCCGCCAGCCTCGCCGCCGACCTGGACGCGCTGCCCGAGGTGGCACCCCGGTTCCGCCGGGTCAACGCGGAGGAGCCGTACCGGCTCAAGGCGCGGTGCGTGAAGGCGAAGCTGGCCAACACCCGGGAGCGGCTGCGCCAGGGCACCCCGCACGTGCCGGGGCGGGACTACCGCGGCTCGGCCGAGCTGATCGCCGACCTCGAGCTGCTGCGCGCCTCGCTGGCCCGCAACTCCGGGCAGCTCACCGCCGTGGGCCGGCTCGCCTCCACCATCCGTACGGTCTCCGCGTTCGGCCTGCACCTGGCCACCATGGACGTCCGCGAGCACGCCGAGGCGCACCACGCGGTGCTGGCCCAGCTCTACGCGGCGATCGGCGAGGTGTCGGACTACCCGTCGCTGACCCGGCTGGAGCGGACCAAGCTCCTCGCCGACGAGCTGGCCGGCCGCCGACCGCTGTCGACCCTGGACACCCCGCTGACCGAGAACGCGCAGAAGACGTTCGACGTGTTCGGCGCGATCCGCGAGGCGCAGGACCGGTTCGGCGCCGAGGTGATCGAGTCGTACATCATCTCGATGACCCTGGGCGTGGACGACGTGCTCGCCGCGGTGGTGCTGGGGCGCGAGGCCGGGCTGATCGACGTGCACAGCGGCCGGGCCCGGATCGGCATCGTGCCGCTGTTGGAGACCCCGTCGGAGCTGAACGCCGGCGGGGAGCTGCTCGACGAGCTGCTGTCGCTGCCCGCCTACCGGGCGCTGGTCGCGGCCCGGGGCGACGTGCAGGAGGTCATGCTGGGCTACTCCGACTCCAACAAGGAGGCCGGCATCACCACCAGCCAGTGGTCGATCCACCGGGCGCAGCGGGCGCTGCGTGACGTGGCCGCCCGACACGGCGTGCACCTGCGGCTCTTCCACGGCCGGGGCGGCACGGTCGGGCGCGGCGGCGGGCCGACGCACGAGGCGATCCTGGCCCAGCCGTACGGCACCCTGGACGGCGCGATCAAGGTGACCGAGCAGGGCGAGGTCATCTCCGACAAGTACACGCTGCCGGCGCTGGCCCGGGAGAACCTGGAGCTGACCGTGGCCGCGGTGCTCCAGGCGACGCTGCTGCACACCGCGCCCCGTCAGCCGGCGGAGATGCTGGAACGCTGGGACGCGACGATGGAGGTGGTCTCCGAGGCCGCGTTCCGGTCGTACCGCGGGCTGGTCGAGGACCCGGACCTGCCGGCGTACTTCTGGGCCTCCACCCCCACCGAGCTGCTCGGCGCGCTCAACATCGGCTCCCGGCCAGCGAAGCGGCCGAACACCGGGGCCGGGCTGGGCGGCCTGCGGGCCATCCCCTGGGTGTTCGGCTGGACGCAGACCCGGCAGATCGTGCCGGGCTGGTTCGGGGTCGGCTCGGGGCTGGCAGCGGCGCGGGCGGCCGGGCGGGAGGACGTACTCGCCGAGATGCACCGCAACTGGCACTTCTTCGGCACGTTCCTGTCGAACGTCGAGATGATGCTGACCAAGACCGACCTGAGCATCGCCCGCCGCTACGTGGAGAGCCTGGTCCCGAAGAAGCTCCACCCGATCTTCGACAAGATCGAGCAGGAGTACGAGCTGACCAAGCAGGAGGTGCTGGCGGTCACCGCCTCGCCGGCCCTGCTGGAGAACTCGCCGGTGCTCCAGCGCACCCTCGCGGTCCGCGACACCTACCTGGAGCCGCTGCACCACCTCCAGGTGGCACTGCTGAGGCAGTACCGGGACACCGGCGCCGCCGGGCGCGCGATCGCGACCGCGCCGGGCGGCCGCCGTGCGCCGAGCGACGGTACGGCGTTGGAGCGGGCCCTGCTCACCACGGTCAACGGCATCGCCGCCGGGATGCGCAACACCGGCTGACGGGCGGACGGACAGGCCCCGGCCTCGACCGGGGCCTGTCGCGTGCCGCTCAGCCGGCGGTCACCAGTCGCCGCCCCCGAAGTCCCCACCGCCGAAGTCGCCGCCCCCGAAGTCGCCGCCGCCGAAGTCGGCCGCCTGATCGCCGCCGCCGAAGTCGGCCGCCTGGTTGCCGCCGCCGAAGTCACCCTGGTCGCCGTAGTCCGCGCCCTGGTCCCCGGCGCCCTGGTCGCCGTAGTCGCCGCCGTCGTTGAAGCCCTCCTGGTAGCCGGCCTCGTAGCCGTAGCCCGGGTCAGCGAAGGCCGGCGAGAAGAGCGCGTCGGCGATCAGCATCCCGCCGAGCACGCCCGCGCCCGCGCCCAGCGCGGTCTTCCACCACGGCGTCGAGTACCAGCCGGCCGGCACCGGCCGCCCCTGGAGGCGCCCGCCCGGGTAGTAGTACGGCGTGTCCCGGCCCGGCTGCGGGCCCGCCTTGAACGTCTGCCCCTGCACCTGCACCTGACGTTCCCTGGTCAGCTCGCCGGCGCCCTGCGCGGCGGCCAGCGGGGGCAGCTCCGGCCCCGGGTCCAGGCCGAGCGCCACCCGGGCCGCCCGGGCGTACGCCAGCCCCTCCAGCGCGGTCTCCCGGGCCAGCCGGTACTGCTGGATGGTCCCGGCCTGCTCCAGCTGGCTGCCGGCGGCGTTGTAGCGCTCCGCCGCGTCGACCAGCGCCTGGCGTACGGCCGGGGCGTCGCCGTGCAGGTTCATCACCTGGCCACCGAGGCGCTCGTACCAGCGCTGGGCGTCGGCGCGTACGTCGGCGAGGCTGCGCGCCTCGCGGGCGGCCCGCTCCCGCCGCCACCACACGAACCCGCTGACCAGGAGGGCCACCAGGATGGCCACGAGCAGAAATTCCATGGTGCCGAACGTACCCGCAGGCGTCGAGTCGTACGCATTTGGCAAGCTCTGCTGATGGACTTCTCGACGTTGGCCGTGGTGGTCGTCTGCCTCGCCGCGGGCGGCGCGGTGGGCTGGTACGCCGCCCGCGCCCGGTCGGCCACCGAGATCGCCCGACTGGAGGCCACCCTGGCGGTCACCCGCGAGGGCGAGGGGCGGCTGGAGCAGTCGATGCGGGCGCTCAGCTACGAGGCCACCGCCCAGTCGCAGGAGGCGGTCGCGCGGGCGGTGGCCCCGCTGCACGACACCCTGCGCCGCTACGAGCAGCGGGTGGGCGAGCTGGAGCGCGACCGGGTCGACGCGTACGCCGAGTTGCGCGAGCAGGTCCGCGCGATGAGCACGGTCTCCGGCGAGCTGCGCACCGAGACCAAGCAGCTGGTGGCGGCGCTGCGGGCACCGCAGGTGCGGGGTCGCTGGGGTGAGCACCAGCTGCGCCGGATCGTCGAGGCCGCCGGCATGCTGGAGCACTGCGACTTCAACGAGCAGGTCACCGCCGCCACCGACCACCAGGGGGTACGCCCCGACCTGGTGGTCCGGCTGCACGGCGGGCGGACGGTGGTGGTGGACGCGAAGGCGCCCTTCGACGCCTACCTGACCGCGATGGAGGCGCGCGACGAGCGGGGGCGGGACATCCACCTCGACGCCCACGCGCGGCACCTGCGGGCGCACGTCGACGCGCTGGCCGCGAAGTCGTACTGGGCGGCCTTCGACTCCACGCCCGAGTTCGTGGTGCTCTTCGTGCCGGCCGACCCGTTCCTGGACGTGGCGTTGCAGCGCGACCCGACGCTGCTGGAGCACGCCTTCGCCCGCGACGTGGTGCTGGCCACCCCGGCCACCCTGGTGGCCCTGCTGCGCACGGTCGCCTATTCCTGGCGGCAGGAGGCGCTGGCCCGCAACGCGGTCGCCGTCCACTCCCTGGCCCGCGAGCTCTACGGGCGACTGTCCACCCTGGGCGACCACGTCGGCAAGCTCGGCACCTCCCTCGGCGGGGCGGTCACGGCGTACAACCGCGCGGTGGGCTCGCTGGAGGCGCGGGTGCTGGTCAGCGCCCGCAAGCTGGCCGAGCTGGGGGTCTCCGGCCAGGAGCTGGCGACCCCGGCCCAGGTGGAGGTGGCGCCCCGGCAGCCGCAGGCCCCGGAACTGCTGGACGGCACCTCCACTCTGGATCGGCTCGACTAGTGGCGCCTATGTGACAGCACAGGCCCTCACATGTCACGAAGTGGTCACAAGGTACCGCTCGGTAGTGACACCGCCACGACGCAGCACAAAGGATTTCGCTCACGCGTGCCCTGTCATCTCAGGGCCCTGTTCTCTGGAGGAAAGAGAACGTGAGCAAACCCCGCAACCTGAGCCGGCGTACCTCCGCCGGGCTCTTCGCCTCGGTGGTGGCCGTCGGTGCCATGACCGGCGCGGGCGGCGCCGCCACCGCGAACGCCGCCCCCGCGAACGCCCCGGCCAACGCCGTCGAGGCGCTCGGCTCGCACGACGCCAAGCTGCTCGCCGAGGCCGAGGCGAAGCACGCGCCGACCGTCACCCTGATCATCGCCACCCAGAAGGGTGAGGCGAAGGACGTCGCCGCCGCGATGAAGGAGCTCGGCGGCACGGTCAGCCAGCGCTTCGACTCCATCGGCTACGTGCTGGCCAAGGTGCCCACCGCGAAGGTACTGAAGGCCGCCACGCTGCCGGGCGTCGCCGCGGTCGACCTCGACGAGACCATCCAGCTCCCCGACCCGACCACCGAGGCCGCGCCCGCCGGCGCCAAGGCCGCCGAGCAGGGCGAGACCCTGGCCGGCCCGGGTGCCGGCACCGGCGCGGTCAACCCGTACATGCCGACCAACGAGACCGGCGCGGAGGCCTTCAAGGCCGCCCACCCCGAGTGGGACGGGCGCGGGGTCACCATCGGCATCATGGACACCGGTGTGGACCTCGACCAGCCGGCGCTGCAGAAGACCACCACGGGTGAGCGCAAGATCGTCGACTGGGTCACCGCGACCGACCCGCTCGAGGACGCCACCTGGCGTCGGATGAACACCGAGGTCGCCGGCCCGAGCTTCACCATCGCGGGCGCCACCTGGACCGCTCCGGCCGGCGCCTACCGGTTTAACCTCTTCCGTGAGTCGATCACTGCCGACAGCGACCCGAAAGGCGACGTCAACCGGGACGGCGACAAGACCGACGAGTTTGGCGTCCTCTACAACCCGGTCAACGGCGATATCCGGGTCGACGTCAACCAGAACAAGGACTTCACCGACGACGAGCTGATGCGGCCGTACAACGAGAAGTTCCAGGTCGGGCACTTCGGCACGGACAACCCGGCCACCGCCGTCCGCGAACAGATGCCGTTCGTGGTGGAGTTCCGCCGCAACGTCGACACCTCGCCGATCGGCATCCCGGGCACCTGGGACTACGTCAACATCGGCATCATCGAGGCCACCCACGGCACGCACGTCGCCGGCATCACCGCCGCCAACGACATGCTGGGCAACAGCGCCTTCGACGGCGCGGCGCCCGGCGCCAAGCTGGTCTCCGCCCGCGCCTGCTCCTGGGGCGGCGGCTGCACCGCCGCCGCGCTCACCACCGGCATGGCCGACCTGGTGATCAACCGCAAGGTCGACGTGGTCAACATGTCGATCGGCGGCCTGCCGACGCTGAACGACGGCTCCAACGCCCGCGCCCAGCTCTACAACGACCTGATCACCACCTACGGCGTGCAGCTGTTCCTCTCGGCCGGCAACTCCGGCCCGGGCCTGAACACCATCGGCGACCCGTCGGTGGCGTCCAACGTGGTCAGCGTCGCGGCCAACATCAGCAAGGACACCTGGCTGGCCAACTACGGCTCCGTCGTCCGCAAGGACAACGCGCTGTTCAACTTCTCCTCGCGCGGCCCGCGTGAGGACGGCGGTTTCAAGCCGAACATCGCCGCCCCCGGCTCGGCGATCTCCACCGCGCCGACCTGGCAGCCGGGCAACCCGGTCCCCGAGGCCGGCTACCCGCTGCCGCCGGGCTACCAGATGCTCAACGGCACCTCGATGGCCTCCCCGCAGGCCACTGGCGCCGCCGCGCTGCTGCTCTCTGCGGCCAAGGCGAACGACCGGGGGGTCAGCCCGGCCGCGCTGCGCCGGGCCATCTACACCTCGGCCCAGCCGATCGCGGACGTCGCGACGTACGCCCAGGGCTACGGCATGTTCAACGTGCCCGGCGCCTGGGACCTGCTCAGCGAGGGCGTCGAGACCCGCTCGTACAGCTCGGACGCGCCGGTCTGCACCGAGCTGTCGAAGAACCTGACCCGCTACGACGCGGGCACCGGCAGGTTCGTGCCGAACCCGGACCGGGGCACCGGCGTCTACAACCGCTGCGCCTCGGCGCAGGGCGGCCAGAAGGTCAACCAGACGAAGACCTACAAGGTCACCGTCACCCGTACCAGCGGCCCGGCCGGCAACATCCGGCACGACGTCGAGCTGCGCGGCAACGACGGCACCTTCACCGCGCCGCGGTCGGTGGTGCTGCCGCTGAACAAGGCGGTCACCATCAACGTGGTCGCCAAGCCCCGCACCGACGGCGCACACGGCGCGCTGATGACCATCGACGACCCGGCCACCTCGGTGGTCGACTTCGAGGTCTCCACCGTGGTGGTCGTCGCCAACGACGTGCAGGCGCCGGCGTACTCCTGGTCGACCGAGGGCTCGGTCGACCGGAACAGCTTCACCTCGTACTTCGTGACGGTGCCGGCCGGGGCGGGCGCGCTCCAGGTCAACCTCTCCGGCATCGCCACCGGCTCGCAGACCCGGTTCATCGCCATCAACCCGTACGGCGTCCCGGTGGATAGCACCGCCAGCACCGCCTGCTACACCAACTTCTCCGACGCGGCGGTCTGCAAGCCGCAGGAGCGGGACTACCGGAACCCGATCCCGGGTGTCTGGGAGATCGAGGTGGAGGCCCGGCGCACGTCGCCGTCGCTGAACAACCCGTTCCAGCTCCAGGCGCGGGTGCAGGGCGTCCAGGTCGAGCCGGCCGTGATCGAGCTGCCGTCGGTGACCGCCGACACCCCGACCGACGTGACCTGGAACCTGGCCAACACCTTCGGCCCGGTCGCGGTGACCGGCCAGGGCGGCCCGCTGTCCAGCGTGCACGCCGAGCGGCCGACCATCGCCGAGGGCACGCAGCAGGAGTACACGGTGACGGTGCCGGCCGGGGCGACCAGCTTCACGGCCCGGATCGGCAACACGGCAAACCTCGGGGCCGACCTGGACCTGTCGGTCTTCCTGGGTGCCACCCGGGTGGGCCGCTCGGCCGACGGTGACTCGGAGGAAGCGGTCACCCTGACCAACCCGGCCGCCGGCACCTACCGGGTCGTGATCGACGGGTACTCCGTCGACGGTCCGGGCACCAGCACCGCCTACGACTACCGGGACTCGTTCTCGGCGCCGTCGCTGGGCACGCTGTCCGCCCCGACCACCCCGCTACCGCTGGACAACGGCGACACCGCCACCCTCACCGGTACGGTGACCGCCCTGTCCACCCCGACCGCCGGCCGGGCGCTCTACGGTGACCTGGCCGTCACCACCACCGAGGGTGCGGTTGTCGGCCGCGGCTCGGTAGCGATCGGCGCGGTGAACTGACCACCCGCTGACGGCGGTCATCGACCGCCCGAGCACCACAGGAGCCCGTCCCCGGTCCCCGGGGGCGGGCTCCCCCTTTTCCCCCACCTGGATTGTCCTTTTCGTGCCGCCGACTCCGTGCCGCCAACTCCGTGCTCAGCGGGGTGACCGGCCGCAGGCGCGGAGGAAGGTCAGGAGCGGCGGGCGGACTCCACGACAAAGGGGGTGCCCTGCTGGCAGGTGGTCATCATGTCGGGCTTGGCCTGGCCGGTGACGGTGACCCTGGCGCCGACGGCGAGGACGTCCCGGGGGCCGCCGATGAGCTGGTAACCGTTGACAAGCAGGCAGTTCGGCTCCACGCCGGGCTGGACGGTGCCGGTGATCGTGGTCGCCCCGGGGCCGGGCGGCAGGCTGGGGCCGAGCGGCGGCTGCTTCGGCGGCGGTTCGGTCGGGGGCACGACGGTCGGGGGCACGACGGTCGGCGGGACGCCGGTCGGCGCGGACGGGTCGACCGGCTGCGCCGGACCGGTGCTGGGCGAACTGGTCACCGGCGATCCTTCCGAGGGGCTGGCGGTGCCCGTCCGGTCGTCGCCGTCCTGGCCGCCGCAGGCGCCCAGCGCCGCGCAGACGACCAGAGCGACGAGGGCCATCCGATGCGTCTTCATGCCCACTGGGACGTGCCCGACGGGCGATCCGTTCCCGGTCAGGCCCGCTCGGCCGCGGCCTTCATGTCGCGCTTGAGCTCCTGCGGCAGCGAGAAGGTCAACCGTTCGTCGGCGGTGGTGATCTCCTCGACGTCGGTGAATCCCCGCTCGGCGAGGTGGGCCAGCACGTCCTGCACCAGCTCGTCCGGCACGCTCGCGCCGGAGGTGACGCCGACCGTGCCGGCGCCGGTCAGCCAGGCGTCGTCGATCTCGTGCGCGAAGTCGACCAGGTGCCCGGCGCGGGCACCGGCGTCCAGCGCGACCTCGACCAGCCGCACCGAGTTGGAGGAGTTGCGCGAGCCGACGACGATCACCACGTCGCAGTCGGGGGCGATCTCCTTGACCACGTGCTGGCGGTTGGAGGTGGCGTAGCAGATGTCGTCGCTGGGCGGCGACTGGAGCAGCGGCAGCCGCTGCTTGAGCCGGGCGACGGTCTCCAGCGTCTCGTCCACCGACAGGGTGGTCTGGGAGAGCCAGACAACCTTGTTCGGGTCCCGCACGGTGACCTTGTCGACGCCGTCGGGGCCGTCCACCAGCTGGATGTGGGCGGGAGCCTCGCCGGCGGTGCCGACGACCTCCTCGTGCCCCTCGTGGCCGATCAGCAGGATGTCGTAGTCCTCGGCGGCGAACCGCTTCGCCTCCTGGTGCACCTTGGTCACCAGCGGGCAGGTCGCGTCGATCGCCTTCAGGGAACGCGCCTTCGCCTGCTCGTGGACCTCCGGGGCGACGCCGTGCGCGGAGAAGACGACGGTGGCGCCCTCCGGCACCTCCTCGTTCTCCTCGACGAAGATCGCGCCCTTGGCCTCCAGGGTCCGCACCACGTGCTTGTTGTGCACGATCTGCTTGCGCACGTAGATCGGGGCGCCGTAGAGCTTGAGCGCCTCCTCCACGGTCTGCACCGCCCGGTCGACGCCCGCGCAGTAGCCGCGGGGCTTGGCCAGGAGCACGCGCTTGCCGGTCCGGGAGGTCGTCTCAGCCTGGGTCACCCGTCCATCGTACGTGCCGGGTTTCCGGCGGCAGCGGCTGCGACCCGTAAGCGGCACGCGCTGTCGGGGCTCCCGCAGGTCGTCGGAGCCTGACCGTAGGGTGGGCGGGTGACCGACGCCCCGCGCAGCACCCCCGAGGAGCCCTGGCCGGTCCGGGTGGTCAGCCAGAAGGTCGGCGCCTGGATCGCCCGCCTCGGCTGGGTCTGGGTGGACGGGCAGGTGGCGCAGATCAGCCGCCGCCCCGGCGCGAGCACCGTCTTCCTCACCCTGCGCGACCCGTCCGCCGACCTCAGCCTGACCGTCACCACCAACCGGGACGTGCTCGACTCCGGCGCGCCGGAGCTGCGCGAGGGCGCCCGGGTGGTGCTGCACGCCAAGCCGGAGTTCTACGCGGCCCGGGGCACGCTGAGCCTGCGCGCCGACGAGATCCGCCAGGTGGGGCTCGGTGAGCTGCTGGCCCGGCTGGAGAAGCTCAAGAAACTGCTCGCCGCGGAAGGGCTCTTCGACCGGGCCCGCAAGCGCCGCCCGCCGTTCCTGCCCGGCCGGGTCGGCCTGATCACCGGCCGCGCCTCGGCCGCCGAGCGGGACGTGCTCACCAACGCCCGGCGGCGCTGGCCGGCGGTGGAGTTCCGCACGGTCAACGTGGCGGTGCAGGGCCCGAGCGCGGTGCCGCAGATCGTCGACGCGCTGAAGGTGCTCGACGCCGACCCGAGCATCGACGTGATCATCCTGGCCCGGGGCGGCGGTGGCATCGAGGACCTGCTGCCCTTCTCCGACGAGGCGCTCTGCCGGGCGGTCTTCGCCTGCCGTACGCCGGTGGTCAGCGCGATCGGCCACGAGACGGACGCCCCGCTGGTCGACTACGTCGCCGACGTGCGCGCGTCCACGCCGACCGACGCGGCCAAGCGCGTCGTGCCCGACCTCGTTGAGGAGGTCCGCCTGATCGGCCAGGCCCGCTCCCGGTTGGAACGCGCGGTCCGCAACCTGGTCGACCGCGAGTCGCACCGGCTCGACCTGCTCCGCTCCCGCCCGGTGCTGGCCCGCCCGCAGGTGATGGTCGACCAGCGGGCCGCCGAGGTGAGCGCGCTGCGGGACCGGACGGGCCGCTGCCTCGACCACCGCCTCGGCGCCGCCGCCGACGACCTGCGGCACACCCTGGCCCGGCTGCGCGCCCTGTCCCCCGCGGCCACCCTCGACCGCGGGTACGCGATCGTGCAGCGCGCCGACGGCCATGTCGTACGCGCCGCCGCCGAGGTGGCCAAGGGCGATCCGCTGCGGGTACGCCTCGCCGACGGCGAGCTGACCGCGACCGTCGACGG
This sequence comes from Micromonospora sp. NPDC047548, assembly GCF_040642975.1. Lineage (NCBI taxonomy): Bacteria > Bacillati > Actinomycetota > Actinomycetes > Micromonosporales > Micromonosporaceae > Micromonospora > Micromonospora sp. NPDC047548. The sequence continues at coordinate 119,101 of NZ_JBEYTI010000003.1, forward strand.
CTGAGGAGTGTGGTGGGATGGGTGGGATGACCGACGAGACCAGGGACGAGCGGCTCAGCTACGAGCAGGCCCGCGCCGAGCTGGCCCAGGTGGTGGAGAAGCTGGAGGTCGGCGGCACGTCGCTGGAGGATTCGCTGGCGCTCTGGGAGCGCGGCGAGCAGCTGGCCGACGTCTGCCAGCGCTGGCTGGACGGGGCCCGGGCCCGGATCGACGCCGCCCGCCAGGCCGCGCAGGAGTGAGCACGATGGTGGCGGGGCGTCGTCGCCCCGCCACCGTCGGCCGGCTCAGTCGAACAGGTGGTAGAACTCCTGGGGCGCCTCGACGACCTGGCCGGCCGGCGGCTTCTGCGCGGCGGTGGCGGTGCCGTAGTCGGTGTAGGTGACCTTGATGTCCTGCGCGGCGTTCTGGCCGGCGGCCGGAATCCGGATCACCAGCTCGCTGAGCCGACCCTGCGGGTCCAACTTGGCGGTGAACGGCACCGACCTGGCCTGCTGGCCGAGCGCGGTGATCACGGACTGGTCCACCGAGCCGGCCTCCGCCGCCTTCGACACGTCGAGCGTGCCGGCGTAGGCGCCCTCGCCGGTCTGCCGGACCTCGGTGATGCCCTGGGTCAGCACCTCGCTGCCGGCCGGGTCGATCTTGTCGAAGTCGAAGCCCAGCGCCTTGTTGCCCTTGATCCGGGTCTGGTCGAGGTGCTGGTACCTGCCGAGGTTGAGCTTCTGCACGCCGGGGATGCTGCCGGCGGACTTGCCGCCGAGCTCCAGCTTCACCCAACTGTCCGGCTTGGCGTGGATCAGGTCGAGCTTCATCGACAGGTCCGAGGACGCGTCACCGATCAGCACGCGCATCTCGGCGCTCTGGCTCGGCTCGTGCACCTGCCCCTGGGCGCTCGAACCGGCGCCGGACATGGTGAACCGGAAGTTGCCGTTCCTGATCTCGTTCGTGGAGTTGAGCAGGGCCTGCTTGGCGTCGGCGTTACCGCTCGGGGCGATGGCCGAGCCGGACGCGGCCGGCGTCGCGGAGCCGGACACTGCCGGGTCGCCCGTCCCGCTGGCGTTGCAGGCGGCCAGACCAGAAGTGAGCAGCGTCGCCGCGAAGACCGCCGCACTGAAGCGTCGAATGGTCACGAGAACCTCTCCAGGTGGGTCGTCCGGCCCGCGAGGGCGCCGGAGGCGTGGCGTCGGGGCCTTGCACCTGCCCCGCCGCGCGAGTCCCGTCCGGCCGACGGAACGAGCCGGCGAGGTCGCGTACCTTCTGTTCCCTGACGCCGCGTTCGGCAATCCCTGTCCGGTCCACCTGGTGGAACACCGCCGACGGGGTGGGGACGGACGAGGCCGCCCCACCCGTCGCTGGTTCAGCTCTTGAACATCTCGTAGACCTGGTCGGACGCCTCGACGACCTGCTTCGCCGGGGGCTTCTGCACCGGGGCGGCGGTGCCGTAGTCGGCGTACTTCACGGTCAGGTCGTGGGCCGCCGTGTCACCGACCGCGGGCAGCTGCACGGTGAACTCGGCCAGCCGCCCCTGCCCGTCGAGCTTGGCGGTGAACGGCAGCGCGCCGGCCTTGTCGCCCAGGCCCTTGAGCGTGTCGGCGTCGAGCACGTCGGAGTCGGTGGCCTTGGTCGCGTCGATGGTGCCGGCGTAGGCGCCCTCACCGGTTGCCTTGACGTCGGTGACCGCCTTGATCAGCGCGTCACTGCCGGCCGGATCGACGTCGGCGAAGTCGAACTCCAGCTCCTTGGCGTCCTTGACCTTGGCGCGGTCGATGTGCTGGTACTTGCCCTTCATCGCCTTGAAGGCGGGGATGGCGTCCGCCATCTCGCCACCGAGTTCCAGCTTGACCCAGCTGTCGGTCTCGATGAAGACCAGGTGCATGGTCATCGACATGTCGTCGGCGCCGTTCTGGCCGCTGACCATCTTCATCTCGGCGCTCTTGGACGGCATGTGCACCGTGCCGCTGCCGTTGAACTCGCCGCCACCGGTGATGGAGAAGGTGAAGTTCCCCTTGCTGATCTCACTGGTGGAGGCGACCAGGGCCGCCTTCGGGTCGGCCGGGGTCGGCGAGGCGGCGGCCGTGCCGTCGGAGCCGGCGGAATCCGACTTGCAGGCGGCCAGGCCGGGGACGAAAAGGGCGGCGGCGAGGACGCCTGCGCTCCACCGTCGAAGGTTCACGTGGTTCTCTTTCCGGGAGTCTGTTCCCGGCTACGCGCGGCGTGCCGGGATTCGAGCCGGGGCAGAATAGCGGAAAGGGACGCTTCCCGGGCCCTTTGGGTCCTACCGCAGCGAGCCGGCGAGCTGCCGCAGCTCGTTCTCCCGGGCGTCGCCCACCACCAGGATCGTGCGGTTCGGTTCGAGCAGCACCAGGGCCTGGTCGTTGCCCCGGCCGGTGTACCGCTGCCAGCTGCGCCCGTTCAGGTCGGTGGGCCCCTGCGGCTGCCCTTCGGCGGTCAGCTCGGCGGGCAGCAGCTTCTCCGCCGGCACGGTGCTCTGCACCAGCTGGACGCCCCGCCCCTCCGGGGTGAGGTAGCCGACGCGCAGGTTGGCGCCGCCCTCCACCGTGCGGTAGCTGGCGCTGACCGTACGCCAGCCGGAGCTCAGCCCGGCCGGCTCGCTGACCGGGAAGGCGTTCGCCGACCGGGCCTGCTCGTAGGCCGGGGCGGCGTTGATCACGGTCGGCTGCTCGCCGCCGAGGAAGCCCCGGTAGAAGGCGAGCAGCAGGGCGATCGGGACGAGCAGCACCAGCAGCGAGAGCGCCATGTCCTTCGGCGACCGCTCGGAGCGGGCCTTCTCCCTGCGGGCGGGCCGCCCGCCGGCCGCCGGCCGCGCCGGCGGCACGTCGGCGTCCACGGGGGCGGCGTCGGGCACCGGCTCGACCAGCGCCGGGTCACCGGCGCCCGCGCCGGCCGCCGTGTCGGTCGCCCCGGTCGGGGTCACCGGCGGCTGGCCGTCGGGCGGGGTCTGGTCGGCGGGTACGCGATCGGCAGGCTGTGCGGGGTCCACCGGTCCATTCTCGCAGCCGCGTGGGTGACCGATCCCGCCCACCACCGCCCCGCCCCGGCACCGGACCTGTCATCGTGTGAGGATCAGCGACAAAGCCGGCAGTGGCGACCGCAGCACCCTGCCGGTCCACCCCGCAACGTCGCGAGGAGGAAGCCGTCATGACGAACACCAGGACGCGGATCCCCCAGGATCTCGACCGCAACCTTGCCCTCGACCTGGTCCGGGTCACCGAGGCCGCGGCGATGGCCGCCGGCCGGTGGGTCGGCCGGGGCGACAAGGAGGGCGGCGACGGGGCAGCCGTCGACGCGATGCGCAAGCTGATCAACTCGATCCCGATGCGCGGGGTCGTGGTGATCGGCGAGGGCGAGAAGGACAACGCGCCGATGCTCTTCAACGGCGAAGAGGTCGGTGACGGCACCGGCCCCGACGTGGACGTCGCGGTGGACCCGGTCGACGGCACCACGCTGATGAGCAAGGGCATGCCCAACGCGCTGGCGGTGCTCGCGGTCTCCGAGCGCGGCGCGATGTTCGACCCGAGCGCCGTCTTCTACATGGAGAAGCTCGCCGTCGGTCCGATGTACGCCGACGTGGTGGACATCAACGCCGGGGTGGCCGACAACCTGCGCCGGATCGCCAAGGTCAAGGGCACCGACGTCTCCGAGGTCACGGTCTGCGTGCTGGACCGCCCGCGCCACGACGACCTGGTCAAGCAGATCCGCCGGGCCGGGGCGGGCATCCGGTTCATCTCCGACGGCGACATCGCCGGGTCGATCGCCGCCGCCCGGGGCGAGTCCGACGTCGACGTGCTGATGGGCATCGGCGGCACGCCCGAGGGGATCATCTCGGCCTGCGCGCTCAAGTGCATGGGCGGGGCGATGCAGGCCAAGCTCTGGCCGCGCGACGCCGAGGAGCGGGAGAAGGCGCTCGCCGCCGGGCACGACCTGGACCGGGTGCTCAGCACCGACGACCTGGTCACCGGGGACAACTGCTTCTTCGTGGCCACCGGCGTCACCTCCGGTGACCTGCTGCGCGGCGTGCGTTACCGGGCCGGCGGGGCGTACACCCAGTCGATCGTGATGCGCTCCAAGAGCGGCACCATCCGGGTGATCGACTCGTACCACCGGCTGGAGAAGCTGGCCCTCTACTCGGCGATCGACTTCGACGGGCGGCCGCTGGCCGAGCAGGAGTGAGCGCGACCGGGACGCTGGCCCCGCCGACCGTCCCGGCGTCCCGGCGGATCGTCGCGGTCGGGCTGGCGACCGCCTCGGGGGTCGCCGTGGCCGTGCAGTCCCGGATCAACGGCGAGCTGGGCGTACGCCTGGCCGACGGGATCGCCGCCGCGGTGGTCTCGTTCGGGCTGGGCCTGCTGGTGCTGCTGGTGCTGGTCCCCGCCACCCCTGGTGGGCGGCGGGGGCTGCGCGACCTGCGCACGGCGCTGCAGGACGGCTCGCTGCGCCCGTGGCAGTGCCTGGGCGGGGTGTGCGGCGCGTTCCTGGTCGCCACCCAGGGGCTCACCATCGGCACGCTCGGCGTGGCCGTCTTCACCGTGGCGGTGGTCGCCGGGCAGTCGGCGAGCAGCCTCGCGGTGGACCGGGCCGGGGTGGGCCCGGCCGGCCGGCAGCCGGTGACGGCGAGCCGGCTGACCGGTGCGGCGCTGACCGTGCTGGCCGTCCTGCTGGCGGTGGGTGATCGGCTGGCCGACCCGGGGATCCTGGCGCTGGCTCTGCTGCCGCTGCTGGCCGGGGTCGGCATCGCCTGGCAGCAGGCGGTCAACGGCCGGGTCCGGGTCGCCTCGGGCAGCGCCCTGTCGGCGACCCTGGTCAACTTCGCCGTCGGCACGGCCGCCCTGCTCGTCACCTTCGCCGTCGACGGGGCCGTCCGCGGTCGGCCGACCGGCGCCTTCCCGGGCGAGCCGTGGCTCTACCTGGGCGGCCCGATCGGCATCGTGTTCATCGCGATCGCGGCGAGCATCGTCCGCTTCACCGGGGTGCTGCTGCTCGGGCTGGCCACCATCGCCGGGCAGATCGTCGGCGCCGTACTGCTGGACCTGGTCCTGCCGACCGCGGCCTCGCACCCCGGGCCCACGACGCTGGCGGGCGCGGCCCTGACCCTGGTGGCGGTGCTGGTCGCCGCGCTCGGCCCGACGCCCCGCCGCTGAGCCCGGTCCGGGCTCGCGGCGGGTGACCCGGACGGGTCAGCGGCGCAGGGCCGTCACGGTCTCCTTCAGCGCGCGGTCCAGCGGGGTCGGCTCCACGCCGAGGGTGGCGGTGGCGGCGGCCGAGTCCATCAGGAACGGCCGGTCGAACTGGTAGGCGGTCTCGCGCAACTCGCGCACGAACGGGTTGGCCAGGCCGCCCAGCCAGAGCACCGGGTAGGGCATCCGGGTCAGCTTGGGCGCGGGCGCGCCGGCCAGCGCCGCCGCCCGGTTGGCCAACTCACGCATGCCGGCGGCGGGCGGGCTGGGCACGTGCCAGGCCCGGCCCCAGGCCCGCGCGTCGGTGGCGGCGACGACGAGGGTACGGGCGACGTCCGGGATGTACGTCCAGGTGTGCGGGGCGTCCCAGTCGACCGGGAGGAAGACCCGCTGCCCGGCGAGTACCCGGGGCAGCACCATCATCGGCAGGGACGTGCCGTCGGCGCCGAGGTAGTCCGAGCCGCGCACCTCGGTGACCCGGACCCGGCCGGCCCGGTGGGCGGCGAGCGCGTCGGCCCACATCCGGTTGCGGACCCGCCCCTTGGTGCCGGTGGCCGCCGGCGGCGTCTGCTCGGTCATCGGGCCGTCGACCGGCCCGTACCCGTAGAGGTTGCCGACGGTGGCGAGCACCGCGCCGGTCCGCTCGGCGGCGGTGAGCAGCGCGCCGGCCAGCGGCGGCCAGTCGGTCGACCACCGGTGGTACGCCGGGTTCGCGCAGTTGTAGAGCGCGTCCGCGCCCTCGGTGAGCGCGGTGAGCCGGTCGGCGTCGGCGGCGTCGGCGGCGACCCGCTCGACGGCGGGGTGCTCCGGCCCGGCGCCCCGGCGGGTCACGACCCGGACCCGCTCGCCCTGTTCGGCGAGGAGACGGGCGGTGGCCGTGCCGACCGGGCCGGAGCCGACGATCACGTGCAGCGACATGGGAACGCCTTTCAAAGCGGGGATACGAACCGAGAGCACTGCTCTCGTTTGCCGACACCAGCATGACCGCTCGCCCGGCGGTTCGTCAAGAGCAGTGCTCTCTCTTTTGATTGCCGCTCTGATCCGTGGCAGAGTGGGCCCATGCCCGCTTCCTCGATCCGCGCCCGGGTCCGTGCCGAGATGATCGACGAGATCAAGGCAGTGGCCCGCCGCCACCTGGCCACCGACGGCGCCAACCTCTCGCTGCGGGCGGTCGCCCGGGACATGGGGATGGTCTCCTCCGCCATCTACCGCTACTTCCCGAGCCGCGACGAACTGCTCACCGCCCTGATCCTGGAGGCGTACGAGGCGCTCGGCGACGCGGTGGAGGCCGCCGACGCCACCACCGACCGGCACGACCTACGCGGCCGCTGGCACGCCGCGTGCCGGGCCGCCCGGGACTGGGCGCTCGCCCACCCCGCCGAATACGCGCTGCTCTACGGCAGTCCCGTGCCCGGGTACGCCGCCCCCGACGACACCGTCCTACCGGCCCAGCGCCCCCCGCTGACCATGGTCGGCATCCTGCGGGACGGGCTGGCCGACGGTCGGCTCGCCGCCCCCGCCGACGACCTGCCCGAGCCGGTCCGCGCCGACCTCGCCGAGATCGCCGCCGGGTTCTTCCCCGGCCTGCCGGAGCCGCTGCTGGCCCGGGGCATGGCCGGCTGGACCCAGCTGTTCGGGTTGATCAGCTTCGAGCTGTTCGGCCGGGTGAACCGGATGATCCCGCACCGCGACGCATACTTCGACCACCAGACCGGGCTGATGGCCGACCTGATCGGCCTGCCCCGCTGACCGGTCCCGTCAGCCGGCGTCGGAGGAGTGGCCGGGGAAGAGATGGGCGCTCGGGTCGATGGCGACGGCGGCGTTGTTGACCGCGGTGGCCGCCTCGCCGAACCCGGTGGCGATCAGGCGCACCTTGCCCGGGTACTCGGTGATGTCCCCGGCGGCGAAGACGCGCGGCAGGTTGGTCGCCATCGCGCTGTCGACCACGATGTGCCGGCGGTCCAGCCGCAGCCCCCACTCGGCCAGCGGGCCGAGGTCGGCGGTGAAGCCCAGCGCCGCCACCACCGTGTCGACCGGGAGGGTCTCCGCGGCGCCGCCGCGTACGGTGATCTCGGCGGCGGCCACCGTAGCGTCCCCGTCCAGCCTGGTCAGCTCGGCGTTGACGATCACCCGTACCGGCAGGGCCAGCACTCGGGAGACCGTCGCCGCGTGCGCCCGGAACCGCTCCCGCCGGTGCACCAGCGTCACCGAGCGGGCCAGCGGTTGCAGGGTCAGCGCCCAGTCGAAGGCCGAGTCCCCGCCGCCGACGATCAGCACGTCCCGGTCGGCCAGCGCCGCCGGCTCCGGCACGAAGTAGACGATCCCGCCGCCGACGAAGCTCTCCGCCACCGGCAGCGGGCGCGGGGTGAAGCTGCCCAGCCCGCCGGTGACCACCACCGCGCCGCAGCGCAGCTGGTCACCGCCGGCGAGCCCGAGCACCGGGTGGCCGTCGACGTGGGCGAGCTTCTCGGCCCGGGTGCCCAACAGGTACTCCGGGTGGAACGGCGCGGCCTGGGCGACCAGGTTGGCCACCAGGTCCCGCCCCTTGACGGCGGGGAAGCCGGCGACGTCGAGGATCAGCTTCTCCGGGTACATCGCGGTGATCTGCCCACCCGGCTCGGGCAGCGCGTCGACCACCGCCACGGACAACCCCCGGAACCCGGCATAGTAGGCGGCGAACAGGCCCGTCGGGCCGGCCCCGATCACCGCGACATCGACCTCGCGCATGGCGTACCGTCGCTTTCCGCTGGCGGATCAACGCGTGCTGATGCCGACGGTAGGCCCGCCGGCCCGGCCGGGCAAGCATGTCCCGATCCTCGCCGCGCACCGGCGGGTCGGCCGGGCTCAGGGCATCGTCAGGGTCGACTCCGAGCGGTACGGCCCGTCCGGCTCGGGCCGGCGGCGCCGGAACAGGATCGCCGCCACCACCCCGCCGAGCAGCCCGAACAGGTGCCCCTGCCAGGAGATGCGCTCGTCCGTGGGGAGGATGCCGAGCAGCTGCCAGCCGTAGAGCAGGCCGACCAGCAGCACCACCGCCAGGTTCCACCAGCTGCGCTCCACCAGGCCACGGGTGAGCAGGATGCCGAGGTAGCCGAAGATCACCCCGCTGGCGCCGACGACCACCGAGTTGGGCGCGCCGGTGAACCAGACGCCGAGCCCACTGACCAGCACGATGATCAGGGTGGACCAGAGGAAGCGCCGGGTGCCGGCGGCGAGCACGAAGGTGCCGAGCAGGATCAGCGGGATGCTGTTGCTGTAGAGGTGGTCGAAGCCGTGGTGCAGGAACGGCGAGAAGAAGACCCCGTCGAGGCCCTGGATGCGGTGCGGGATGATCCCGGCCGCCACGTCGAGGCCGAAGTTGAGCCCCTGGTCGAGCGCCTCGATGAGGAAGAGGAACGGCACCACCGCGCACATGGCGACGAAGGCCCGGCCGAGTGAGGCGTAGAACGCATCGGTGCCGAACCGGGTCGGGTCGCCGCCCGTGGGATGCAGGGTCACCTGAAAAGAGCTATCAGCAATCGTGGCCGACCGCCACCTGGGCGGCGCGCCGGCCCGGGACACGACGAGGGCGGGGCGGGTGGTCGCCCACCCGCCCCGCCCTCGTCGGTGACGATCAGTACCAGCCGGTGCTCTGGCTGTGCGACCAGGCGCCGCACGGGTTGTCGTACCGGCCCTTGATGTAGCCGAGGCCCCACTTGATCTGGGTGGCCGGGTTGGTCTTCCAGTCGTCGGCCACGGTGCCCATCTTGCTGCCCGGCAGGGCCTGCGGGATGCCGTACGCCCCGGACGAGGAGTTGTAGGCCTTGTGGTTCCAGCCGCTCTCCTTGTCCCAGAGCTTGTCCAGGCACGGCATCTGGTCGATCTTGAAGCCGGCGTCGAGCAGCAGCGCGCAGCCGATCTCACGGTTGCCGCTGTACTCGTTGCAGGACGCGGGGATCGGGCCGGCGAACGGCGTGGTCTTGGCCTCGGCCTCCTTGGCCGCCGCCTCCCGCGCCTTCTTCCGGGACGCCGCCGCGGCCTCGGCCTCGCGGGCCCGCTCGGCGGCCTCCTTGGCCGCCGCGGCGGCCTGCAGCTTCGCCTGGTACTCGGCGGCCCGCTGCTTGGCGGAGGCCCGCTGATGCTCGGCCTGCCGGTCGCGCTGGTAGTCGTACTCGGCCTGGTCGACCTGGAGGCCGACCTGCGCGGTCAGGCCCTGTTGCTGGGTTTCTCGGTCTTCGCCCAGGTAGAAACCGCCGGCAACGCCCACGGAGAGCAGTGCGACAGCGGCCGTACGGGCGCCGAACCGGCTCCACAGCCGACTCACGAAGTGTCCCTTCGTCGGGGGCAAGGACGCGGCGCGGGGCCGGCCGTCTCAGGCGCGGTCGTGCCGCGAGCGCCCCGACCGGAGCCGGTCGCCACCGACGCACCGACCCTCGCCGGGGGCTCGTCCAAGGGTGGGACGAACGATGCTCGACGATCCTGTCGGGGCGTGGGCGCTCGTTGGACACCATTGCGCACAGTGAGACGGATGGGAAACCAACAGTCGAATTTGTGATCTGTGCCACAAAGTGAATATGGACGGAGAGGGGCGCAACCGGCACCCGAGGTCGGCTAATGCGGGATGTCTTCCAACAGATCGGTCACCATCGCCGCGATGGGCGACCGCTCCGAACGGCTCAGCGTGACGTGCGCGAAGAGCGGGTGACCCTTCAGGGTCTCGATCACCGCCGTCACGCCGTCGTGCCGGCCCACCCGGAGGTTGTCCCGCTGGGCGACGTCGTGGGTGAGCACCACCCGGGACCCCTGACCGATCCGGGACAGCACCGTGAGCAGCACGCCCCGCTCCAGCGACTGCGCCTCGTCGACGATGACGAACGCGTCGTGCAGGCTCCGGCCCCGGATGTGGGTCAGCGGCAGGACCTCCAGGATGCCCCGGGAGGTGACCTCCTCGAGCACGTTCTCGTGCACCACCGCGCCGAGGGTGTCGAAGACCGCCTGCGCCCAGGGCGACATCTTCTCCGACTCCGAGCCGGGCAGGTAGCCCAGCTCCTGGCCGCCGACGGCGTACAGCGGGCGGAAGACGATCACCTTCTTGTGCCGGCGGCGTTCCATCACCGCCTCCAGGCCGGCGCAGAGCGCCAGCGCGGACTTGCCGGTGCCGGCCCGCCCGCCCATCGAGACGATGCCGATGGACTCGTCCAGCAGCAGGTCCAGCGCGACGCGCTGCTCGGCCGAGCGGCCGTGCAGGCCGAACGCCTCCCGGTCGCCCCGCACCAGCCGGACGGTCTTGTCTGGCAGCACCCGGCCGAGGGCCGAGCCGCGGGCCGAGTGCAGCACCAGGCCGGTGTGGCAGGGCAGGCCCGCCGCGGCGTCCAGGTCGAGCGTCTCGCCGGCGTAGAGCCGGCCGATCTGCTCCTCGCCCAACTCCAGCTCGGCCATGCCCGTCCAGGTGGGGTCGCTGGCCTGGCCGTGCCGGTACTCGTCGGCCCGCAGCCCGACCGAGGCGGCCTTGACCCGCAGCGGCATGTCCTTGCTGACCAGGGTCACCTCCCGACCCTCGGCGGCGAGGTTCAACGCCACGGAGAGGATCCGGGCGTCGTTGGACTCGTTGCGGAAGCCCGGCGGCAGCACGCCGCCGTCCGAGTGGTTGAGCTCCACCCGCAGCGTGCCGCCGGAGTCGTTGGCGGGCACCGGATGATCCAGCCGCCCGTGCTCGACCCGCAGGTCGTCCAGCATGCGCAGGGACTGCCGGGCGAACCAGCCCAGCTCGGGGTGGTGCCGCTTGCCCTCCAGTTCGGAGATGACCACCAGCGGCAGGACCACCTCGTGCTCGGCGAAGCGGTGGAAGGCCGCCGGGTCGGACAGGAGCACCGAGGTGTCCAGGACGAACGCCTGGCCGGCTGGTCGGGGCTCCTCGGTGCCGGCTGGGGCGGCGGCCGTCGTACGGCGGCTCCGAGTGGCTCGGCGGGTCGTGGCAGTCGCGGCCGGGGTCTGGTCGGCACCGGCGGTCGTACGGCGAGTCGTCACAGGCCTGCTCCGACGGATGGGCACCCGCCACCCGCGTTCCGCCTCCTCCGGTGCCCGGGGACACGGGGTCGGATGCGGAACCCCGTGCGCGAGGTCGCAGTTCCGGGCGGACCGGCTGGCCCGGGAGAACCCCGCGCCATGCCTAGACGCTAGCCGCGCCAGGCCCCGTCGGCTAGTGCCGGAGGTGGATCTCCCCCGACCGGGGCGTGAACGGCACGGCGAACCGGCCGAGATGCATGCCCCCTGCGCGCATCCCGGCCGGTGGGACCACCGTCACCGGTCTGACGTGGCCCCGACGGTGCGCGTCCGCCGCGGCCGACGCACCGGGTCTGTCGGCGCGAGCGGTCCTCAGCCCTGCCGCCGGACGAGGGTCCCGGTCGGGTGCCGGCCGGTGACCGGCACGACCGGGGCGGTGAACGAGGAGCCGGTGTAGGTGGTGCCCTGGCGGCCGGCCGGGGTGCCGACCGCGGTGGTGGTGACCGTGGCGGTGGTCACCACCGGCGGCCTGCCCACCGGCCCGGCCAGGGCCGAGGCGATGGCGGCCTGGGCGTCCCGGCGGCGCCGGTGCCACGCCCCCCGGTCGCCGTCGAAGTAGCCCTGCCGGTAGCCGAAGCGGTAGCCGATCCGGTAGCTGAGCTGCCCGTGCAGCCGGCCCGCCGCGTAGCTGGTGGCGCCGAGGACGAGGACGAGGAAGACCGCGAGGAAGGGGCTCATCCGGCGGCTCCGCCGCGCCGCGCCGACCCGGTCACCGGTCCTCCGGCTCGATCGTGGTGGGGTCGACGACCAGGAGCCGGTCCAGGTCGTCGGTGCCGATCTCCTCGACCAGTTCGACGCTGATCCGGCAGCCGTCCAGGACCACCTCGGCGACCGAGGCGCGGCGGATCTCGCCGCCGGCGTCGTAGATCCGGACGCTCAGCTCCGGGCAACCAAAATGGGTACGCCAGGCGGTCCACTCGTCCCGGTCCCCCACGCTCAGTGACAGGTAACGGCATCCTCGGGCGAGGTAGAGGCGCCACGGCGCGCTCAGTCCCGCGGCCACCCCCTCTGCGATCAGGCCGAAGGCCTGGCCGCGGGTCGCGAGTTCGGTCACCACACCCCCCTCGCGCCGGGAGCGTGACGCATGTGAGCACTGATCGTCTCATGCACGTGACACACCGTAGATTGTCCCACGAGCGTGACAGTATCAGCTTTTCGTTCGGTTACCGCCACACCTAAGGCCTTCTATTATGCCCAGGTGACACCCCTCGAAAAGGCCCCTGGATCGTTAACCCGCGCCCGGAAAGAGCCGTCCCGTTCGCGTGACACTCGTCTGTGTGAACTCCCCGCCACGGCCGTCCGGCCGTACCGTCACGGGGTGACCGAGACCGCCCCCGCCCGGAAGATCGCCTTCGCCAGCTTCGTCCGCCGGGCCCTCGACGACGCCCGCGCCATGCGGGCCTGGACGGGCACCGAGGTCTCCCGCCGCACCGGCGTCTCCCGCCAGACCATCAACCGCTGGGTACGCGGCGACTGGGCCAGTGACCCGGAGGCGGAGCGGGTGGTCGCCTTCTGCGAGGGGCTCGGCCTCGACCCGGCCGCCGCCTTCGCGGCGCTGGGCTGGGACCGGGCCGGCGCCCCCCGCAGCGCCGCGCCGGCACCCCCGATGGACCCGGATGTGGAGGCGCTGCTGCGGCGACTGGTGGACCCGGACGTCTCGGAGGCGGAGAAGTTCCACATCCGGGAAACCATCCGTTACCTCGCTTACCGCCCGGCCCTGCCGGTCGACGTCCGAAAACGAGACGAACGGGCCGGGTAGTTCCTCAGATGGCGAAAGAACGCCTGGTCAGACCTCTTCGTTTCCCCACGGGCCGATATCGGGCGCGCTAGCGTCCCTATTCATACTGCTTGGGCTCGTCGACGGCGGGGGGACGGGACAAGGCCGAACCCAGCCCTGCGGGACAGAAGGAGGGGTCTGTCCATGACCCTGAAATGGTGGGCAGTCGTGGTCGCGGCGGTGTCGCTGACATCCTGCGTGACCGCCAACATCGCGATCAGCGCGATCGAGGGCGACCAGGTGCCGCTGGTCGTCAACCTCTTCGCGCTCACCACCGCCGGCACGGCGGTGGTGCTGGCCGTGGTCGCCGAGCTGCACGAGCGGCTCAACGACCGGGTCAGCGCGCTGACCGAGTTCCTGGTGGCCCGGCTCAACGAGATCGAGACGCACGCCGGGGACCGGAACACCGGATTCGTCGAGGGGTACCTGCTCAGCCACGGCCAGGAGGCCACGGTGGTGCCGTTCGGACGCCCGCGCCGGGGAGCCGCCGAACGCTGATCGACTACCCGGAATCGCCCACCGGCAGGGGTGTCAAGGCGTCATCTCGTGGCCACGAATGAGCCGCCACCGCCGGGGTACGCTGTCGCGCGTGCCGCCGTTGAATCTGGGCAATCAGCAGCCGAAGACCCCGTTGGACGCCGAGCACGCCTGGCGTACCACCGCCGCGCGGGCGGCCGACACCGTGCTCTTCTTCGACTTCGACGGCACCCTGGCGCCGGTCGAGGACGACCCCACCGCCGTGCAGCCCGCGCCCAAGGTGCTCGCCGCGCTGGAGGCGCTCGCCCCGGTGGTGCAGCGGGTGGCGATCGTCTCCGCGCGCCCGGTCGAGTTCCTCCGCGACCACCTCGGCGGCCTCGCCGGCATCGACCTCTACGGCCTGTACGGCCTGGAGCACAGCCACTCCGGGGGCGAGACGGTGACCGAGCCGGCCGCCCTGCCCTGGGTGCCGACCATGGCCGAGCTGGCCGACCTGGCCCGGGCCGAGCTGCCGGCCGGCGCGCTGGTGGAGTTCAAGCGGTTGAGCGTCGCGCTGCACTGGCGTACCGCGCCGGAACTGGGCCCGCAGGTCGAGCAGTGGGGCCGGGCGCAGGCCGAGCGGCTGGGCCTGAAGGTGCAGGCCGGCCGGATGGTGCTGGAGCTCAAGCCCCCGGTCGACCGGGACAAGGGCCTGGTCATCGGCGAGGTGGTGCGCGACGCCGGTGGCGCCTGGTACTTCGGCGACGACGTCTCGGACATCAAGGCCTTCGCCGCGCTGCGGGCCCGGGCCGCCGCCGACCCGGACTTCCTCGGCGTCTGCGTCGCCGTGGCCAACCCGGAGACCGGTCACGAGGTCGCCGACGCCGCCGACCTCACCCTGGAGTCCCCCGCCGACCTCGGCGACTTCCTCACCCGGGCCCTGCCCCACCTGACCTGAGCCACCGCCGCCATGCTGGGCCTGTGGGTCAGCTGCCGTAGCGGCGTTGGCGGGTGGCGTAGGAGCGCAGGGCGCGGAGGAAGTCGACGCGCCGGAAGTCGGGCCAGTTGAGTTCGCAGAAGTAGTACTCCGAGTGGGCCGACTGCCAGAGCATGAAGCCCGACAGGCGCTGCTCACCGCTGGTCCGGATGATCAGATCCGGGTCGGGCAGGCCCTTGGTGTAGAGGTGCTCGGAGATGTGGTCGACGTCGAGCGCGCCGGCCAACTCCTCGATGGTGCCGCCGTTCGCGGCGTGCTCCAGCAGCAGGGAGCGCACCGCGTCGGCGATCTCGCGCCGGCCGCCGTACCCGACGGCGATGTTGACCTGCGCGCCGCCGGCGCGGCCCCGGGTGCGTTCCTCGGCGGCCTTGAGTGCCTGCGCGTGGTGCGCCGGCAGCACGTCGAGCGCGCCGACCATCCGCAGCCGCCAGGGGTTGCCCTCCTCGGCCAGCTCGGTGGTCAGGTCCTCGATGATCTGGAGCAGCGGGTCCAGTTCCTCCGCCGGCCGGGAGAGGTTGTCGGTGGAGAGCAGCCAGAGCGTGACATGGCCCACACCGGCGGCGTCGCACCAGCGCAGCAGCTCCGTTATTCGCTCGGCGCCCATCCGGTGCCCGTCGTTGGGGTCGACGAAGCCCATCTCCCGCGCCCACCTGCGGTTGCCGTCGCACATCACGCCGACGTGTCGGGGCACCGGCTTGCCCGCGAGCGATGCCGTGAGGCGGCGCTCGTACGCGGAGTAGAGGAGGTTCCGCAGAGTCATCACCTTGCAGGGTAGCGACCCGTCGGGCCGATGGTGACCTCGGAGGCTAACTACGCGCCGAGAGACCGATGCCGATCATCGCGACCGTACGCCCGTCCAGCCGGCCGTCACCGAGCCCCAGCTCGACCACGCTCCGGTAGACCCGCTCGTCGCGGCGGGCCGCCCGGACGGCCGCGTCGACCATCCGTCGGTGCCGGGCCAGCCAGGCGGCGACCGAGCTGTGCCGCAGGTGCGTGCCGAGCCGCCGGCGCAGCGCCTGCGCGTACCGGTCGGCCGCCCGGCCCGGTGCCGCCGCCGCGGCTGCGCCGGCCAGGGCCCCGGAGAGCAGCGCGTAGAAGATCCCCTCGCCGGTGAACGGGTTGATCAGGGAGAGCGCGTCGCCGGCCAGCACCACCCGGCCCCGGCCGGGGGACGGCCGGTGCGTCGACAGCGGCAGGTGGTGGGCGCGCAGCCCGGTCACCGTGGCCGGGTCGGTCGCCGGCAGCAGCGCGGCGAGCCGGTCCAGCAGGTGCGCGCGGCTCAGCGGTTCGCCCCGCAGCACCTCGCCGTACCCGACGTTCGCCCGTCCGTCGCCGATCGGGAAGGACCACGCGTATGCCGGCCAGCGCGGCGCCGAGGTGACGATGAGCTGTTCGGGCGGGCCGGGCAGCGCCGGGGCGTACCCCCGGATGGCGAACGCCAGGTGACGGTCCGGGTTCGCCGGGTGGCCGAGCGAGCGGCGCACCACCGACCCGGCGCCGTCCGCGCCGACCACCGCCCGCGCGGCCAGTTCCCCGTCGAGCACCACTCGGCTGGCGCGCGGCTCGACCCGGCGGACGGTGTGCCGGCGCAGCACGGCGCCGGCGGCCACTGCGGCGGCGACCAGCCGGGCGTCGAAGACCTCGCGGGGCACGGTGTACGCGGGCCGGGGCAGCGCCCGGGCCACCGCCCCGCCGCCCGGGCCGACCAGGCGCAGGGCCGGCAGCGGGGCGTACCCGGTCACCGCGTCGGTCACCCCCAGCCCGGCGAGGACGTCCAGCCCGTGCGCGGCGATGCCGTCCCCGCAGGCCTTGTCCCGGGGGAAGTCGGACCGGTCGAGCAGCAGCACCCGGGCACCGGCCCGGCGGGCGGCCAGCGCGGCGGCCGCACCGGCCGGCCCCGCCCCGACCACGATCAGGTCGAACTCGTCGCTCACCGCGTCGCCTCCCACCCGGCCCATCCTGCCCGCCCGACGCCCACCAACCCCGCTGCCGCACCAAACGCCCCCACCCAGCGTGGTCAGCGCCCGGACGGCGGACGGCCGCCGGACCTCGGTGGTCTCGGCGGCCGTCCTCATGGGATCCGATGTTGCCCGGTACGGGCAACCGTCACACCTACTTCTGCGGCTGCTCCGCGTCGAGCCGGGCGCGCAGCGCGTCCAGCTCGGCCCAGAGGACGCCCGGCAGCTTGTCGCCGAACTTCTCGAACCACTCGGTGACCAGCGGGAGCTCGTTGCGCCACTCCTCCGGGTCCACCTTGAGGGCGATCCGGACGTCCTCGGGGGTCATGTCCAGACCCTCGACGTCCAGCGCGTCCTGTGCCGGGACCATGCCGATCGGGGTCTCGACCGCGTCGGCGGTGCCCTCGATCCGCTCGACGACCCACTTGAGCACGCGGGAGTTCTCGCCGAAGCCCGGCCAGAGGAAGCTGCCCTCGGGGTCCTTGCGGAACCAGTTCACGTAGTAGATCTTGGGCAGCTTGGCCTCGTCGCCGTCGGCGCCCTTGCCCATCTCGATCCAGTGCCGGAAGTAGTCGCCGGCGTGGTAGCCGATGAACGGCAGCATCGCCATCGGGTCGCGGCGGACCACGCCGACCGCGCCGGACGCGGCGGCGGTGGTCTCCGAGGAGAGCGTCGCGCCCATGTAGACGCCGTGCACCCAGTCGCGGGCCTCGGTCACCAGCGGGATGGTGTCCCGGCGACGGCCGCCGAAGAGGATCGCGTCGATCGGCACGCCGTTCGGGTCGTAGTAGTCCTCGGCCAGGATCGGGCACTGGGTGATCGGGGTGCAGAACCGGCTGTTCGCGTGCGAGGAGAGGCTGTCGCTCTCCGGCGTCCAGTCGTTGCCCTTCCAGTCGATCAGGTGCGCCGGCGGCTCACCCATGCCCTCCCACCAGATGTCGCCGTCGTCGGTGAGGCCCACGTTGGTGAAGATGGAGTTGCCGCGGTCCAGCGTCCGCATGGCGTTGGCGTTGGTCTTCCAGTCGGTACCGGGCGCGACGCCGAAGAGGCCGTACTCCGGGTTGACCGCGTAGAGGCGGCCGTCGGAGCCGAAGCGCATCCAGGCGATGTCGTCGCCGATGGTCTCGACCTTCCAGCCCGGGATGGTCGGCTCCACCATCGCGAGGTTGGTCTTGCCACAGGCCGACGGGAAGGCGCCGGCGATGTGGTAGACCTTGCCCTCCGGCGAGGTGATCTTGAGGATCAGCATGTGCTCGGCGAGCCAGCCCTCGTCGCGGCCCATCACGCTGGCGATCCGCAGCGAGTAGCACTTCTTGCCGAGCAGCGAGTTGCCGCCGTAGCCGGAGCCGAAGGACCAGATCTCCCGGGTCTCCGGGAAGTGCGAGATGTACTTCGTGTCGTTGCACGGCCAGACGACGTCCTGCTGGCCGGGGGCGAGCGGGGCGCCGATGGAGTGCAACGCGTGTACGAAGTCCGCGTCGTCACCCATCGCCTCGAGGATCCTGGCGCCCATCCGGGTCATGATCCGCATCGAGGCGACCACGTACGGGCTGTCGGTGATCTCGACGCCGAACATGGGGCTCTTGGCCTCGACCGGGCCCATGACGAACGGGATGACGTACATGGTGCGCCCGCGCATGCTCCCGCGGTACAGCTCCGTCATCGTCCGCTTCATCTCGGCCGGCGCCATCCAGTTGTTGGTGGGGCCGGCGTCCGCCTCGTCGACGGAGCAGATGAACGTGCGCTCCTCGACCCGGGCGACGTCCGTCGGGTCCGTCCGCGCGTAGAACGAGTTGGGCTTCTTCTCCGGGTTGAGCCGGATCAGGGTGCCGGCCTCGACCAGTTCGTCGGTGAGGCGCCGCCACTCCTCATCGGACCCGTCCACCCAGACCACGCGGTCGGGGGTGGTCAGTTCCGCCACTTCTCTGACCCAGGCGAGCAGCTTGGGGTGGGCAGTCGGGGCCTGATCGATACCCCGAACAGTAGCCGGAGCAACCATGACACATCTCCTTGTGGTCGACGCTGACCGTTCTATGGGTGCACGAGTCTGGCGGGCGCGAGCCGCGTCGCCATCGTGGAAACCTGGGATTGCGCTCAGCGTAAACCGGGCCGAGCCGCCAGTCAGTGGTACTGGTTGTGAAGAACTGCACAAGGTACAGCTCGGCTGCGGCATCACGAGCTAATACCCGCTTTCGCGCGCAGTTTCACGCAAATCCTGCGGCGAACTGTTGTCGGCCGTCGGAACGGACGATGACAGACGGAGGAACCGGGCTTCCGGTGACAGGCACGTCGATTGGACGAGCCGAACGGCGACCGGTCCACAAAGAGTCACCCGCCGCTCACGCGTGGCGGCGTCGGACGGCGGGGCCGACGCCTCCCGGGGCGCGATCCGGGCCGGCTCGCCGTTGCTGCGCGTCCGGCTCGCTCCCGACCGGTACGCTCGGCGGGTGGCCGCGACGATGACCGGGGACCAGCCAGGGTCTCCGCAGACCCGGCCGGGTCTGGTCCGCACACTGCTGGACCGCTTCGGTCACCTCGTCCGCGAGCTGAGCAAGTTCGCCACCGTGGGCGGGATCGCCTTCCTCCTCGACTTCGCGCTCTTCAACTACCTGGCGAACGTGCGCGGCGTCGAGCAGGTGACCGCCAAGGCGATCTCCACCGTCATCGCCGCCACCGTCGCCTTCGTGGGCAACCGGTTCTGGACCTGGCGCCACCGCAAGCGCTCCAACCCGGCCCGCGAGTACGCACTGTTCTTCTTCTTCAACGGGGTGGGCCTGGGCATCGCCGTGGGCTGCCTGGCGATCAGCCGGTACGGCCTGGGCAGCATCTGGCCGGCGGTGTTCCAGACGCCACTGGCCGACAACGTCGCCAGCTTCATCGTCGGCACCGGCCTGGGGACGCTGTTCCGCTTCTGGTCGTACCGACGGTTCGTCTTCGTGGAAGCGGGAAAGCCCTCGGTTCCGGAGGCGGCGCACGAGCGGCCGCCAGGGGCGTGACCTGCCGCCCACCTCGTCCGGCCGGAACCTGCCGGCCCCGTCTACTGCCCTAAGGTGTTCCGCATGCGTCTTGTCCGTCTGCTGCCCGAGCGCTGGCAGAAGTTCATCCACGAGGCGCTCAAATTCGGTGTCGTCGGAGGCATCAACACCGTCATCAATTACGCGGTGTTCAACATCCTGGCACTCACCGTCTTTGTCGACGGCCAACTGAAGGCGACCGTGATCGCCACCGCAGTGGCGACGATCACGTCGTATCTGATGAATCGGCACTGGACGTACCGGGATCGACCTAAATCCGCGCTGAAGAGGGAATACGCCCTGTTTTTCCTCTTCAACGCGACCGGCCTGGTGATCGAGCTGGGCGTCCTCGCCGCCGCCAAGTACGGCCTGGGCGTGCACAGCCTGCTCGCGCTCAACGTGGCGAAGACCGGCGGCGTGCTGCTGGCCACCATGTTCCGGTTCTGGTCGTACCGGACGTTCGTGTTCCAGCCGGCGCCCGCGCACGCCGAGAAAACCTGGCACAGCATCCACCGCGACGAGTGGGACACCATGGCCGAGATGGACCCGGTGGCGGAGCTGGCCGAGTCGGTCAGCGAGCTGGAGGAGGCCCAGCAGCAGCCGGGGCGGCGCCAGGACGCCCCGGCCGCCGAGCCGGTCTTCAAGCAGCCGAAGGGACGTCCGGCCCCGCTCGACGCGGGCCTGGGCAGCACGATCGGCGCCGACCTCGACGCCGAACTGGCCGCGGAGCTGCACGCCGGCACCCGCCGCCCGCGCCGCTGACCCGTCCGGGCCACCCGGGTCCCTGCCTGTCGCCGCCGTGGCGGTGTCCGAACATGTCGGACACCGCCACGTCCACGAACCGGAGCCGATGCGGAACCGGTCAGCTGGTGGGGTCGCGCAGCGGCTTGCCCTCGCGCATGTCGGCCAGGATGTCGCGCATCTCGCCGTCGCCCAGCGAGTGCTTGTCGTGGTGGGCCTCGACCAGCTCGTAGAGCTTGGTCTGGACCCGGCCCACGGACGGGACGTCGCGCAGCACGGACTGGCCGCGCTCCCCCGCCGACTCGATGGTCAGCGTGCCGCAGCCGAGCAGCCGCTCGACGAAACGCTGGCTCATCGAATGGTCGTTGATCCGGGTCAGCGGGATGTCCCGCCGGTCCCGGGAGAACACACCCTGCTGGAGCAGCACCCGCTCGTTGGTGAAGAGGTAGTGCGTGGTGCGCCAGACCAGGAACGGCCACAGGCCCAGCCAGAGCGCCAGCAGCAGGACCAGCCCGGCGATCACGTACAGCGCGATCGTGCCGCCGTCGCCCTCGGGCAGCAGGACCCAGCCCGCCACCACGGCGGCAACGCCGAGGACCAGCACCAGGATCGGCCGCAGCAGGGCCTTCCAGTGCGGGTGCAGGTGCAGGACGACGTGCTCGTCCTCGGTGAGCACGTCTTCGGGGAACGCCACGGGGAACCTCCTAGGCACGGATCGGACGCGCTGACCGTAACCGGTCGCCGCGACCCGGCGGATCAGCCGCGCGGCCCCGATCGCGCCCCGCGCACGAACGGACCGCCACCCGATCCCGGCCGGGGGCCTCAGCGCAGGTGCAACACGTCCCCGGCGGCCAGCCGCCGCTCGCCGGCACCCGTGTCGACCAGCAGCTGGCCGTCGGCGTCCACGCCGGCGGCGAGGCCGGTCAGCTCGGCACCGTCGGGCAGCAGCACCCGTACCCGCCGGCCGACCGTGGCGCAGGAGGCGAGGTAGGCGTCGCGCAGGCCGCTGGCCACCGCGTCGCCGCCGGCCGTGCGCCAGCGGTCGTACCAGTCGCCGAGCGCGCGGAGCAGCGCCCGCAGCAGCGGGTCCCGGTCGGTGGCCGCCGCGCCGGCCAGTTGCAGCGAGGTGGCCGGCAGGCCGGTCGGGTTCTCCGGCAGCTCGTCGGCGCGGAGCGTGACGTTGAGCCCCATCCCCAGCACGATCGCGGGCGGCTCCGCCGGGGACGTGCCCGGCACCGCCTCGGCCAGGATGCCGGCGCACTTGGCGTCGCCGATCAGCAGGTCGTTCGGCCACTTCAGCCGGGCGTCCAGCTCGGCCAGCCGGGCCACCGCCTCGACCAGTGCGACGCCGGCGAGCAGCGGCAGCCAGCCGTACCCGCTGGGGGGCGCCGGCGGCCAGTTACGGTCGGCGACGGCCTCGCCGGGCCGGAGCAGGACGCTGGTCGCGATGCCGGCCCGGGCCGGCGACTGCCAGACCCGGCCGCGCCGGCCCCGCCCGGCGGTCTGCCGCTCGGCGACCACCACCAGGCCCTCCGGCTCACCGGCCCGGGCGGCCGCCACCGCGTCGGCGTTGGTGGAGCCGGTCTCGGCCCGCAGGTCGAGCCGGCGCCACGGCCCCTGCGGCGCGGTCAGCGCGCGGGCCAGCCGCGCCGCCGACAGCGGCGGGCGGTCCAGATCGGTGTACGGCGAGCCCGGCATCCCGCCAGCCTACGGGCCCGGCGACGGAGGGTACTGAGGTGTACTGCACAGCGGCACCGTCCTGAACCATCGTTATATTCCCTGGGTGACTACCGAGACCGGGATCAACATCCACAGCACCGCGGGCAAGCTGGCGGACCTGGAGCGCCGGGTCGACGAGGCGGTGCACGCCGGGTCGGCGCGCGCGGTCGAGAAGCAGCACGCGAGGGGCAAGAAGACCGCCCGGGAGCGGATCGAGCTGCTGCTCGACGAGGGCTCCTTCGTCGAACTGGACGAGCTGGCCCGGCACCGGTCCACCAACTTCGGGCTGGAGAAGACCCGCCCGTACGGCGACGGCGTGGTCACCGGCTACGGCACCGTGGACGGCCGGCAGGTCTGCGTCTTCGCCCAGGACTTCACGGTCTTCGGCGGCTCCCTCGGCGAGGTCTTCGGCGAGAAGATCGTCAAGGTGATGGACCTGGCCATGAAGATCGGCTGCCCGGTGGTCGGCATCAACGACTCCGGCGGCGCCCGGATCCAGGAGGGGGTCGCCTCCCTCGGCCTCTACGGCGAGATCTTCTTCCGCAACGTCCGAGCCAGCGGCGTCATCCCGCAGATTTCGCTGATCATGGGTCCGTGCGCGGGTGGCGCGGTCTACTCCCCGGCGGTCACCGACTTCACCGTGATGGTCGACCAGACCTCGCACATGTTCATCACCGGCCCCGACGTGATCAAGACGGTCACCGGTGAAGACGTCGGGATGGAGGAGCTGGGCGGCGCCCGCACCCACAACTCGCGCAGCGGCAACGCGCACTACCTCGCCAGCGACGAGTCCGACGCGATCGAGTACGTCAAGGCGCTGCTGTCGTACCTGCCGTCGAACAACCTCGACGAGCCGATCGTCTACGAGGCCCCGGCCGACCTGGCGATCAGCGGTGAGGACCGGGAGCTGGACACGCTGATCCCGGACTCGGCCAACCAGCCGTACGACATGCACCGGGTCATCGAGCACGTGCTCGACGACGGCGAGTTCCTGGAGGTGCAGCCGCTCTACGCGCAGAACCTCCTGATCGGCTACGGCCGGGTCGAGGGCCGCCCGGTCGGCGTGGTGGCCAACCAACCGATGCACTTCGCCGGCACCCTGGACATCGCCGCCTCGGAGAAGGCCGCCCGGTTCGTGCGCACCTGCGACGCGTTCAACATCCCGGTGCTGACCTTCGTGGACGTTCCCGGCTTCCTCCCCGGCACCGGCCAGGAATGGGACGGGATCATCCGGCGGGGCGCCAAGCTGATCTACGCGTACGCCGAGGCCACCGTCCCCAAGGTCACCGTCATCACCCGCAAGGCGTACGGCGGCGCGTACGACGTGATGGGCTCGAAGCACCTCGGCGCGGACCTGAACTTCGCCTGGCCGACGGCGCAGATCGCGGTGATGGGCGCGCAGGGCGCGGTGAACATCCTCCACCGCTCGGACCTGGCCGCCGCCGAGGACCCGGCCGCCGTACGCGCCGAGAAGATCGCCGAGTACGAGGACACCCTCGCCAACCCGTACATCGCCGCCGAGCGCGGGTACGTCGACAGTGTCATCCCGCCGCACGAGACGCGCACCCAGATCGTCCGCGCGCTGCGGGTGCTGCGTACCAAGCGCGAGACCCTGCCACCGAAGAAGCACGGCAACATCCCGCTCTGACCCCACCCCGCGCCGCCCACGACACGGCGCGCGTGCCCGCAAGATCCGCGCAACCTCAGGGAAAGTTGTCCCTCCCCGGCGTGGGAGGCCGCCGTTTCCCTGAAGTTGCGCGGATCGAGGGCGGGTCAGCAGGACGGGTTGGCGGCGACGCACATGCGCTGGGCGGCCACCCGGGCAAGGCGGACCAGTTCCGCCTCGGTGGTCGGTTCCTGGATGAGCACGGTCACCAGGTCACCGACCCGCACCACCACGGCCGCTTCCGGCATCGACGGGCGGCCCGGGGCCTGCCCGCTGACCGCGTCGTAGGTCGCGGAGACGGAGTGGCGCAGCAGGAGCGACTCGTCGCCGGCGAAATCCCGCCGGGGGACGTCCCAGCGGTGCACGTCCTCGACGGTGAGGGACTCGCCGCCCCACTCGATCGACCGCACCTCCCGCCACTCCCGGCAGAAGACGAGTTGCCGGCGCAGCTCCTCGAAGAACCGCACGGCCGTGTCGCCCCGCATCCGGTGCAGGTCCTGGACGACCAGGACGTCGCTGAGCCGCCGCTCGCCGCTCGCCGCTCGCAGCACCGTCTGGGACCGGCTCACCCATGACTCCTTCGCCGACGCACCGGAGGCGCACCTGCCCAGTCCTACGCCCACGTCGACGGTCTCGCCCAGGCCGGCCTCGCTGAGCTGGAGGCCCGTCCGCTCCCTCAGGTCTTCCTGGTGCAGCAGCGCCTCCCGCGTGATCTCGACCCGGGTCACCGGCGCGATCGGCTCCGCCGAGGACGCCGCCGGGGGCAGCCCTTTCCGCCCGGGCCAGTCCCCGACCGCCACGGCGGTGGTGGAGGCGACGACGAGCACCGCGACAGCCGCCGTCAGTGCCGTACGCCGGCTGCGCCGCCGGGCCAGGGCCCTTATCTCCGCCGGCTCGGCCCAGCGGACCTCGCGCAGGTCCCGGTGCAGCCGGTCGACGAAACTCAGGTCCTCACGCATCAGGCCTCCTCCAGGTCAGAGACGGCGAGCAGCCCGGCCAGCGCGGTGCGCCCCCGGGAGAGCCGGGCCTTCACCGTGCCGACCGGTGCCTCGGTCTGCCGGGCCACCTCGGCCACGGGCATGCCGAGCAGGTAGTACAGGGCGAGGGCGGTGCGCTGCTCCTCGGGCAGCCGGCGCAGCGCGGCGACCACGTCGACCGTGTCGACGCCGGGGGCGGGCACGCTCTCCTCGGCCCCGTGCCGCAGGTACGTCCGGGCCCGGCTGCGCAGGCTGCGCCAGCGGCTGACCGCGATCCGGGAGGCCACCACCCGCACCCACGCCTCCGGGTCGTCGTACCCGCCCACCGTCGACCAGCGCTGCCAGGCCCGGATGTACGCCTCCTGGACGGCGTCCTGCGCCTCGGCCAGGTTGCCCGTCAACACGTAGACGAAGCCGAGCAACCGTTGCCGGCTGCCCCGGTAGAACTCGTCGAACCCGTCGACGTCCGACACCTGCTTACCTCCCCGTGGCGGTCGGAGGTGACACGCGCGGCGGCACCGCGCCGGTTGCCGGATCAGCCGATCATCTTCGCCGGCTCGGCCGGCGGGAAGCCGCCGGCCGTTCCGGTTCCCGCTGTGTTCAGTGGGTCAGGCCGGCGTCGGTGAGGATCGGGCCGGCGAGCAGTGCCGCACCGACGGCCAGGGCGAGCAGGTTCACCAGACCGAACACGGTCACCCAGAACAGCGCGGGGAAGGGGGTCAGCCGGGCGAGCTGGTCGGCGTCGGACTGCGGCATCCGTCCCCGGCTGCGCACCCGTTGCAGCTCCACCACCGGCCGTACGCCGGCGAGGAGCAGGAACCAGACCGAGGTCCAGGCGAAGGCGGCCTGTACCTGCGGCGGGGCGTACCAGGAGACGGCGAGCACCACCCCGCCGGTGACCAGCAGCGACAGCACGCCGAAGACGTTGCGGATCAGCACCAGCATGGCCAGCAGCAGCGCCACCGCCACCCAGAGCAGCAGGGTGATCCGGTTGCCACCGAGCAGCCCGGCGCCCGCGAGGCCGACCAGCGACGGGGTGACGTACCCGGCCAGCAGGGTGAGGATCATGCCGGGGCCGGTGGGACGGCCGGCCGAGAGGGTGAGGCCGGAGGTGTCCGAGTGCAGCCGGATGCCGCGCAGCCGACGCCCGGTGAGCAGGGCGGCCAGCGCGTGGCCGCCCTCGTGCGCGATGGTCACCGCGTTGCGGGCGATCCGCCAGGGCAGCCGGGTGGCGACCACCGCCAGCGCGACGACGGCGGTGACCAGGACGAGCAGCGGGGGTGGGTCGGGCTGCGCGCTGAAGAGCTTGTCCCACAGGTCGCCCAGCCCGTCGATCGACACCATGGGCGGGGAGCCTACCGGCCCCAGCTGGTGTGGTTCCGTGGGTGCGGCCTCGTATCGTGTGAGACTGTCCGGGTGGCGAGCGGAGCGGGAGGTGGACGCCGGTGAGCGCGGCTCCCCTGGAACACCACGTCGGCCTCTGGACCGAGGCCGACTATCTCGCCTTGGGCGAGACGCCTGACCGGATCGAACTGCTCGACGGGAGCCTGCTGGTGAGCCCTGCCCAGAGCCGACGGCACCAGCGGGTGGCGCGTCGACTGGCGAACAGCATCGAGGCTGCGGCAGAACCTCGAGGACTTTCCGTCTACGACGCGATCAATGTTCGGCTGGGTGTGGACCGGATCGTCATTCCGGATCTCGTCGTGACCGACGCCGATGACGAAGGAACCTTTCTCGACGTTGGCCGAGTGTGCCTCGTCGGTGAGATCGTGTCCCCGGGGAACGCCGCGGCCGACCGGGTACTCAAGATGCAGCTCTATGCGATCGCGCGCATCCCGTGGTACCTGCTGGTCGAGCAGGACGGGCGAGACCCACGCGCTACGGCTGCACCGGCTCGACGGCGCGCACTACGTCGAGGACCGGGTGGCCAAGGCCGGCGAAACGCTGAGCCTCACCGAGCCGTTCCGCTGGCAGCTCGATCCCGCGTCGCTGCGTTGACCGAGACCAGCACCGGCTCCGTCTCCGGCATCAGCGGCAACGTCGACCGCAACCACTGGAACGGCGACCGGACCCGGCTGATCGCGCTGGCCAACAACACCGCCCGACAAGCGCCGGACACAGGTCGGCGGCAGCGGGACCGGTGGTCGCCCTCGGGGCCCGACATCTGGTCCGGCTGCCGCCGTCGTCCGTTCTCGTTCAGGCCCTCCGTCGCGTGGCCCTCGGCACGGGCACGGCCTCCTCGCCGGCCAGCGCGGACCGCCGGGGCAGGCGCCACGCGGCGACCCCGGCGGCGATGACCGTCACGACGGCGACCAGCGCGACCAGCGCCGCCATACCGGCACTGACCAGCAGCAGGACGAGGTCGCCGAGGGCGACGAGCATCCACAGTGCCAACCGGGGGCGATTCCCGTGGGTCAGTCCGCCCGGTCGGGCTTGAACCCCTTGGCGATCAGGTCGAAGTTGGCGAGATTGGCCTGCCAGTCCTTCTCCGCGACCTCCCACCGGATGGCGTAGCCCCGATTGCTGGCCGTGACGAAGCCCCGGTTGCGCACGTGGATCCGGGTGTTGTCCCGGCTCTCCAGCCACTCCCAGTCCGCGCAGGTCCGGTAGTAGTCGCAGCGCTCGATACCGAGCAGTTGGTATTTGCTGACCCGTTTCGTCCGGTTCGGCTCCTGCTTCCTCCAGTCGGCGACCGCGTCCGGCTGCGGGCTGCTCGTCCACTGCACGAGCATCTCGCCCACCCCGCCACGCTGGAAGAACACGACAGTGTCCGAGCCCGTGCGGCTGACGCTCCAACCCGGCGGGAGCGGGATGGAGAAGGTCGGACCCTTGTGCAGGGTCCAGCCCGCCGGCAGCGCGTTCGGGTCGGTGGACGGGGTGGCCGACGGCGTCGGGCTTGGCGCGGCGCTGGTCGGCGGGGGTGCGGACGTCGGGGCGGCGGCGGACGACGCGGCAGCGCTGGGCGGGCCGGCCTGCTGCCCGCCCTGCTCCGGGTCGTCGCCCCGGCCGAGCAGCGGCACGAGCACCGCGAGGCCGACCAGCAGCGCCAGCACCGCCGCGCCGATCAGCAGGTTGCGCCTGCGGTTGCCGCGCTTCGTCCCGTCGTACACCGAACCGGGGACGCGGCCCGCGGGCGCGGCCGGCGGGCTCACCGGTGCCGGCATGACGGCGGTGGGGGTGGCGGGCTTCGGCGGCTCGAGCTTGCTGGTGGGCTCGGCGTCGGCGGCGCGGGCCGGCGGGTCCACCTTGGCGGTCGGCGCGGCGTCCGCTCTGGGGGGCACCGTGGCGGTCCCGTCGGCGGCGGCGGCCTTGCCGGCGGCCCCCCCGGCGGCGGCATCGGCCGCGGCCCGCGGGGCGCGCGGCGCGGGCGGGGTCGGCGGCGCCTCGGCGCGCTCCTCGACCGGGCGCGGCGCCGGCACCAGTGGTGAGCGCGGCTCGCGCGGACCGTTCGGCCCCGGCCGGCGTACGCCGTCCAGCAGCGGGATCCCCTTGGCCCGCTTGCCACCGGCCCGGCGCAGCAGCCGCTCGGCCACCTCGGCGTTCATCCGCTGGGCCGGATCCTTGCGGAGCAGGCCCTGCAGCACCGGCTTGAGCGGGCCGGCGTTCTTCGGCGGCGGCAGCGGCTCGGTGGCCAGCGCGGCCAGGGTGGCGATCGCCGACGGCCGGGCGTACGGGGACTTGCCCTCCACGGCGGCGTAGAGCGTCGCGCCCAGCGACCACAGGTCCGCCTCCGGGCCGGCGGTGCCGTCCGTGGCCCGCTCCGGCGAGATGTACGCGGGCGAGCCGAGCACCATGCCCGTCCGGGTCACGTTCGGGTCGCCGGGGATGGTGGCCAGCCCGAAATCGGTCAGCACCACCCGGCCGTCGTCGCCGAGCAGGATGTTGCCCGGCTTGATGTCGCGGTGCATCACGCCGGCCTTGTGCGCCGCCTTCAGCGCGCCGAGCACCCCGAGGCCGATCTCCACCGCCTTGGCCGGCGGCACCGGGCCGTCCTCGGCGAGCGTGTCCTGTAACGACTTCGACGCGACGTACTCCATGACGATCCACGGGTCGCCGTCGGTGCGCAGCACGTCGAAGACGCGGACCACGTTGACGTGGTTCAGCCGGGCGATGGCTCGCGCCTCACGCAGCGAGCGTTCCCGCATCTCGCGGCGCTCCTCGTCGGTGAGACCGGGCGGTGGGACGAGTTCCTTGATGGCCACGTCCCGGTGCAGCACCTCGTCACGCGCCTTCCACACCCGACCCATGCCGCCCTGACCGAGCGGTGAGATGAGCCGGTACCGGTCAGCGACGAGTTGGGGAAGCGCGTTAGACATCGCAGAGACCGTACCCGGACCCGCCGATGCTCACACCGCCGGCACGCCACTGTGCGGCGAAGGTCAAGTTCGCGACGCGTACCCTGGCGCCATGTCTGCCGAAGAGCCGCTGTTCCGTGTCGTCCGGGGTGTCCCGACCGCCGACGAACTGGCCGCGCTGGTGGGTGCGATCGTCGTCCGGTCCCGGTCGGCCGCCGCGCCCGCGCCGGTGACCACGTCCGCCTGGGCGCGCAGCGGCCGACCGGCGGTCGCGGCGCCCGCCGCCGGACCGGGCGCGTGGCGCGCCTCCGGCCTGCCCCGCTGACCCCTCCTCTGGTACGACCGGACTGAGCTGGGGCGGAGCCGCGGATGTCCGCAGGGCTGCCGAGATCGCGTCACACCCACTAACCTCACTCAGGGAAACGGGACCGTGACGGGTCGGGAGGATCGATGATCCCTGAGGAGGACCGCCCAGCTTCCTGGCTGCGCGACTACGGCGGCATCGAGGCCGACATCCGCCAGATGAGCGAGTTCGCCGACCGGCTCCAGGCTGAGGTCGAACGCAACTACGCGCCACACCTGTCGTACATCGCCGACGACATGAAGACGGCCATTCCCAATCCGTGCGACGCCTTCGTCGAGCTGGTGCAGTTCCTGCAAGCGCACTGGGAGACCCAGCAGGCCACAGCGAACATGGTGCACGACCTGGGCGGAGCCACCGGCCACCTGGCCTCCGCCGCCGGCAGGATCGCTTCCGACTACCAGGGCGCCGACGCCTTCGCCGCCGCCAGGGTGGCCGACGTGGAGGCCGCGCTCGCCAACCCGTACTCCACAATGCCGGTCGGTCGCCCCCGGCTGCCCGACCCGACCGGCCCGAACGGGGGGCCGGTGGTGCTGCCATGATCGAGAGAGGCAGCGGCCGGACGTCCGGCCTCACCGACTGGCAGCTGATGGACGTGCTCAGCATGTGGGCCTGCCTCCAGGACCACGAGACCAATGGACACTGGAAGCAGGTCGCCGGCTGGCGCAAGGTCTGCGACCTCGCCATGACCCACCTGCGGCGGCTGTACGACTACCGGCGCGGGCTGGCCGAGGCGTGGCCGCCGGAGACCAACGCCGCCGCCCGGGCGTACCTGGGCGAACTCGACCAGCTCATCGACCGCGTCCAGCACACCCACGACGCCGCCGCCGCCAACCACGACGCGCTCGCCGCCGCCACCCGCGCCATCGACAGCGCCCGGCCCGAGCTGAAGAGCCTCCACGAGCAGTACTCGACGAAGCTCCAGCAGAAGCGGTCGTACGAGGCGATGATCGCCGACCCGAAGGCGATGGCCGGCAACCGGACGACGGAACCGCCGGTGACCGATGTGGAGTTGGAGCAGCTGAACACAAAGGCCCGGGGGATCATGTTCGGGTTGAGCGGCGAACTCCAGCAGGCCCAAGTGATGCTTCGCCAGCCACCGCCAAGAACAGCACCAAGGGCAGACGATCAGGTTAAGCCTCCAAACGCGGGAGGTGAGGCGGCACCTGTCATACCGCCAATCATGCCGGTACCTATAGCGATTTCAAGCCAATCGGGGCCTACTAAGCGGGCTACGACGGCAGTGCAGCCGGTACCTGCGCCGAACGCACCGGGTGTCGGCCCGGTACTGGGAGGGGCTAACTCCGCAGCAGCTCCGCCTCAGGCGCCTCCAAATCTGCCGAGTGTCACATCGCCTTCGGCGCACTTGCCAGGCATAGGAGGGCCGCCGTCTTTACCACCCCTTGCGGGCATGCCGCCGCAGTCAGGGCCTGTACGCGGTTCTGCTATTCGACAGCCCGGCATAGGCCAAGGGGAACCGCCCCATGCCACTCAACCTCGGCCCATGCCGCCTGGCGGCGTGATCGGCAATTCACCCGGGATGGGGCTCGGTCAGTCCGGCGGTTCGAATCCATCGCGCAGAGTGAACCCGGTGGGCGGTGTGATCGGCGGAGGAGCCGCCGGGACTGCGCCGACCGGAGCAGCCGGTTCACGTCCTCGTAGTGGGCGGGCAGGCCAGTTTGCGAGTGTTCATGGAGCGCCGCCCATAGGCGGGGCACCGGGAGTTGCCAGCACTTCGGGCATGGGCGACGTGTCCGGCCGATCCAGCCGGAGAAAGCAGCCCGATCAGGACTTACGTCGCTGGGATCCCGACGATCCCTGGGTGACAGATGAGGGCGTAAACCCGGTGGTCCGTCCGCCCGACGAGGAGGGCCCGATCGATCCGGGACCGGCAATCGGCTTCCACCGGTGAGGCTCCGGTTAGCACGGGCGGGATTGGCAGCCTTAGCTCTGTCGGTAGCGACTCTTGCTCCAGCGGCTCCAGTTCATGCGGACGTGAGTCGCGACGCACAGTGGCACCTAAACTACTTACGGGTTGCGGAGGCGCACCGGGTTAGTCGAGGCGATGGAGTCATCGTCGCGGTTCCAGACAGCGGAGTTAATCCCCACCCTGACCTACGGCGCAACCTGCTGCTGGGCACGGACGTCATCCCCGGCGGGAGCGGGGATGGGCGGCAGGACAGGGACGGCCATGGTACCGGCATGGCCGGCTTGATCGCCGCACATGGTCGGGGCAGCAACAGCGGCGCTCTTGGCATCGCGCCTAGAGCTCAAATCCTGCCTATCTTTGAGTCGCCGCCACACGAAGAGGGCAACACGGATGACCTCGCTGCCGGAATTGAATACGCAACGGCAAAGCACGCAGACGTCATAAGTATCTCGGCTGTTGCGGGGGCAAGCGTTCGCCTTCAGCGAGCCATAAGGACGGCTCTGGATGCGAATATCATCGTCGTTGCGGCGGCAGGCAATCGGCCGCGTGAGCTGACTGTCGGCTATCCGGCGAGTGAGCCGGGAGTGATCGCAGTCGGTGGGGTTGACAGAGACTCAGAGCATGCCGATAGCTCGGTCACCGGTCCTGAAATCGATGTTGTTGCTCCTGCCGTCGACATTTACAGCACCAGCATCGACGGAAAGTACCGCAAGGGCACAGGAACTTCCGACGCTACTGCGATCGTTGCTGGGGCTGCTGCACTCATCCGATCAAAGTACCCCTACCTCCCGGCCCAAGAAGTGGCACACCGCCTCACCGCCACCGCAGTCGACAAAGGACCACCTGGCCGTGACGATGAATACGGATACGGAGTTATCGACCTGGTAGCTGCCCTGACAGGAGACGTACCGCCACTCGGGTTTGAGTCGACTGCAGCGAGCGCACCGGCTGACACCAGCTCGACCACGGCAGCGGCCCCGGCCAGTGACAGCAGAGACGGAGCGACAGCCCGTGGACTCGCAACCCTGGGCGCCATCGTGGCAGCGGGCGGTGGCTACCTGCTGTGGCAACGCCGCCGACGTGCCGACGACCCGCCACCGAGGGTAAGCCGGTAGCGTCAGCGACGTGCCGAACTCCCTGCCACTGCGCCTCGTGCTCGCGTCCCAGAGTCCCGCCCGCCGCAAGCTCCTACAGGCCGCCGGGATCGAACCCGACGTGCTGGTGAGCGGCGTCGACGAGTCCCAGGTGGTCGCGGACCGGGCGGAGGATCTCTGCCTGGAGTTATCCCGGCTCAAGGCGCGGGCGGTGCTCGACCGGCTGCGTGCCACCCCGGACGAGCGCATGCTGGTGCTCGGCTGCGACTCGGTGCTCGCCTTCGACGGGGAGATCCTCGGCAAGCCGGCGGACGCCGCCGACGCCACGGACCGGTGGCGGCGGATGCGCGGGCGCAGCGGGGTGCTGCACACCGGGCATTGCCTGATCGACGTCACGCACGAGGCCCGGGCGGAGGCGGTCGCCTCGACGGTCGTGCACTTCGCCGACGTCAGCGACGACGAGATCGCCGCGTACGTGGCGACGGGCGAGCCGCTGGCGGTGGCCGGGGCGTTCACGATCGACGGGCTGGGCGGGGCGTTCCTGACCGGAATCGAGGGCGACCCGGGCACGGTGGTGGGGCTCTCCCTGCCGTTGCTGCGTCGCCTCCTCGGTGAGTTGGAGCTGAGCATCACGGACCTGTGGACGAAGGTCGCGCCGGGCGGCCAGGAGGTCGAACATCTCGGATAGCGTCCGTTCATGACCACCAAGCCGCTGCCGCTGACCCCGGAACTGCACGCCTACCTCGTCGCACACGGCTCGCCGCCGGACGAGATCATTCGCGACCTGGCCGAGGAGACGCTTGCCGTCCTCCCTGACGAGGCGACGATGCAGGTGGCGCCGGAGCAGGCCGCGTTCCTGACCTTCCTTACCCGACTGCTCGGCGTACGGCGGGCGGTGGAGGTGGGCACCTTCACCGGGCTCTCCTCGCTGGCGATCGCCCGCGGGCTGCCCGAGGACGGCCGGCTGACCTGCTTCGACATCTCGGAGGAGTACACCGGCATCGCCCGGCGGTACTGGGAGCGCGCGGGCGTCGCCGACCGGATCGAGCTGCGCATCGGCCCGGCCGGGGACACGCTGCGCGAGCTGCCCCGGGAGCGGCACCTGGACTTCGCCTTCATCGACGCCGACAAGACCGGCTACCCGGTCTACTGGGACGAACTGGTGCCCCGGATGCGGCCGGGCGCGGTCATCGCGGTGGACAACACGCTGCGCGGAGGCCGGGTGCTCGCCCCGCAGAACGCGGACGACCGGGCGATCGCCGCGTTCAACAACGAGGTGTTGGCCGATGTCCGCGTCGAGGCGGTCATGCTCCCCATCGCCGATGGAGTCACCCTGGCGCGGGTCCGCTGACCTCCGCCTTGCGGCGTGTCGCGGTGTCCGAGCCGGGTCGACACCGCGACACGCCGCAAATCGGGTCGCGCGGGGGCACGGGACGGTCGACCGGCGGGCATCGACCGGGAGGTCAGGCTCCCGTCATGGCCGGGGTGCGGTGGCCGCCGGTCGGTGCGGCGCGCAGTGCCCGCCCGAGCCGCACGGTGAGCAGCACGGCAACGGCGATGAAGCCGGGCAGCAGCAGGAAGGCCAGGTGCGGTCCGACCCCGTCGGCCACCGCGCCGAGCGCCACCGGCGCGATCCCGAAGCCGACCCCCATCGAGTACGCCGACCAGCCGGCCGCCTTGTCGGCGGCCGGCCCGGCGACGGCCAGCGCGATCGAGATGGCCAGCGGGTAGTGCAGCGCGTTGCCGAGCCCCAGCACCACCAGGCCGGTGACGGCGAGCCAGCCGACGGGCGCGAGCCAGAAGAGGGCGAACCCGGCCAGGGAGACGGTCAGCGCGGCGAGCAGCAGCGGCGCGGGCGGCCAGCGCAGGGCGATCCGGCCGCCGACCAGCCGGCCGAGGAACATGCCGCAGACGATCGCCGCGACGGCGGCCGAGGCGGAGGCGGCGGTCATCCCGGCGTGTGAGCGGAGCACGTCGGCGGTCCAGAGCGACAGGCAGACCTCGATCGAGCCGGTGACCGCCATCAGCACCCAGGCGATCCAGTACGCCCGGGGCAGCCGCCCGGCCGCGCCGACGGCAGCCCCAACGGTGATCCCGACCGGATCGACGGCAGCCCCGGCGGTCACCGCGACCGGATCGGCAGCAGCCCCGGGGGTCGCCCCGACGGGGTCGGCGGCAGCCGCGGCAGCGGGGCCGGCCTGCGGCAGGCGTACCCGGAAGAGGCGGGCGGCGAGCGCGACCAGCGCGATCAGCCCGACCTCGACGGCCATCACCGGCCGCCAGCCGAAGCCCGCGTCGACGCTGGCGCCGATGACCAGCGGGGCGAGGATGCCCATGCCGGCGCAGACGGCGTTGGCCTCGGTGAGCGCGGCGGGCGCGGCAGGGCCGTGCCGGGCGGTGAGGACGACGGCGACGCCGCTGATCACCAGCATGCCGGCGGTGGCCACGACGGCGACCGCGGCGAGGGTGGCGGGCAGCGGGCGGAGCAGGCCGAACGCGGTGACGCCGGCGGCGACCCCGGCCAGGCCGGACCAGATCGTCCCGCCCCGGCCGATCCGCCGGACGAGCGGGGCGAAGAGCGCCCCGCCGAGCAGCGCGCCGACGGCGATGGCGGTGCTGTGCAGGCCGGCGACGGCGGCGCTGGTGCCCTGTTCGTCGCGGAGCAGCGGTACGACGGGGCCGAACCCGTAGAGGAAGAAGCCCCACAGCCCCAGCTGGACGTAGGTCAGCCAGGTGGTCCTGTCATGGGTGAGGCGGGGCACTGACCTCACGCTACTGGCGCCTGGCCGGTGCCCCGCCCCTGGTGAGAGGCAACTCTCGTCAGCGGACGCTGCGGGCGAACTGCCGGGCGGCCCAGAAGACGCCGGCGGCGGCGAGCACCGCGATGATGGTCAGCCCCTGCCACACCTTGTCGTTGGCGAGGTCCCCGGCGAAGAGCGCCCGGGTGCCGTCGACCGCCCAGGAGAACGGGTTCCAGTCGGCAATGCCCTGAAGCCAGCCGGGGGCGTAGGTCAACGGCAGCAGGATGCCGGAGAGCAGCAGCACCGGCTGGGCGACGGTGTTCATCAGCGGAGCGAGGGCGTCCTCGCTCTTGACCTTGAGCGCGACACCGTAGGAGACCGCCGAGGTCATCAGCGCGATCAGGGCGAGCATCAGGTACGCGAGCAGCAGGTCACATGGCCAGCAGCACCAGCAGACCCGGGACGAAGATCTTGTAGGCGGCCGCCTGGGTGGGCGCGTTCAGCGCCGGCTTGAGCAGCGGGGCGAAGAGCAGCAGGTACATCACCGGCTGGAAGACGCCGACGAAGAGCCAGACCGGGTTGCGCAGCAGCAGTTGGATCTGGCGCTGGAAGATGAGCCAGGTGTCGCGGGCGAGTTTCATGACGATTCTCCTGCGATGGATGCTCAGGACTCGCGCAGCGAGCGGCCGGTCTTGGTGAGGAAGACGTCGTCGAGGCTGGGGCGGTGCAGCTCGATCGAGGAGAGCGTGAGCCCGGCGTGGTCGAGCCGGCGGAGGATCTGCGGGATGGCGGTGGCGCCTTCGTCGACGAAGAGGCGCAGGCCGCCCTCGTCGGCGGTCTCCAGCTTGTTGACGAACTCCTCGCCGTCGAGCAGCTGCGCGGCCTGCGGGGTGCTGGCCAGGTCCAGGCCGACCAGCACCACGTCGCCGGAGATCTCCCGCTTCAGCTCGGCCGGGGTTCCCTCGGCGACCACCTCGCCGTGATCCATGATCGCGATCCGGTCGCAGAGCGCGTCCGCCTCATCGAGATAGTGCGTGGTGATGAAGACGGTCATGCCCTCGGTGCGCAGCCGGCGGATCTCGTCCCACATGTGCGCGCGGCTCTGCGGGTCGAGGCAGACACCGGACAAGCGTAATAAACAAGTTTGACTAGGGCGCGCGGGCGCAGTGCGCCATCCCACACTGAGCGATCGTTAGGGCCATCAGAGTGACCGATACACTCCCGTCAACGACCTCCGGGGAGGAGCCCTCAAGGTGCGCAAGGTACTCATCGCCAACCGCGGCGAGATCGCCGTCCGCGTCATCCGCGCCTGCCGCGACGCCGGCCTGGGCAGCGTCGCCGTCTATGCGGACTCCGACCGGGACGCCCTGCACGCCACCCTCGCCGACGAGGCGTACGCCCTCGGCGGCGACACCGCGCCCGAGACGTACCTGCGGATCGACAAGCTGATCGAGGTGGCCGGCCGCTCCGGCGCCGACGCCGTGCACCCCGGCTACGGCTTCCTCGCCGAGAACGCCGACTTCGCCCAGGCCGTCATCGACGCCGGGCTGACCTGGATCGGCCCCACCCCGCAGGCGATCCGCGACCTCGGCGACAAGGTGACGGCCAGGCACATCGCCCAGCGCGCCGGCGCGCCCCTGGTCCCCGGCACCCCCGACCCGGTCGGCAGCCCGGACGAGGTGATCGCCTTCGCCGTCGACCACGGCCTGCCGGTCGCCATCAAGGCCGCCTTCGGCGGCGGTGGGCGCGGGCTCAAGGTGGCCCGCACCATGGAGGAGATCCCGCACCTGTTCGAGTCGGCCACCCGCGAGGCGGTCGCCGCGTTCGGCCGGGGCGAGTGCTTCGTCGAGCGGTACCTGGACAAGCCCCGGCACGTCGAGGCGCAGGTCCTCGCCGACCAGCACGGCAACGTGATCGTGGTCGGCACCCGGGACTGCTCGCTGCAGCGCCGGCACCAGAAGCTGGTCGAGGAGGCCCCGGCGCCGTTCCTCACCGCCGCGCAGCGCACCCAGATCCACGACAGCGCCAAGGCGATCTGCCGGGAGGCCGGCTACCACGGCGCCGGCACCGTGGAATACCTGGTCGGCACGGACGGCACGATCTCCTTCCTGGAGGTCAACACCCGGCTCCAGGTGGAGCACCCGGTCACCGAGGAGACCGCCGGCATCGACCTGGTCCGCGAGCAGTTCCGGATCGCCGACGGCGAGAAGCTGCGGTTCACCGAGGACCCGACCCCGCGCGGGCACTCCATCGAGTTCCGGATCAACGGCGAGGACCCGGGCCGCAACTTCCTGCCCGCCCCGGGCACCGTCACCGCGCTGCGGCTGCCGACCGGCCCGGGCGTACGGGTGGACACCGGCATCTCGGCCGGCGACGTGATCGGCGGCAACTTCGACTCGCTGCTGGCCAAGGTGATCATCACCGGCGAGACCCGGACTGAGGCGGTCGAGCGGGCCCGCCGGGCGCTGGACGAGATGGTGGTCGAGGGCATGGCCACCGCGCTGCCGTTCCACCGCCTGGTCGTCCGGGACGAGGCGTTCACCACCGAGCCGTTCACCGTGCACACCCGGTGGATCGAGACCGAGTTCGACAACACCGTGCCGCCGTTCCCCGCCGCCGCCGGCGTCGCCGAGGCGCCGGCCGGTCGCGAGACCGTCGTGGTCGAGGTGGCGGGCAAGCGGCTGGAGGTCAGCCTTCCCGCCGGCCTCGGCGCGGGTACGGCCACCGCCGCGCCCGCCGCCCGCAAGCCCGCTCGCCGGGGCGGCGGCGCCAAGGCCGGCGCTGCGGTCAGCGGCGACGCCCTCACCTCCCCGATGCAGGGCACCATCGTCAAGGTCGCCGTGGCGGACGGAGACACCGTCGCCGAGGGCGACCTGGTGGTGGTGCTGGAGGCGATGAAGATGGAGCAGCCGCTGCACGCCCACAAGGCCGGTACGGTCAGCGGGCTGTCGGCCGAGGTCGGCGCGGTGATCACCGCCGGCGCGGCGATCTGCACCATCGCCTGATCCGTCCGGACCGGCGGGCGGCACGGCCCCTGACCGGCGGGCGACGGGTGACGGGTGACGGGCAGCGGCCCGGCGGGTGGTTTGGGCCACCAGCGGCGGCGGGCCCGGCCGGGAGCAGGAATGATGGCCAGGTGCGGTTCCTTCATGGCGCGGTCCCCGCGCACGACCTGACCTACAACGACGTCTTCATGGCCCCGGCCCGCTCCGAGGTGGGCTCGCGGCTCGACGTCGACCTGGCCGCCGGCGACGGCACGGGCACCACCATCCCGCTGGTGGTCGCCAACATGACGGCGGTGGCCGGGCGCCGGATGGCGGAGACCGTCGCCCGGCGCGGCGCGATCGCGGTCATCCCGCAGGACATCCCGATCGAGGTGGTGGCCAACGTCGTCGCCTGGGTCAAGCAGCGGCACCTGGTGCACGACACCCCCATCACGCTCGGCCCGACCGACACCGTCGGCGACGCCATCCATCTGCTGCCGAAGCGCTCGCACGGCGCGGTGATCGTGGTCGACGAGGCGGGTCGCCCGCTCGGCGTGGTCACCGAGGCGGACACCGTCGGCGTGGACCGATTCGCCCAGCTGCGGCACGTGATGTCGACCGAGCTGCACACCGTGCCGGCGGACGCGGACCCGCGTACCGGTTTCGACCGGCTCTCGGCCGGCCGGCGCCGGCTGGCCCCGGTGGTGGACGCCGACGGGCGGCTGATCGGGGTGCTGACCCGGCAGGGCGCGCTGCGCGCCACCCTCTACCGACCGGCGGTGGACGATCGGGGCCGGCTGCGCATCGCCGCCGCCGTCGGCATCAACGGCGACGTGACCGGCAAGGCCGAGGCGCTGCTGGCCGCCGGGGTGGACACCCTGGTGGTGGACACCGCGCACGGCCACCAGGAGCGGATGATCTCCGCGCTGCGGTCGGTACGCAAGCTGGACCCCGCCGTCCCGGTGGCCGCCGGCAACGTGGTCACCGCCGATGGCGTACGCGACCTGGTGGAGGCGGGCGCCGACATCGTCAAGGTCGGCGTCGGGCCGGGCGCCATGTGCACCACCCGGATGATGACCGGCGTCGGTCGCCCGCAGTTCTCGGCGGTGCTCGACTGCGCGGCGTCGGCCCGGGCGCTGGGCCGGCACGTCTGGGCCGACGGTGGCGTGCGGCACCCCCGGGACGTGGCGCTGGCGCTGGCCGCCGGGGCGTCCAACGTGATGATCGGGTCGTGGTTCGCCGGCACCTACGAGTCCCCCGGCGATCTCTACACGGAGCCGGACGGCCGGCGCTACAAGGAGAGCTTCGGCATGGCCTCGTCGCGGGCGGTCAGCGCGCGTACCGCCGAGGACAGCGCGTTCGACCGGGCCCGCAAGGCGGTCTTCGAGGAGGGCATCTCCTCGGCGCGGATGTACCTGGACCCGACCCGGCCCGGCGTCGAGGACCTGATCGACGAGATCGTCGCCGGGGTGCGCAGCGCCTTCACGTACGCGGGCGCCCGCAACCTGGACGAGTTCCACGAGCGGGCCCTGGTCGGCGTGCAGAGCACCGCCGGCTACACCGAGGGCATGCCCCTGCCGACCAGTTGGTGACCCTCGGGTCCCTGCAGGGTAACGAGGTGGACGAGGAGCCGGCCGTCAGGCGAAGAGCCGGCTGATCACCGTACGGGCGGCGGCCTCGGGATCGGGACCGACCCGGGTCGGCAGGGCACCGGCGAGCCAGAGCGTCGCGAAGCCGTGCACGATGGACCAGGCGGCGAGCGAGTCGACCTCCGGGCTCCGGCCGGTGTGCCGGGCCACCCCGGTGCGCAGCACCTCACCGGCGCGGGTGCGGGCGGCTGTCACCTCGGCATCGTCGGCACGGTAGAGGTCGGGGCGGAACATCACCTCGAAGTGCGCCCGGTGTCGGACCGCGAACCCGACGTACGCCACCCCGGTTTCCGCCAGATCGTCCCCCGCGCCGCGCAGTGCGTCGGTCAACAGGTCGAAGCCCTGCGCGGCGAGCGCGGTGAGCAGGCCCGCCTTGTCGCCGAAATGGTGGGCGGGGGCGGCGTGCGAGACACCGGCCCGGCGGGCCAGGTCGCGGAGGCTCAGCGCCGCCGGGCCGGACTCCGCCATCGCCTCGACCGCGGCGTCGAGCAGGGCGCGGCGCAGGTCGCCATGGTGGTACGCGCGGGAGCGGGTCATGCCCACCAGCCTAACTTGTCATTGACAAGATGGCTCCTCGCGGCGCAATCTTGTCAGCGACAAGTTCCCCCTTCCCGGAGGCGCACTCATGGCACCCCTGATCGCCCTCGTCGCCGGCGCCGCGGCGGCCCGCATCGTCGGCCTGCTCGGCGTCGCCGCCGTTGACGGCTGGCACCCCGCCCTGCGGGTCGGCCTGGCCCTGATGTTCGTGGTCACCGCCTCGGCCCACTTCCTGTCCCGCCGCGCCGACCTGATCGCCATGGTGCCGCCGCGCCTGCCCCACCCCGACCTGCTGGTCACCCTGACCGGCGTGCTCGAACTGGTCGGCGCACTCGGCCTGCTCATGCCGGCCACCGCACGCCCGGCCGCCGCCGCCCTGGCACTGCTGATGCTGGCCATGTTCCCGGCCAACGTCTCGGCCGCCCGTCGCGGCCTCACCCTGGCCGACCGCCCGGTGACCCCGATCGGCACCCGGACCGCGCTCCAGCTCCTGTTCGTCGCGGCCGCCCTGGCGGTGGCGATCGGCGACTGAGGCGGCGCGATCGGAAATTAGTTTGGCCCCTGACGGTCTGGGGGCTAACCTGACGGCCATGGGTCCCCTCGTCAGCTTCCCCGACGCCCTGCGCCACGCCCCGCTCGGCCGCCTGATCGCCATCGCCGGCCACGTCATGGAGCAGCACTGGGGGCGTTACCTGGCCGAACACCACGGCCTCACCTCGGCCGGCATGCGCGTCCTGATGATCCTGGAACGGGCCGGCGACAGCACGCACCGGGAAATGGCGGAGTGGTGCTTCGTCCGTCCCGCTACCCTCACCGGGATCGTGGACACTCTCGAGCGGGACGGCTTCGTCATCCGGCAGCGGGGCCCGAACGACCGGCGCAGCGTGCAGCTCAGCCTCACCGACAAGGGCCGGGAACACGCGCAGGCCCTGACCAAGATGATCCACAGTGACCGACCGCTCACCTCCGTCGACGCCGACCCGGCGAAGAGGACGGTGATCCGCGAGTTCCTGACCGAGTTGATCGTGACCATGTCCGACGGGGAGGACACCAGGTTGAACCCATCACACCAGGAATCCGACGAGGCGAAACCGGGAGGCCGCCCGTGCTGATCCGCCTGCTGCGCGACCACCTGCGCCCGTACCACCGGCCGCTGGCCGCGGTGGTGCTGCTCCAGTTCGTCGGCACGATGGCCTCGCTCTACCTGCCGAGCCTCAACGCCGACATCATCGACCTGGGCGTGGCCCGCGGCGACACCGACTACATCATGCGGACCGGCGGCTGGATGCTGCTGGTCAGCCTGGTGCAGATCGCCTGCTCGGTGGCCGCCGTCTATCTCGGCGCGCGGACCGCGATGGCCTTCGGCCGGGACGTCCGGGCCGAGGTCTTCGCGCAGGTCAACCGCTTCTCCGCCCGCGAGGTCGCCCGGTTCGGCGCGCCCTCGCTGATCACCCGCAACACCAACGACGTGCAGCAGGTGCAGATGCTGGTGCTGATGAGCTGCACCATGCTGGTCGCCGCGCCGATCATGAGCGTCGGCGGCGTGGTGATGGCGCTCAACGAGGACCTGGGCCTGTCCTGGCTGATGCTGGTCAGCGTGCCGGTGCTGGCGGTGGCGCTGGGCCTGATCATCCGACGGATGGTGCCCGGCTTCCGGCTCATGCAGACCCGGATCGACACCGTCAACCGGGTGCTGCGCGAGCAGATCACCGGCATCCGGGTGGTCCGGGCGTTCGTCCGGGAGCCGTACGAGACGGACCGCTTCGCGGTGGCGAACGCCGACCTCACCGCCACCGCCCTGCGCACCGGCCGGCTGATGGCGCTGATCTTCCCGGTGGTGATGCTGGTGCTCAACGTCTCCAGCGTCGCGGTGCTCTGGTTCGGCGCACAGCGGGTCGACGCCGGCGCCATCCAGGTCGGCGCGCTCACCGCGTTCCTGCAGTACCTGATGCAGATCCTGATGGCCGTCATGATGGCGACCTTCATGCTGATGATGGTGCCCCGAGCGGCGGTCTGCGCCGAACGGATCGTCGAGGTGCTGGACACCGAGTCGTCGGTGGTCCCGGCGGTGTCGCCGGTGACCCGGGTCGAGGGGCACGGCGAGCTGGAGCTGCGTGACGTGGCGTTCCAGTACCCGGGGGCGAGCGCGCCGGTGCTGCACGACATCTCCTTCCGGGCCCGCCCCGGGCGGACCACCGCGATCATCGGCTCCACCGGCGCCGGCAAGACCACCCTGCTGACGCTGATCCCGCGACTGGTCGACCCGACCGCCGGGGCCGTGCTGGTCGACGGGGTGGACGTCCGCGAACTGGCCGCCGAGGAGCTGTGGCGGCGGATCGGGCTGGTCCCGCAGCGGCCGTACCTGTTCACCGGCACGGTCGCCAGCAACCTGCGGTACGGCAACCCGGACGCCACCGACGCGGAACTCTGGGCGGCGCTGGAGATCGCCCAGGCGCGCGACTTCGTCGCCCAGATGCCCGGGGGCCTGGAGGCACCGATCGCGCAGGGCGGCACCAACGTCTCCGGCGGACAGCGGCAGCGCCTGGCGATCGCCCGCGCGCTGGTACGCCAGCCGGAGATCTACCTCTTCGACGACTCGTTCTCGGCGCTCGACCTCGGCACCGACGCCCGGCTCCGGGCGGCGCTGCGGCCGGTCACCGCGGACGCGGCGGTGGTGATCGTGGCCCAGCGGGTCTCCACGATCGTCGACGCCGACCAGATCATCGTGCTCGAGGACGGGGGCGTCGTCGGAATGGGCCGACACGACGAACTGCTGGACACCTGCCCGACGTACGCCGAGATCGTGGCGTCGCAGCAGACGGCGGAGGTGGCGGCGTGAGCGAGCACGACGAGCGGACCACGCAGGCCGGTGACGGCAGGATGGCCGTACCCGAGCAGAAGAAGGCCCCGGAGGCAGGGACGCCGAAGCGGCTGCCCCCCGGCGGGCAGCGCGGCGGGGCGCCGTGGATGGCTGCCGGCATGCCGGCGGAGAAGTCGCTGAACTTCGGGCCGTCCGCCCGGCGGCTGCTGAACCGGCTCCGACCGCACCGGCTGCACCTGTACGCCATCGTCAGCCTGGCGGTGGCCAGCGTCGCGGCCAGCGTGGTCGGGCCGAAGATCCTCGGTCAGGCCACCGACATCATCTTCACCGGGGTGATCGGCCGGCAGCTGCCCGCCGGCAGCAGCACCGACCAGGCCGTCGCGGCGGCCCGGGCCGCCGGCAACGAC
This sequence comes from Micromonospora sp. NPDC047548, assembly GCF_040642975.1. Classification (NCBI taxonomy): domain Bacteria; kingdom Bacillati; phylum Actinomycetota; class Actinomycetes; order Micromonosporales; family Micromonosporaceae; genus Micromonospora; species Micromonospora sp. NPDC047548. The sequence continues at coordinate 162,459 of NZ_JBEYTI010000003.1, forward strand.
AGCTTCGCCGACATGCTGGCCCGGATGGACGTGGTGCCCGGCGTCGGCATCGACTTCGACCGGCTGGGCCAGGTACTGCTGCTGGCGCTCGGCCTCTACCTGGTAGCCAGCCTGCTCTCCTGGTGGCAGGGCTGGCTGCTCAACGGCGTGGTGCAGCGGACGGTGCTGCGGCTGCGCGCCGAGGTGGAGGAGAAGCTCAACCGGCTGCCGCTGCCGTACTTCGACCGGCAGCCCCGGGGCGAGCTGCTCAGCCGGGTCACCAACGACATCGACAACATCTCGCAGACCCTGTCGCAGACGCTCAGCCAGCTGCTCACCTCGCTGCTCACCGTCGTCGGCGTGCTGGCCATGATGTTCTGGATCTCGCCGCTGCTGGCGCTGGTCGCGCTGGTCGCGGTGCCGCTGTCGGTCGTCGTGACCCAGCAGATCGCGAAGCGGTCGCAGCGGAAGTTCATCGCCCAGTGGACGCACACCGGCGAGCTGAACGGCCAGATCGAGGAGGCGTACACCGGCCACGAGCTGGTCAAGGTCTTCGGCCGGCAGCGCGAGGTGCAGGCCGCCTTCACCGCCAAGAACGAGGAGCTGTTCCGGGCCAGCTTCGGCGCCCAGTTCATCTCCGGGATCATCATGCCGGCGATGATGTTCGTCGGGAACCTCAGCTACGTCGCGATCGCCGTCGTCGGCGGGCTGCGAGTGGCGTCCGGGACGATGAGCCTCGGCGACGTGCAGGCGTTCATCCAGTACTCGCGGCAGTTCACCCAGCCGCTCACCCAGGTCGCCTCGATGGCCAACCTGCTCCAGTCCGGGGTGGCCTCGGCCGAGCGGGTCTTCGCGGTGCTCGACGCCGACGAGCAGACCCCGGACCCGGAGCCGCCGGCCCGGGTCACCGACCCGCACGGCCGGGTCGAGTTCGCGCACGTCTCCTTCCGGTACGCCCCGGACGAGCCGCTGATCGAGGACCTGTCCCTGGTGGCCGAGCCCGGCCACACGGTGGCGATCGTCGGCCCGACCGGCGCCGGCAAGACCACCCTGGTCAACCTGGTCATGCGCTTCTACGAGCTGGACGCCGGCCGGATCACCCTCGACGGGGTGGACATCACCACGATGCGCCGGGACGACCTGCGCGGCCGGATCGGCATGGTGCTCCAGGACACCTGGCTCTTCGGCGGCACCATCCGGGACAACATCGCCTACGGCCGGCCCGACGCAGGCGAGGAGGAGATCCTGGCCGCCGCCCGGGCCACCTTCGTGGACCGCTTCGTCCGCAGCCTCCCCGACGGGTACGACACCGTCATCGACGAGGAGGGCAGCAACGTCAGCGCCGGCGAGAAGCAGCTCATCACGATCGCCCGGGCGTTCCTGGCCGAGCCGTCGCTGCTGATCCTGGACGAGGCCACCAGCTCGGTGGACACCCGCACGGAGGTGCTGCTCCAACGGGCGATGGCGGCGCTGCGCTCGGACCGGACCAGCTTCGTCATCGCGCACCGCCTCTCCACCATCCGCGACGCCGACCTGATCCTGATGATGGAGCACGGCCGGATCGTCGAGCAGGGCACGCACGAGCAGCTGCTCGCCGCGAAGGGGGCGTACCACCGGCTGTACCGGTCGCAGTTCGCCGGGGCGCTGGTGGACGACGAGGACGAGGCGGCGGCCCCCCGGACACCGTCGGTCCAGGGGGCGCTCTCCTCGTGACCGGCTCAGGCGGCGGCCGGCAGCAGGTCGGGCGAACGGGCGTCGACCACCGCCCCGAGCAGCCCCAGCGCGTCCGCGACCGGCATCGGGTCCAACCCCCGGCCGTCGCGCAGGCGCAGCGAGACCGACCCGCCGGCCGCCTCCCGGGCGCCCAGCACCCCGACGTACGGCACCTTCCGGCGGGCAGCGTCGCGGATCCGGGCACCCAGCGAGCCGGCGGGGTCGACCTCGGCCCGCAGCCCGGCCGCGACCGCCCGGCGGGCCAGCTCGGCCGCCGCCCCCGCCTGCCCGGCGTCGACCGGGAGCAGCACCAGCTGCACCGGGGCGTACCAGGGTGGAAAGGCGCCCTGGTGCACCTCGATCAGGTAGGCGAAGAGCCGTTCCATGCTGCCGACCAGGCTGCGGTGCACCATCACCGGCCGCCGCCGGACGCCGGACGCGTCGGTATACGACAGGTCGAACCGCTCCGGCTTGTCGAAGTCGAGTTGGACGGTGGAGATGGTGGACTCCCGGCCGGCGGCGTCGACGATCTGAATGTCGATCTTCGGGCCGTAGAAGGCGGCCTCGCCGGGGGCCTCGGTGAAGTCGACCCCGTCGAGCGCCACGCGCAGCAGCTCCTCGGCCCGCGCCCACTGGGCGTCGTCGCCGACGTACTTCTCCCCCGGCCCGCGCAGCGACAGCCGGAACCCGGCCGGGCGGACACCGAGCGCGGCGTGCGCCTCGCGGATCAGCCGCAGGATCTCCCGCACCTCCTCGCCGACCTGGTCCAGGGCGCAGAAGTTGTGCGAGTCGTTCAGCGAGATGGCGCGGACCCGGGACAGGCCGCCCAGCACGCCGGAGCGTTCCGCCCGGTACATCCCGCCCAGCTCGGCGACGCGCAGCGGCAGCTCCCGGTAGGAACGGCCGCGCGCCCGGTAGACCAGCGCGTGGTGCGGGCAGAGCGCCGGGCGCAGCACGAACTCGTCGTCTGCGCTGAGCCGCAGCGGCGGGAACATGTCGTCGGCGAAGTAGCCGAGGTGCCCGGAGAGCTCGAACAGCTCCCGTTTGCCCAGCGGCGGCGAGTAGACGTGCTGGTAGCCGGCCCGGCGTTCCAGCTCGCGGACGTACTCCTCGACGGCGTGCCGGGCGGCGGCGCCGGCCGGCAGCCAGATCGGCAGGCCCGCGCCGGCGAGGGGGTCGGAGACGAACAGGTCCAGCTCCCGGCCGAGCCTGCGGTGGTCGATCATGTCGCTCTCCTTGCGGGGTACGGCCCCGAGGCGACCTGGTCCACGGACGCCGCGAGGCCCCGGGGCGGTTCGCCCCGGGGCCTCGTCGACGTCAGACGTCAGTGCGGCGCGCCGGGGTTTCCCGGCGTCGTGGTCATTACCGCGCTGCGCATGCCCGGATGGTATGGGCCCGGCGGAGGGCGGTGCGAGGGATTTCCGGCTCGCGCCGCCGGCTGGTCGGGTGGGCACCGGAGCGGGGCGGGAGGAGGGGCGGGCCGCCGGCACGGGACCTGCCGGCGACCCGCGGCGGCCGGCTCGTCGGAAACGGGGGCCCCGACGCGCGTGCGGCCGCGCGCCGACAACGGTACGCCGACGAGCGCCGATCCGCCGTCCGCGCTTCGCCCGCATTCGACCCCTTCCGCCCGTCACCCCCGGTCGAGCTCCGTCGTTGTCCCTGGGTGGCCCTGTCGTGTCCACCGTCACGACCGCCCGGACCCGTCCCCGGTGACGGCGGACACGCCGTCAGGCTCGGTGGACGTGATCGGCCTTGACCGGCGAGGTGGCAGTCGTGCCCGAACTTCTCACTGACGCCGCATCGCCGACGTGGGCGTACGTCGTGCTGCTCGGCCTGCTGGTCGCGGACGCGTTCGTGCCGGTCGTCCCCACCCAGGTCGTCATGATCACCGGTGGCGCGCTCACCGTCTACGGCGGGCTGAGCCTGCCCGTGACCATCGGCGTCGGGGCGCTCGGTGTCTTCGCCGGCGACCTGGCCTGCTACCTGCTGGGCCGCGGCACCACCGACCGCCGCGCGCCCCGGCGCGCCGAGCCGAGCCGGGCCCGCCGGATGGCCAGCCGGGTGACCCGGGGGCTGCGCAGGCCGGGGCCGCTGGTCATTCTGCTCTGCCGGTTCGTGCCCGGCGGCCGGATGGCGGCCTGCTTCTCCGCCGGCCGCAGCCGCTACCCGTACCGGCTCTTCCTGTTCTACGAGGCCGCCGCGGCGACCGGCTGGGCGGCCTACGGTGCCCTGGTCGGCCACCTCGGCGGCACGGCGCTGACCGAGTCGGCCTGGCGGCTGGCGCTGATCGCGGCAGCGGCGGCGGTCGGGTTCGCGGCGGCGGGCTGGGCGATGACGGTCGTCGGCGCCCGCACCCGCGCCGAGGTCCCGGTCGACGGACGGCGGTCCGCCGGGGCCGAGGGGGCACCGCTCGCCAGGGTGCACGGACAGCGCGTGGATTGACCTAGGGGCGGTCCCGGGGATCAATGTCGGTGGGCCTCCCGGATCCGCTTCGGGCGGGTTCGGCGACAGGCTGGGGCATGCGTGGAATCCGGCACTGCGGACTGCTGGCGCTCGGCGGGATCGTCCTGGCGGCGTTGCTCGCCATGATCGGTCACCTCGAGGTGAACGACGACCTGGATCCCTGGTCCCTGACCGTCAGCGACTTCGCCGTCTCCGACCGCGGGGGCGTCATCGACGTGGCCATGGCGGTCCTAGCCGCCGCCACCGTCCTGCTCATCCCCGCGCTGCGGCGCGCCCGCCGGTCCCGCGCCGCCGCAGAGCTGCTCCTCGCCCTCTGGGCCGGCGGGCTGCTGCTGGCGGCGCTGGTGCCGACCAACGAACCCGGCCTGCCGTTGGACACCGCCGCCCAGGTCCACCGGTACGCCTCGGTGGTGGCCTTCCTGGCGCTGCCGGTGGGCGGCTGGCTGCTCGCCGGGTACCTGCCCGGCCACACCGCCGGCCGGTGGGTACGCGGGCTCGCCCTGACCAGCCTGGCCCTGGCGGGCGCGATGGTGTGGTCCGCGTACCCCGGGGACCGGGTGCTGATCGGGCTCGCCGAGCGGCTGCTCATCCTGACCGAGGTCGGTCTGCTCGCCGTCGTCGCGGCCACCCTCGCCCGCCCCACGGTTGACCTCAACCGCGTTTCAACTCATCGCGTCGGCGGGGCGCCGCCGCCTTCCGCTGACCCGCCCACCGGCCCCGGTCGGGCCGGTGGGCGACGCGGGAGTCACTCCAGCTCGTGGAGCATGAGCTGGCGGGCCGCCTCGGTGATCGACCCGGACAGCGACGGGTAGATCGTGATGGTCTGGGCCAGCTCGTTGACGGTGAGGTTGTTCTCCACCGCCATCGTGATCGGCAGGATCAGCTCGCTCGCCTTCGGCGCCACCACCACGCCGCCGACCACCTGGCCGCTGGCCGGGCGACAGAAGAGCTTCACGAAGCCGTCGGCCAGGTCGTCCATCTTCGCCCGGGCGTTGCCCGACAGCGGCAGCATCACCTGGCGGGCGGGGGTCTTGCCGGCGTCCACCTCGTCCTGGGAGACGCCGACGGTGGCCAGCTCCGGGTCGGTGAAGACGTTCGCCGCCACGGTACGCAGCCGCAGCGGCCGGACCGCCTCGCCGAGCGCGTGCCACATCGCGATCCGGCCCTGCATCGCGGCGACGCTGGCCAGCGGCAGCACGCCGGTGCAGTCGCCGGCCGCGTAGATGCCGGGGACGTTGGTCCGCGACACCCGGTCGACGGTGACGTAGCCGCCCCTGGCCAGCTCGACGCCGTACTCCGCCAGCCCGAGGTCGGCGGTGTTGGGGATCGAGCCGACGGCGATCAGCGAGTGCGAGCCGTGGACGACCCGGCCGTCGGAGAGCTGGACCTCGACGCCGTCGTCGGTACGGCGGACCGAGTCCGCCCGGGAGTTGTTGAGGATGCTCATGCCCCGGTTGCGGAAGACCCGCTCGATGGCCATCGCCGCGTCGGCGTCCTCGTGCGGCATGACCCGGTCCCGGCTGGAGACGAGGGTGACCTCGACACCCATCGCCAGATAGGCGCTGGCGAACTCGGCGCCGGTGACGCCGGAGCCGACCACGATCAGGTGGTCGGGCAGCTCGGGCAGGTCGTACACCTGCCGCCAGGTCAGGATCCGCTCGCCGTCGGGCACCGCGGTGGGCAGCTGGCGCGGGGTGGCGCCGGTGGCGACCAGGACGGTCGACGCGGCGATCGAGTACTCAGCGCCACCGTCGGCCGGGGTGACGATCACCCGGTGGGTGTGACCGAGCGTGTCCTCGCCCAGCCGGGCGGTCCCGGCGACGACGGTCACCCCGGCCTTGACCAACTTGGCGTGGATGTCGGCGGACTGGGCCAGGGCGAGCCGCTTGACCCGCTCGTGGACCGCCCGGGCGTCGACCGTCACCGCCTCCAGCCCGTCGGAGTGCACCCCGAACTCTTCGGTGTCCCGATAGCCGGTGACCACCTCCGAGCTGGCGATGAACGTCTTCGACGGGACGCAGTCGGAGAGCACGCAGGCGCCGCCCGCCCCCTCGGCCTCCACCACGGTGACGTCGGCGTCCAGCTGCGCGGCGACCAGCGCCGCCTCGTAGCCGGCCGGCCCCCCACCGATGATCACGATCCGGCTCACCACAGCGCACGCCCCTCGTCGATGTTCACAGTGACTTTCTTCTCCCGAACGCGTTCGACACGCACCGTCGTATTCTCCCCCACCCGTCCGCCGGGCTATCGTCATCGCCGTGCGTCACTACGCCGCCTACGGCTCAAACCTGGACCCCGCCCGGATGCGCGCCTACTGTCCGCATTCGCCGATGGTGGGCACCGGCTGGCTGGAGGGCTGGCGGCTGACCTTCGCGGGCGAGGACGTGATCGGCTGGGAGGGCTCCGTCAGCACCGTCGTCGAGTCCCCGGGCGACCGGGTCTTCGTGGCGCTGTACGACATCCACCCGTACGACGCCGCGCAGCTCGACGAGATCGAGGGCGTGACCGCCGGCACGTACCGCAAGCTGCACGTGCGTGTCTCGACCCTGGACGGCGATATCACCGCCTGGGTCTACGTCTTCGACGGGTACGAGGGCGGCCTGCCGACCTCCTGGTACCTCTCGGAGATCGCGAACGCGGCCGAGAAGGCGGGCGCGCCGGACGACTACGTCACCGAGCTGCGGTCCCGCCCCACCGGCACCGCGTCGGCGTAGCGCGTATCGCACGCCTCCAGTCTGCTACCGACGCGGCGGGCCGGCACCGCCGCCCCCGGCCGGCGTCGCCCATCACACACCGGCGGTGGGGACGACCCGCTCGTACATGTCGGTCCAGCGCACCTCACGCAGCGGTGTCGAAGATCAGGTGGAACCGGCGCAGGTCGGCCTCGTCGTCGGCGCGCAGCGGGCGGACGGTCACCCCGGGCGGGGCGGCGGCTCGCCGGGCAGCCCGGCCAGCGGGCGGCTCATCCGCACGTACCGCTTGACCCGGGTGAAGCCGGCCTCGGCCAGCTCCCCGGCCCAGCGGGTCTCCGGGGCGAAGACGGCGGCCCGGGCGGTCAGCGCGGGCAGCTTCCACTCGGCGGCCCGCTCGGCGACCCGGTCCGGCATCCGGGCGAGCAGCGGGGCGCGCAGCGCCGCGCCGCGCTCCGGGTCGACGTAGGCCTCGACGAACTCGCGGCCCACGCCGGTCGGGTTGTCCACCACCGTCCAGGCGGCGGCCGTTCCGCCCGAGGCCGGGCGGCGGCGGTCAGCGCACCGGGGCACCGGCGAGCAGGGCCCGGGTGGCGGTGAGCAGTTGCACCAGCTCCGCACTTTCCCCGGGGCGCAACGCCCGGAACGCGGCGGAGGTCAACCGGTCGGTCATCGCCTCGGCCCAGAGCCGCCGCCGCACCAGCGGGCCGACCGGCGGGTACGGCGGCGACCAGCCGCAGGCCGCCGCCCCGGCCTCCCCTTCCGGCCCGGCGAGCACCGCCTCCAGCGGGGTCATCCCGCTCGCCCGCACCGCCAGCAGGTACGCCCCGGTGAAGTGCTCGCGGAGCAGCAGCAGCGCCACCGCGGCGCGGGCGCCGGCGGCGTGCTGCGGCACCGGCATGGCCCGCCAGGCGGCGAAGAGCGGCATCCCGGTGGCGTCCGCTGCGGCGACGACCCGCTCCAGCAGCACCGCCAGCCGGGGCATCCCGGGCAGGTCGTCCAGGTGCTGGGCGCCCCACCGGCAGCACTCGGCGAGGTTGGCGGTGGCCACCTCCAGCGGACGGACCACCCGGGCGGCGGCGTCCCAGCCGTCGGCGACCGCGTCCGGGGCGATGAAGCCGACCACGGCGGCGACGGTCTCCGCGCGGACGTCGCCGAGCGCGCCGGCCCGTCCGGTGATGTAGAAGGCCCAGCCGGAGACGCCGAGCAGCCGGGCCCGGCGCAGCGTTCCCGGGCAGCGGCTGAACAGCTCGCCCAGTTCGAGCACGGCGGGCTTGCTGGCGGCTGCCACCTGTTCCGGCGTCATCCCGACCACCCGCTGCCCGCATCCATCGCGCTCAGTGTGCCTCGCCGTCGCCCGTGGCGACATCCTCCTCTTCGGCGTCCAGCGCCTCGATCGCCGCCTCCACCTCGCCGGTACGGCGGCGCGCGGCGGTGAGCGACCGTTCGGCGGCCCGGCGGGCCAGCTTGGACCGGCTCACCTCCTGTTCGGCCGCGGCCCGGCGGCGCTCCAGTTCGGCCAGTTCGGCCTCGATCCGGTCGAGCGCGGCGCCGCCGTCCCGCTCGGCCGCCGCCGCGCCGTCCAGCTCCTGCTCCGCCCGCCCCTGTTCGGTACGCGCCGACGCCAGCTCCCGTTCCAGCGCCCGGCGCCGTTTCGCGCGCTCGGCCCGGGCGGCCCGCGCCGCCGCCCGCTCGTCGCGCGCCCGGCGCTCCCCGGCCCGCTCCACCGCCCGGTCGGGTGCGCGCGGCGGCTCCTCCGTCCCGCCGGTGACCAGCCGCAGCTGCGGTCGGGGCACCTCGCCGAAGCCGGCGTAGTGGACCGCCCGCAGCAGCGTGCCGGCGCGGACCTGCTCGGCCACCTCGGCGTCGGCGAGCGCCGCGTTGAGGGTGGCCTCCACCTCGGCCAACGGCAGCTTCCCGGCGGACGGGGCGTCCGGGTTCCGGGCCGCGATCCGGCGCACCTCGGCGACCAGCGCGGCCACCACCGCGCGCCGCTGGGCGGAAAGCTCGCGCAGCTTCGGCCCCTTCAGGTCACGCTGGGCGGTGCGCAGCGCCTCGGCGAGCTGGGCCAGGTCGGCGACCAGCTCGGGGCGTTCGAGGGCGAGCAGGTTGACCAGCCAGGCCGCCACGGTCGGCCGCTTCAGCCGGGCGATCTGGCGGGCGCCGGCGGCGTCACCGGCCCGGCGGGCCTCGGCGACGGCGCCGTCCCGGGCGGCGACGAACCGGTCCGGCGGCGTGCGGTACAGCCGCTGTACCAGCTCGGACGGGAGCACGGGCACGGGTCAGGCGTCGATCCGGGTGCCCGGTTCGAGCCGCCGGTAGTCGGTCTGGGACAGCGCGGTGTACTGCCGGTCGAGCACGCCGAAGCCGTTGTCGTTGAGCAGCCCATCGTGCAGGGCGTACGCGCGGCGCGGCGCGACCGCCCGGATGAAGTCGACCACCTCGGAGAACTTCGACCAGGGCGCGTGGATCGGCGCGAACAGGGTGTCCACCTGGACGTCGTCCGGCACGGCCAGCGCGTCGCCCGGGTGGTAGACGACGTCGTTGAACAGGTACCCGACGTTCTGCACGACCGGGATGTCCGGGTGGATGACGGCATGCTGACCGCCGTACGCGCGGACCGCCACGCCGGCGGCGGTGAAGGAATCTCCCGGCGCGACCACGGTCAGCACCTCGGCCGCGTCACCCAGGACACCGGCGAGCGAGGTCGGGCCGTTGATGGTGAGCGGGCGGCGGTCCAGCGCCCGGGTCAGCGCCTCGACGTTCAGGTGGTCCGGGTGCTCGTGGGTGATCAGCACCGCGTCCGCCCCGTCCAGCGCCTCCGGCTCGCTGAACACCCCCGGGTCGACGACGAGCACTCCCCCGTCGTGCTCCAGCCGGAGGCAGGAGTGGGTGTACTTGGTGAGCTGCATCGTGACTCCTCGATTATCGAATCGTGACGTCCTGAGCGCAGTCTGCCGGAACCGGCGCGGTGTCGCGTCGCGTCCGAGCTAACGCCCCGGGACCGGGGCGGTCAGAGAGCGGAGCGGGGATGGACGGACAGACGGGACGACGCCGGGGCAGAGCCCTGGCAGCGCTGGGGCTGGCGGCGTTGCTGCTGGCCGGTTGCGGAGCGGCGGACCGCTCGAACTCGGCGGATGACTCGGCGGCCAAGGCCCCGGCCGGCGGGGCCCCGGTGGGTGGGGCCGCCCAGCCGGGCAAGGCCGGCGCGGCCGCGCCGGACCTGCGGATCGACCAGCGGTCGATCATCTACACCGGAACGATGCGGGTGCAGGTGGACGACGTGGAGGGCGCGGCCCGCAAGGCCGTCGCCGCGGTGACCCTGGCCGGTGGCTTCGTCGGCGGCGACAACCGGCGCAGCGTGGCCGCCGACGCCGAGGCGGAACTGGAGCTGCGGGTACCGGCGGCGAAGTTCGCCGCGCTCATCGACGAGCTGGCGACGTACGGCAAGCAGCAACGCCGGGAGGTGAAGACCCAGGACGTCACCGAGGAGACCGTCGACCTGGACGCCCGGATCGCCACCCAGCGGGCTCGGGTGGAGAGTGCCCGCAAGCTGCTCTCCCGCGCCACCTCGATCCCCGAACTGGTGTCGCTTGAGGACGAGGTGTCCAAGCGGGAGGCGGACCTGGCCTCGCTGGAGGCGAAGAAGCGGCGGCTGGCCGACCTGACCGCGCTCTCCACCATCACGGTGACGTTCGTCGGGAAGGACGCCTCGACCGCCGAGGAGGAGACCGAGACGGGTTTCATGGTCGGGCTGCGCGGCGGCTGGAAGGTCTTCGTGGCCTCGATGACCATCCTGCTGACCGTGCTGGGGGCGGTGTTGCCCTGGCTGCTGGCGTTCGGCGTACCCCTGGTGCTGGTCATGGCGGTGCTGCGCCGGCGGCGTCGGCGGCGGCCCGCGCCACCGGCACCGCCCACGACGCCGGTCGGCGGGCCGCGCCCGCCGGCGCCTAACGCACCGCCGCCAGTGCCCGCAGCGCGGTCTGGACCATGAGTCGCACCCCGGCGGGGATGGCCCGCTCGTCGACGTCGAACGACGCCCGGTGCAGGTCCACGTTGGGCCCGGACCGGCCGACGCCGAGGCGGGCCAGCGCGCCGGGGACGTACTCCAGGTACCAGGAGAAGTCCTCGCCGCCCATGCTCTGCGGCGTCTCGGCGATCCCTTCGGGGCCGAGCGCTGCAGCGGTGGCGGCGGTGAGGACGCCGATGGCCCGGGAGTCGTTGCTCACCGGCGGACGGCCGCGCAGGTATTCCAGGTCGACCGTCGCGCCGGTGGGCGCGATGACGTCCCGGACCACCTGAGCGACGATCTTGGGAGCCAGCTCCCAGGTGTCGCGGTCCATCACCCGCAGGGTGCCGGAGGCGCACGCCTCGGACGGGATGACGTTGTAACGGGTGCCGGCCGAGGCGTGGCCGAACACCAGCAGCAGCCCGCTGTTGGCCGGCACCCGCCGACTGACCAGGGCCGGCACCTCGGTGACCAGCCGGCCGAGCGCGTCGACCAGGTCGACCGTCAGGTGCGGGCGGGCGGTGTGCCCGCCCGGGCCGGTGAGCCGGACGGTGACGTTGTCGGCGGCGGCGGTGATCGGGCCGACCCGCAGGCCCACCTTGCCCACCGGCAGGTTGGGGTCGCAGTGCACGGCGAAGATCTGGACCACGTCCTCCAGGCCGCCGGCCTCGATGACCTCCAGCGAGCCGCAGGGCAGGATCTCCTCCGCCGGCTGGAAGATCAGCCGGACCCGGCCGTCGAGCTGGCCGGCGTCGGCGAGCTGGGCCAGCAGCATGCCGACGCCGAGCATCACCGAGGTGTGCACGTCGTGGCCGCAGGCGTGGCAGACGCCCTCCACCGTGGACCGGTACGACACGTCCTTGACGTCGGTCAGCGGCAGCGCGTCGATGTCGGCGCGGAGCGCGATGACCGGGCCGTCGGGGCGACCGTCGATGTCGCAGATGACCCCGTTGCCCTTGGGCAGCAGCCGCGGGTGCAGGCCGGCCAGGGAGAGCTCCCGGGCGATCAGCGCGGCCGTCTCGAACTCCTCGCCGGAGAGCTCCGGGTGGGAGTGGATGTGGCGACGGGTGGCGATGAGGCCGGGTGTCCGCAGGGCGAGCAGATGGTCGAGCTCGAAGGGCAGGGGCTGGGACCCGGATGGCGCCTCCGGCCAGGACGACGCCAGCTGGCTGCCGTTCGGCAGCGTCAACGCACTCGTCACGTCGAATTCTCGATCACTAGGAATGGATGGATCATCGGGGAGGACAGCAGACAGCCTAGACCTCCGGCGGTGACGCTGCGCAACCTCGTTACGGTAATGATCAGACCGCACAGCGTCACGTAAGCCCTGGTGAGAGGGCTCGAATATCTGCGGGACAGCAGGTAGATCGCGTTCGAACGCCGTCATCTGCCCCACACCTCCTACAACGCGTAACCGATTGGGCGGTCGCGAAATCGGCGTCGATCCGGGGCCGTCGTTCCGAATTGTCGCATTAGTCGCCGCAGTTAACTGCCGCTCCGACAATTAACTGACGACAGCCGGCAACCAGGCGACTCCCGACGGTGACACGGCCGTCCCGCGTGCGGCCGGACACGCTGTCCGTCCCGTTCACCCGTCCGGGTTACCCAGGAACCCCGGCGGCACACGCCCCGCCCGGAGGGCCACGCTGCCCGGGCGCCTCACGGAAGCGTCGGACGCTTCGTGCCGCACCGGGAACCTGCACCGACCGTAGCTCCGCCGGGGCACCCCTGGCGACCCTGACCACACGACGACGGCGGCCTCCGCCGACGCCCGGGGCGCCGGCGAAGGCCGCCGTGGAAGTGCTGGTTCAGAAACGGTCGCTGGGCCGGTACGTCCCCCAGACCTGGCGCAGCGTCCCGCAGACCTCGCCCACCGTGGCCCGGGCCCGCAGCGCCTCCTTCATCGGGTAGAGCACGTTCTCGGTGCCCTCGGCGGCGGCGCGCAGCTCCGCCAGGGCCCGCTCGACAGCGCCGTTGTCGCGCTCGGCGCGCAGCCGGGCCAGCCGCTCCGCCTGGGCCGCCTCGATCGCCGGGTCCACCCGCAGCGGCTCGTACGGCTCCTCCTCGTCGATGGTGAACCGGTTGAGCCCGACCACCACCCGCTCGCCCGAGTCGATCTCCTGGGCGATCCGGTACGCGGACTGCTCGATCTCCCGCTTCTGGAAGCCCGCCTCGATCGCGTCCACCGCCGAACCGTGGTCGAAGACCCGGTCCATCAGCTCGTTGGCGGCCGACTCGATCTCGGCGGTCATCGCCTCCACCACGTACGACCCGGCGAACGGGTCCACGGTGGCGGTCAGGTCCGTCTCGTACGCCAGCACCTGCTGGGTACGCAGCGCCAGCCGGGCGGCCTTCTCCGTCGGCAGCGCGATCGCCTCGTCGAAGCTGTTGGTGTGCAGCGACTGGGTGCCGCCCAGCACTGCGCCCAGCCCCTGCACCGCCACCCGGACCAGGTTGACCTCCGGCTGCTGGGCGGTGAGCTGCACGCCCGCGGTCTGGGTGTGGAAGCGCAGCATCATCGACTTCGGGTCCTTCGCGCCGAAGTCGTCGCGCATCAGCCGGGCCCAGATCCGCCGGGCGGCGCGGAACTTCGCCACCTCCTCCAGCAGGGTCGTCCGGGCGACGAAGAAGAACGACAACCGGGGCGCGAAGTCGTCCACGGCCAGCCCGGCCTCCAGCGCGGCGCGGACGTACTCCACGCCGTTGGCCAGGGTGAACGCGATCTCCTGCGTGGGCGTCGCACCGGCCTCGGCCATGTGGTAGCCGGAGATGGAGATGGTGTTCCACTTCGGCACCTCCTTGCGGCAGTAGCCGAAGGTGTCGGCCACCAGCCGCAGCGAGGGCTTCGGCGGGAAGATGTACGTCCCCCGGGCGATGTACTCCTTGAGGATGTCGTTCTGGATGGTGCCGCTGAGCGTGGAGCCGGCCACCCCGGACTCCTCGGCGACGAGCTGGTAGAGCAGCAGCAGCACCGAGCCGGGCGCGTTGATGGTCATTGAGGTGGAGACCTTGTCCAGCGGGATGCCGTCGAAGAGCAGCCGCATGTCCTCGATCGAGTCGATGGCCACCCCGACCTTGCCGACCTCGCCGTGCGCGATCGGATCGTCGGAGTCGTAGCCCATCTGGGTGGGCAGGTCGAAGGCGACCGAGAGCCCCATCGTGCCGGCCCGCAGCAGCTGGTGGTAGCGCGCGTTGGACTCGGCGGCGGTGCCGAAGCCGGCGTACTGCCGCATGGTCCAGGGACGGGAGGTGTACATGGTGGGGTAGACCCCCCGCGTGTACGGGTACTCCCCCGGGCCGCCCAGCCGGGTCTCCAGCTCCTCGGGAAGGTCGTCCACGGTGTAGACGCCCTTGATGGGGAAACCGGACTCGCTCGACCGCCGTTCGCTCATCTCCGGATGGTAGGACGCGCGACGACGTCGATGGGTGAGGGATACCGCACACCGCGGTCGACAGCAGGTGAACGGGCGGGCACGTACCGTTCGGTAGACAAAGGCGCGCCGCGTCGGGTTTCGCATCGGGCGTCGGAACCAGCAAGATAGGGGAGTTGTGTCCCAGCCCCCTCGATTTCCCCCGGTGGCTTTTCTGTGACTCAGATCCCGACGTGGAGCGGCGGACCAGTCAGCCCTCCCAACGGACGCGCGGCACCCGGCACCACCATCGGTGGTCGTTACTCGCTGCGCTCGGCGGTGGGCAACGGCGGCATGGGCACGGTCTGGCGTGCCACCGACACGCTGCTGCGGCGCGACGTGGCGGTCAAGGAGGTCGTCCTGCCCCCGGGGCTGGCCCCCAGCGACCGTGACGCGATGTACGAGCGCACCCTGCGCGAGGCCCGCGCCGCCGCGGCCATCCAGCACCCCGCCGTGGTCCAGGTGTACGACGTGGTCACCGAGGGTGGCCGGCCGTGGATCGTGATGGAGCTGCTGGACGCGCGCAGCCTCGCCGACATGGTGATCGAGGACGGGCCGGTCGCGCCCCGCGCGGTCGCCAAGATCGGCATCGCGCTGCTCGGCGCGCTGGAGGTGGCGCACGCCAACGGCGTGCTGCACCGCGACGTCAAGCCGGCCAACGTGCTGATCTGCACCGACGGCCGCTGCGTGCTGACCGACTTCGGGGTGGCCCGGATGCCCACCGACGTCCAGCTCACCACCCCCGGGATGGTCCTCGGCTCGCCGCACTTCATCTCCCCCGAGCGGGCCATGGGCCAGGACTTCGGCCCGCCCAGCGACCTGTTCTCCCTCGGCGTGACGCTCTACACCGCAGTGGAGGGGCGCCCGCCGTTCGACCGGGGCGACCCGATCGAGACCATGCACGCCGTGGTCGAGGACCCGCCGGCCACGCCGCAGCGCAGCGGGCCGCTCACCCGGGTGCTGATGGGCCTGCTGGAGAAGGACCCGGGCCGCCGCCTCGACGTGCACACCGCCCGGGCGATGCTCCGCGAGCTGCTCGCCGGCCCGCTGACCAGCACGGCCACCGCGGTCAACTCGGTCACCGACCCGTACGCGGTGGTGCCGGTGCAGCGCCCGTCGACGCCGCCCCCGGCGGCCGAGCCGGAGTCGAAGCCGAGCGGGCAGATCGGCGGCCGGGCCATGCTCGCCCCGGGCGAGTCGCTGACCGACCGGCTGGCCGCGCTGCGCCGGGGCGAGCGGCCGGCGCCGGCCGGGCCCGCCGCCGGGCTCGACGACACCAGCACGGATGCGCTCGCCGGCCCGCTGCACACCCCGACCGGCGCGATGCCCACGGCGGGCCGCCCGCCCGGCACGACGTACGGCGGGGCAGAGGCCACCCAGCGGTTCAGCCCGGACGCCACCCAGCGGATCAGCACCGGGCACCCGGACGCCACCCAGCGGATCGGGGGCGGGCGCTCCGACGCCACCCAGCGGATCAGCACCGGGCACCCGGACGCCACCCAGCGGATCGGTGCGCACCCCGACGCGACCCAGCCGGTGTACGGCGGCGCGCCGGAGGCCACCCAGCCGGTCTATGGCAACGTCCAGTGGTCGGTGCCGGGCACCGGCCAGCCGTGGACCTCACCGGCCATCACGCCGGGCGGGGCCACCGGGGGTGGCGGCGCACTCGACAGGGTGAAGGGCACCGGCGGTCAGCTCGTCGCCACCGTCAAGGGCTGGCCCCGCAAGGTCCAGCTCGCGGCGGCCGGCGGCCTGGCGGTGGTGCTGCTGATCGGCATGGTCGCGCTGTCCAGCGGCGGCGACCCGGAGCCCACCGCCCCGCCGCAGACCCAGCCCACCGCGCCGGCGGCCGGCAGCGAGCTGCCCGAGATGCAGGAGCACAACGGCAAGGGCGTGCGGGTGATGGTGCCCAAGGGCTGGCAGAAGGCGACCGGCGGCTCCTACGTCGACTACGTGGATCCGCAGGACGAGGGACGCAAGGTCCGCATCCTCGCTGAGAAGTGGAAGGGCACCCCGACCCGGTGGGCGCAGACCGCCCAGAACTTCCTACAGACCAAGAGCACCACCTGCGGCGACCCGTACGAGCAGGTCGCCATGGAGGAGCAGGACACCGCCGGCAAGCCGGGCGTCCAGTTCGAGTACACCTGCGGCGACGGTGACGGCAAGCGGCACGGCGTGTGGCGGGGCGTGCTCAGCGACGGCAAGATGTACTCGTTCTACCTCTCCTCCACCGACGCGAAGTTCGCCGAGAGCAGGCCGATCTTCGACGAGATGGTGAAGTCGTTCCAGCTCACGGCGGCCAGTTGAGCGAGGCCTCCGCGACGTGGTGATCCGCCGCCGTGCTATCAAGAGGCAATGGCGGCGGAAACCACTGACCTTGACGACATTCGCGACCAGGCCCGGCGTTGGCTCGACGACGACCCCGACCCGGCCAGCCGTGACGAGCTCCGCGCGGTGCTCGACCGGCTGCCGGAGAGCGCGCCGGAGCTGGCCGACCGGTTCGCCGGGCCGCTGACCTTCGGCACCGCCGGGCTGCGCGGCCCGCTGCGCGCCGGCCCCAACGGCATGAACCTCGCCGTGGTCACCCAGGCCGCGGCCGGGCTGGTCGGCTGGCTGGCCGCCCAGGGCGGCGAGGGCCCGCTGGTGATCGGGTACGACGCCCGGTACGGTTCCCGCGAGTTCGCCGAGCGCACCGCCCAGGTGGCCACCGGCGCGGGCCGGGCGGCGCTGCTGCTGCCCCAGCCGCTGCCCACCCCGGTGCTGGCGTACGCGGTCCGACACCTCGACGCGGTCGCCGGGGTGATGGTCACCGCCAGCCACAACCCGCCGCAGGACAACGGCTACAAGGTCTACCTCGGGGCCCAGCTCGGTGGGGCGCTCGGGGCGGGGGCGCAGATCGTGCCGCCGGCCGACACGGGGATCGAGGCGGCCATCCGGGGGGTCGGCCCGCTGGCGCGGGTGCCGCTCGGCCCGTCCGGCCAGGTACTCGGTGACGACCTGGTGGCGTCGTACGTCCTGCGGGCGGCCGCGGTGGTCTCGCCGGACGGCCCGCGCGACCTGACCGTGGCGTACACGCCGCTGCACGGGGTCGGCGCGGCGGTGCTGACCGCCGCCTTCGCCCGGGCCGGGTTCCCGGTTCCGGGCGTGGTGCCGGAGCAGGCCGAACCGGACCCGGCCTTCCCGACGGTGAGCTTCCCCAACCCGGAGGAGCCGGGCGCGGTGGACCGGCTGGTCGCGCTCGCCGACTCGACCGGCGCCGACATCGCGATCGCCAACGACCCGGACGCGGACCGCTGCGCGGTGGCCGTCCGCGACGGCGGGACCGGCTGGCGGATGCTGCGCGGGGACGAGGTGGGCGCCCTGCTCGCCGACCACCTGATGCGGCGCGGGGTCACCGGCCTGTACGCCACCACCATCGTCTCGTCAGCGCTGCTGCGGGCGATGTGCGCGGCGCGGGGCCTGCCGTACGACGAGACGCTGACCGGGTTCAAGTGGATCGTCCGGGCCGGCGGCGGGGCGCAGCCGCTGGTGTTCGGGTACGAGGAGGCGCTGGGCTACTGCGTCGCCCCGGAGCACGTCCGCGACAAGGACGGCATCACCGCCGCGCTGACCGTCGCCGAGCTGGCCGCCGGCCTGAAGGCGCAGGGCCGGACGCTGACCGACCGGCTGGACGAGCTGGCCGCCGAGTTCGGCGTGCACCACACCGACCAGCTCTCGGTACGGGTCGACGACCTGCGGGAGATCGCCACCGCGATGGCCCGGATCCGGGCGGCCACGCCCACCGCCCTGCTCGGGCAGCCGGTCGCCGAGTCGCGGGACCTGCTCCCCGCCTCCGACGTGGTGATCCTGCACACCGGCGCCGCCCGGGTGGTGATCCGCCCCTCGGGCACCGAGCCGAAGCTCAAGGCGTACCTGGAGGTGGTGGAGCCCGTCGCGGACGGCGACGTGGCCGCGGCCCGGCAGCGCGCGACCGCTGCGGTGGCCGCGCTGCGCACCGAGATCGCCACCGCCCTCGGCCTCTGACCGCAGCGGTCGGGACCGCCGGCACCCGGCGGGCGACGGAGGTGTCCACTCCTTCAGCCGGCGGCGGTCCCGCCTGGGCGCCCGCTAGGCGCGCTTGCCGAGGGCCTGGTCCACGGCCTGGGCGAGGGCGGCCACCACCAGCCCGACGGAGGGGCGGACGATCGAGTCGTCGAGGCTGACGTTGCCGGAGAAGCCGGCGCCGCCGGCGATCTCCTCCAACCGGCGGCGGGCGTCGGCGGCGGCGTCGCCGGTCAGGCCGAGCGCCGGCTCCATCCGCAGCACCGCGACCAGGGTTGCCAGCGCGGCGGTCCGCTCATCGGGCAGCTGCCCGCCGGCCAGCGCCTCCGCGAGCCGGCGCCGGGTGTCGTCCTCCACCGAGGCGTCCGCCATTGGGTAGCGGTGCACCACGATGAATTCCAGCTCGGTCTCCTCGACGTCCCGGACCACTCCCCGCGCGACCAGGTCGCCGAGGATCCGGTCGCGCAGGCCGTGCCGCAGCCGCTGCACCCAGGAGGACGGGGTGTGCGGGGTGTCCGCGGCCATCCGGCCGAGCACCCCGTCGATGATCGGCTCGCCGACCGGCGTCGGGTCGGTCACCGCCAGGGCCCCCTCGGCGTACGCGATCCGCCCGGCCAGGGCCAGCTCGACCAGGACGGCGGCGCCCATTCCCAGGTCGAGGCTGATCCGGGGCATGGTCGCCCGGCCCGTCTCGTCGTCGTACGCCAGCAGCAGCAGCTCTTCGGCGAGCGCAACACCAGTCATGGCCCGAGACGGTAGCGGTTGCGCGCTCGCCCGCGCGCCGACCCGCCGACACCCGCCTCGGCACCGCGACCGGGTCAGAACCGGGGCATGCCGCCGAACTGCCGGTCGCCGGCGTCGCCGAGGCCCGGCACGATGAACATGTTGTCGTTGAGCCCCTCGTCGATCGAGGCGGTGACCAGGCGCACCGGCAGGCCGGACTGCTCCAGCCGGGCGATGCCGGCCGGCGCGGCGAGCACGCAGAGCACGGTGATGTCGGTGCAGCCCCGGTCGGCCAGCAGCCGGCAGCAGTGCTCCAGTGAGCCGCCGGTGGCCAGCATCGGGTCGAGCACCAGCACCGGCAGGCCGGTCAGGTCGCGCGGCAGCGACTCCATGTACGCGCGTGGCTCATAGGTCTCCTCGTCGCGGGCGAGGCCGACGAAGCCCATCGAGGACTCCGGCAGCAGGCCGAGCGCGGCGTCGGCCATGCCCAGACCGGCCCGCAGCACCGGCACCAGCAGCGGCGGATTGGCCAGCCGGGTGCCCTCGGTGCCGGTGACCGGGGTCTGCACCGGGTACTTCTCGACGGGGAAGGAGCGCGCGGCCTCGTACACCAGCATGGTGGTCAGTTCGCGCAGCGCGGCCCGGAACGACGAGGAATCGGTCCGGGCGTCCCGCATGGCGGTCAGCCGGGACTGGGCGAGCGGGTGGTCAATGACGTGTACGTCCACGATCGCTCAACCTACCGGTCCGCGCCCACGCGCACTGCGGGTGCGGGGGTGACCAGCGACGCCGCTCACGTGTGGCGTTCCCGACCCGGCCACCGTGACCAAGATCACGCGGCTGGCGGCTGCGTAGTATTCAGGGCATGACGGCGACAGCGACGTCGGCCCGGTCGGACCTCTCCGAGCTGGGACGATCCGAGACCGCTCTGCGGACCTTCCTGCACGGCCTGCCCGGCGTGGATCAGGTCGGCGCGGAGCAGCGGGCGGCACAGCTCGGCACCCGCTCCATCAAGACCACCGCCAAGGCCCAGGCGATCGACCTGGCCATCCGGATGGTCGACCTGACCACCCTGGAAGGCGCGGACACCCCCGGCAAGGTGCGGGCCCTCGCAGCCAAGGCACTGCGCCCCGACCCGGCCGACCTGACCTGCCCGCACGTCGGCGCGGTCTGCGTCTACCCGGCGATGGTCCCGTACGTGGCCGAGGTGCTGCGCGGATCCGGCGTGCACCTGGCCAGCGTGGCGACCGCCTTCCCCTCCGGGCAGGCGCCGCTGGAGATCAAGCTCGCCGACACCCGGGCGGCCGTCGTGGCCGGCGCGGACGAGATCGACATGGTGATCAACCGGGGCGCGTTCCTGGCCGGGCGCTACAAGGAGGTCTACGACGAGATCGTGGCCACCAAGGAGGCCTGCGGCGACGCCCACCTCAAGGTGATCCTGGAGACCGGAGAGCTGGCCACCTACGACAACGTGCGGCGGGCCTCCTGGCTGGCGATGCTGGCCGGCGGCGACTTCATCAAGACCTCCACCGGCAAGGTTCCGGTGGCGGCCACGCTCCCGGTGACGCTGGTGATGCTGGAGGCGGTTCGCGACTTCCGCGCCGCCACCGGGCGGCAGGTCGGCGTGAAGCCGGCCGGCGGCATCAAGAACACCAAGGACGCCATCAAGTACCTGGTCATGGTCAACGAGACCGTCGGCGCGGACTGGCTGGACCCGGACTGGTTCCGCTTCGGCGCCTCCAGCCTCCTGAACGACCTGCTGATGCAGCGCACCAAGCTGACGACCGGCGTCTACTCCGGTCCCGACTACTTCACCCTGGACTGAGAGTGATGTTCGAATACGCGCCCGCCCCCGAGTCCCGCTCGGTGGTGGACCTCAAAGCCTCCTACGGGCTGTTCATCAACGGGCAGTTCGTCGACCCTGCCGACGGCGGGACCTTCAAGTCGATCAACCCGGCCTCCGAGGAGGTCCTCGCGGAGGTCGCCGAGGCCGGCGCGCAGGACGTGGACCGCGCGGTCCGCGCCGCCCGGCAGGCGTACGAGAAGGTCTGGGGCCCGATGCCGGGCCGCGACCGGGCCAAGTACCTGTTCCGGATCGCCCGGATCATCCAGGAGCGTTCCCGCGAGCTGGCCGTGCTGGAGTCACTGGACAACGGCAAGCCGATCAAGGAGTCCCGCGACGTCGACCTGCCCCTGGTCGCCGCGCACTTCTTCTACTACGCCGGCTGGGCCGACAAGCTCGGCCACGCCGGCTTCGGGCCGGACCCGAAGCCGCTGGGCGTCGCCGCGCAGGTCATCCCGTGGAACTTCCCGCTGCTGATGCTGGCCTGGAAGATCGCCCCGGCCCTCGCGGCCGGCAACACGGTGGTGCTCAAGCCGGCCGAGACCACCCCGCTGACCGCGCTGCTCTTCGCCGAGATCTGCCAGCAGGCCGACCTGCCCGCCGGTGTGGTCAACATCGTCACCGGCGCCGGCGACACCGGTCGGGCGCTGGTCGAGCACGCGGGCGTGGACAAGGTCGCCTTCACCGGCTCCACCGAGGTGGGTCGGGCGATCGCCCGGTCCGTCGCCGGCACCCGCAAGAAGCTCACCCTGGAGCTGGGCGGCAAGGCCGCCAACATCGTCTTCGACGACGCCCCGGTCGACCAGGCGGTCGAGGGGATCGTCAACGGCATCTTCTTCAACCAGGGGCACGTCTGCTGCGCCGGCTCCCGGCTGCTGGTCCAGGAGTCGGTCGCCGACCGGGTGCTGGAGTCGCTCAAGCGCCGGA
Organism: Micromonospora sp. NPDC047548; assembly: GCF_040642975.1. Taxonomy (NCBI): domain Bacteria; kingdom Bacillati; phylum Actinomycetota; class Actinomycetes; order Micromonosporales; family Micromonosporaceae; genus Micromonospora; species Micromonospora sp. NPDC047548. The sequence goes on from NZ_JBEYTI010000003.1 coordinate 184,257, forward strand.
TGGCCCAGCTGCGGGTCGGCGACCCGCTGGACAAGAACACCGACATCGGCGCGATCAACTCCGCCGCCCAGCTGGAGCGGATCCGCGAGCTCTCCGACGCCGGCGCGGCCGAAGGCGCCGAGCGCTGGTCGCCGGCGTGCGAGCTGCCCGAGCGCGGCTTCTGGTTCGCACCGACCATCTTCACCGGGGTCACCCAGGCGCACCGGATCGCCCGGGAGGAGATCTTCGGCCCGGTGCTGTCGGTGCTCACCTTCCGCACCCCGGCCGAGGCCGTCGAGAAGGCCAACAACACGCCGTACGGGCTGTCGGCCGGGATCTGGACCGACAAGGGCTCCCGGATCCTCTGGATGGCCGACCGGCTCCGCGCCGGCGTGGTCTGGGCCAACACGTTCAACAAATTCGACCCCACCTCGCCGTTCGGCGGCTACAAGGAGTCGGGCTACGGTCGCGAGGGCGGCCGGCACGGGCTGGAGGGCTACCTCAATGTCTGAGCGGGTCGCGGTACGCAAGACGTACAAGCTCTTCATCGGCGGGAAGTTCCCGCGCAGCGAGTCGGGACGGTCGTACATCGTGCAGTCCTCGAATGTCTCACTGGCCTCCCGCAAGGACGCGCGGGACGCGGTGGTCGCCGCCCGCGCCGCCGTGAAGGGGTGGGCCGGGGCGACCGCGTACAACCGGGGTCAGATCCTCTACCGGGTCGCCGAGATGCTGGAGGGCCGGCGCGAGCAGTTCGTCGCCCTGGGCGTGCCGGGCGACGAGGTGGACGCGGCGGTCGACCGCTGGGTCTGGTACGCCGGCTGGTCCGACAAGCTCCCCCAGGTGTACGGCGGCGCCAACCCGGTCGCCGGGCCGTACTTCAACCTGTCGGCGCCCGAGCCGACCGGCGTGGTGGCCGTGGTGGCCCCCGAGACGCCGGCGCTGCTCGGCCTGGTCAGCGTGATCGCCCCGGCGATCGTCACCGGCAACACGGTGGTGGTGGCGGCCTCGCCGTCGCAGCCGCTCGCGGCGGTGACCCTGGCCGAGGTGCTGGCCACCTCCGACCTGCCTGGCGGGGTGGTCAACATCCTCACCGGCAGGATCAGCGAGACGGCGCCGACGCTGGCCGGGCACATGGACGTCAACGCGATCGACCTGACCGGGGTGACCGACGCGGAGCTGGCCGCCGACCTGGAGGTCAAGGCCGCCCAGAACCTGAAGCGGGTGCTCCGGCCGGCGCAGGTCGACCACGACTGGACCGCCGACCCGGGCATCACCCGGATGACCACGCTGCTGGAGACGAAAACGGTCTGGCACCCCAAGGGGGTCTGACCGTCCGGTCCACCTTGCCGATCACCTTGCTGGCCGGTGCCCTTTCCGGGGTGCCGGCCAGCGCTGTCTTCCGGCCGCCCGGCGACATGCTGACCGCTCCCTCTGGAGCTGATGTCGTGAACGACTCAGCGGGGACGGCTCCCGCTTGACGGGCTCCTGCCCCGCCCGGTCGCCCGTGGGCCTCCTCGCGCGCTGAGGCCACTACTTCCGTGCTCAGAGCTTGCCGGGGTGCGGGTGGACGGATCGGTGGGTTGGGTCGGGCGCTCTACTACGGGGGGTAGGATTGGCGGCGTGACTCGGCTGGGCGATCTTGAGCGTGCGGTGATGGACGTGTTGTGGGACTCCGTGCCCGCCACGTCGGGTGGGGTGACCGTGCGGGAGGTCGCCGACGCCCTGGACGGCCGCGAGCTGGCGTACACGACGGTGATGACGGTGCTGGACCGGCTCGCCGGCAAGGGCATGGTGCAGCGCGAGCGGGAGGGACGGGCCTGGCGTTACCGGGCCACGGCCACTCGGGAGGCGCACATCGCCCAGCTCATGCTCGACGCGCTCGACCTCGGCGGCAGCCGGGACGCGGCGCTGGTCCGCTTCGCGCACTCGGTCACCGGGACGGAGGCGGACGTGCTCCGCGCGGCGCTGGGCGCCGAGGCCGGGCTGACCGACCGGGTCGAGGACCCACGGGCCGGCCGGGCGAGGCTCGCCGACGAGGCGACGGACCGGTAGGGACGGCAGCCGTGGCCTTCGCCGTGCACTTCGCCGCGCCGATGCTGGCCTGCTACCTGACCGCACAGGTCCTGGCCGGGTCCACCTGGACGTGGCGCGCCCCCCGGGTGGCGATCGTCTGCTGGCAGGCGGTCGGGCTGGCGCTCGGCCTCTCCGCGATGGGCCTGCCGATGGCGCTCGGCCTGGCCCCGTACGGCCAGCCGACCGGCAGCGCCCTGCTCGCCCTGGCCACCGATCTGAGCCACGGCACGCTCCCGGCCGGGCTGGGCGCCGTGCACCTCGGGCTGGTCGGCATCGGCTTCGGCATCGGCGCGGTCCTGCTCACCACGACCGTCCGCAGCGTCCACGCGACCGTCCGCGCGCAGCGCCGGCACCGGGACCTGCTCACGCTGGTCGCCCGCCGGGACCCCACCGTGCCCGGTGCACTGGTGCTGGACCACCCGAGCGCCGCGGCGTACTGCCTGCCCGGGGTGAAGCCCCGGGTGGTGGTCAGCGCCGGCACGCTGAGCCTGCTGGACCGGGCCGAGCTGGCGGCGGTGCTGACCCACGAGCGGGCGCACGCGCAGGAGCGGCACGACCTGGTGCTGCTGCCGTTCACCGCGCTCTGCCGGGCGCTGCCCTGGTTCCGCTGGGTGCGCGACGCGCACGAGCGGGTCGCCCTGCTGGTCGAGATGCGGGCCGACGACAAGGCCCGCGAGCTGCATGCCGAGGCGCCGCTGGCCGGTGCCCTGCGCCGCTTCGCGGCCTGCAAGGACCGGATCACCCCGGCCGGCGCGCTGGGCCTGGGCGACCGCGACCTGGACGCCCGGGTGCAGCGGCTGATGGTGGCCGACCGCCCGCCGCGGGTGATCGGGGCCGCCGCGCTGGCGGTGGCGACCACCCTGGCGGCGCTGCCGATCTCCCTCTTCCTCAGCTGATCCGGACCGGCCTCGGCTCGCCGTAGTAGCGATGCGTAGAGAAGCTACGTGTAGGCTCGCTACGACAAGCGAGCCAACCCTTGGAGAGCGGTCATGGACACCCTGCTCCTCGCGCGCCTGCAGTTCGCCACCACCACCTCGATCCACTTCCTCTTCGTGGTGGTCACCCTGGGCCTGGTCACCCTGCTGGTGGGGCTGCAGACGGCCTGGTTCCTCACCGGCAATCCGGCCTGGGAGCGACTGACCCGCTTCTGGGGCCAGCTGTACGTGATCAACTACGTGCTCGGCATCGCCACCGGCATCGTGATGGAGTTCCAGTTCGGGCTGAACTGGAGCGGACTGTCGCGCTACGTCGGCAATGTCTTCGGCGCGCCGCTGGCGATCGAGACGCTGGTCGCGTTCTTCCTGGAGTCCACGTTCCTCGGGATGTGGATCTTCGGTTGGCACCGGCTGCGCCGCGGGGTGCACCTCGCGCTGCTCTGGGGCGTCGCGCTGACCGCGTACGCCTCCGCCTTCTGGATCATGGTGGCCAACTCCTGGCTCCAGCACCCGGTGGGGTACGAGCTGCGCGACGGCATCGCCCACCTCACCGACTTCACCGCGCTGCTCACCAACCCCACCCTCGGCATGGCGTTCGGGCACGTGGTCGCCGCCGCGCTGCTCACCGGCGGGGTGCTGATGGCCGCGGTCAGCGCCTGGCACCTGATCCGCCGTACGCCGGACTTCACGCTGTTCCGCACCTCGCTGCGGATCGGGCTGGTCACCGCCGCGCTCGCGGTCACCCTGGTGCAGGGCTTCGGCTTCGCCCAGTTCGGTCCGGTCGGGCAGGTGCAACCCACCAAGTTCGGCGGCGGGCCGGCCGCCGACGCGCTGGTCGTCGAGTGGACCGCCCGGTTCGGTCCCGGCGACTACAGCCCGCCCGTGCTCTCCAGCGTCGGGCTCGGCTTCATGATCCTGATCGGCTTCACCCTCGGCTGCGTCTGGCTGCTGCTCCCGCTGCTCTGGCGGGACTGGATCATCCGGCTGCGCTTCCCGCTCTGGCTGGTCCTGTTCGCCCTGCCGCTCCCCTTCGTCGCGGTGATCCTGGGCTGGATCGCCCGCGAGGTCGGCCGCCAGCCCTGGGTGGCGTACGGGCTGCTCCCCACCGAGCGGGCCGTCTCCGGGGTCGACGCCGGGGTGATGCTCGCCTCGCTGATCGGCTTCAGCCTGCTGCTCGGCGCCCTCGCCGTCACCAACTGGACGCTGCTCGCCCGGCACGCCGCCCGGGGCGCCGCCGACCCCGCGCTCGGCCGCCCGCCGGGCACCCGGAACGACGACGCCCGCCCCGAGCCCGCCTTCGCCTAGAGGGAGACGACCGTGGAACTCGCCTGGTACACCCTGCTCGGCCTCTTCTTCGCCACGTACCTGGTCCTCGGCGGCTACGACTACGGCGTCGGGCTGCTGCTCGCCCGGGACGCCGACCCGGCCCGCCGGCGCGCCGCGCTCACCGCGCTCGGCCCGTTCTTCCTCGGCAACGAGGTCTGGCTGGTCGCGGCCGTCGGCATCCTCTTCGGCGCCTTCCCCACCCTGGAGGGCGAGCTGCTCTCCGGCTTCTACCCGGCGGTGGTCGGGGCGCTGGCCGGGGTGATCCTGGTGACCGCCGGGGTGCAGCTGCGCAGCCGGCCGACGGCCGAGGGGGCCCGCGCCCACTGGGACCGGGTGGTGGTCGCCGGCAGCGCGCTCGCCGCGCTGGGCTGGGGCGCGCTGCTCGGCGGGCTGCTCCAGGGCGTACCCCGGCACGCCGACGGTCACGTCGCCGGGGTGACCCACCTGCTCACGCCGTTCGCCGCCGCCGCCGGGCTCGCGATGCTCGCCCTGGTCGCGGTGCACGGTGCGACGTTCCTCACCCTCCGGCTGCCGGCCGCCGACGCCGCGGCAGTCGGCCGGCTGGCCCGCCGGCTGGTCCCGGTGGCGCTCGCCGCGGTCGCCACGGCCACCGTCCTCGGCCTGCTCTCCGACCGGGTACGCGCCGCCGCAGCGCGCCCGCTGGCCGCCGCACTCCTGCCGTTTGCGCTGGTCGCGGCGCTGCTGGTGGCGCGGGCGGCGCTCGGCCGGGGGCGGCCCGGCATCGCCTTCGCCGCCACCGGCGTGGCGCTGGCGCTGCCGGTGGCGCTGGTCGGCGCGACGCTGTGGCCCTGGGTGCTGGTCTCCACCGTCGACCCGGCCGCCTCGCTGAGCGTCGCCGACGCGGCGGCCAGCGGCCCCACCCTGCGGCTTCTGGGCTGGCTCGCGCTGCCGCTCCTGCCGGCCCTACTAGGCTTTCAGGCAATGTGCTGGTGGGTGTTCCGGGGACGGACCGACGGCAGGGCACCGGTGTACTGGTGAACCGCCGTCCCTTCGACCCGCGTCTGCTGCGTCGGGTCCCCGCGGCCCGGCGCGACCTCGCCGTGCTCGCGGTCCTCGGCGGGCTCACCGCGCTGCTGGTCGTGGGGCAGGCCACCGCCCTGGCCGCGCTGCTGGCCACCGCGATCCACGGACGGCTCGACACGGTCGCGCTGGCCGGCTTCGTCGCCGCCGTCGCTGCCCGGGCCACGGTCGCCTGGGCGCAGGGCACCGTCGCGGCGCGGGCCGCAGCCACCGTGAAGGCGACGCTCCGCGCCGACCTGCTCGCCGCCGTCGGCCGGCACGGGCCCGGCTGGGTCGCCGGGCAGCGGGCCGGGCAGCTCGCCACCCTCACCGGGCGCGGCCTCGACGCGCTGGACGCCTACTTCACCGGCTACCTCCCCCAGCTCGTGCTGAGCGTGACCGTGCCGGTGGCCGTGCTGGCCCGGCTGGTGTTCGCCGACTGGGGCTCGGCGCTGATCATCGCGCTGACCATCCCGCTGATCCCGGTCTTCGGCGCGCTGCTCGGCTGGCAGGCCCAGGCCGCCACCGAACGGCAGTGGCGGCGGCTGTCGCGGCTCGGCGGTCACTTCCTCGACATGGTCGCCGGGCTGCCCACGCTGCGCGCCTTCGGCCGGGCCCGGGCCCAGACCGACGTGGTGCGCCGGATGGCCGACGGGCACCGGGTCGCCACCATGAAGACCCTGCGGATCGCCTTCCTCTCCGCGCTGGTGCTGGAACTGGTCGCCACCCTGTCGGTGGCGCTGGTCGCGGTGCCGGTCGGCATCCGGCTGCTCGGCGGCGGCATCACCCTCTCCACCGCGCTGCTGGTGCTGCTGCTCACCCCGGAGGCGTACCTGCCGCTGCGGGCGGCCGGCAGCAAGTTCCACGCCAGCATGGAGGGGCTCACCGCGCTGGACGAGGCGCTGACCGTCTCGGCGGCCCCGGCCGCCGCCCCGCCGGCCGGCGAGCGGGCCCCGGCGCCGGACGGCCGCGGCGAGATCCGGTTCGCGGACGTGACCGTGGCGTACGAGCGGACCATCGCCCTGCGCGAAGTCAACCTGACCATCCGGCCGGGCGAGCGGATCGCGGTCATCGGGCCGAGCGGCGCCGGCAAGAGCACCCTGCTCGGCCTGCTGCTCGGCTTCGTCACCCCCACCTCCGGCCGGGTCACCGTCAACGGCGTCGACCTGGCCGACGTCGACGGTGACGCCTGGCGCCGGCAGGTCGCCTGGGTGCCGCAGCGGGCGCACCTCTTCGCCGCCTCGCTGGCCGACAACATCCGCCTCGGCGCCCCCGACACCCCGGACCCGGCGCTCGCCCGGGCGGTCGCCGACGCGGCGTTGCAGGACGTGGTCGCGGCCCTGCCCGAGGGGCTGGCCACCACGCTGGGCGAGCGCGGGCACGGCCTGTCCAGCGGGCAACGGCAGCGGGTCGCGCTGGCCCGGGCCTTCCTCCGGGACGCCCCGCTGGTGCTCCTCGACGAGCCGACCGCCCGGCTGGACAGCGCCAGCGAGGCGGTGGTGCTGGCCGCCACCCGGCGACTGGTCGCGGGGCGTACCGCGCTGCTGGTCGCGCACCGGCCCGCGCTGCTGGAGAACGCCGACCGGATCCTGCGCGTGGAGGACGGCCGGGTCACCGAGCTGACCCCGACACCGGCCGGAAAGGCGACCCGATGACCACCGGACCGGTACGCCCGGAGGGCCGCGACACCGGCGGCCCGACAGCGGCCGAACTGCCCCCGCCGCCGGGCGGCGCCGTCCCGGCCCGCGCCGGAGCGGAGCGGACCGTGCTGCGGCTGGCCCGGCCGTACCTGGGCCGGCTGGTCGGCGCGGGGCTGCTCGCCGCGGCCACCGAGTTCGCCGGGCTGGCCCTGATGGCCACCGCGACCTGGCTGCTGATGAGCGCCGCCGGCCGGCCGCCGCTGGACCGGCTGACCGTGGCCATCGTCGCCGTGCGGGCGCTGGCCATCGGCCGGGGCGTGTTCCGCTACACCGAGCGGCTCGCCGGCCACGACGCCGTACTCCGGATGATCACCGACGTGCGGGCCCGGGTCTTCGCCACCCTGGCCGCCCGCCGGGGGCCCGCCGAACAGCGGTCCGGGGACGCGCTGAGCCGCCTCGTCTCCGACGTGGAGGCCGTCCAGGACCTGCTGCTGCGGGTCCTGGTGCCCGGCGCCGCCGCCGCGCTGGTGAGCCTGCTGGCCGTCGGCGGGGCCGCGCTGGTCTCGCTCCCCGCGGGCGGCGTGCTCGCGGTGGGCCTGCTGGTCGCCGGGGTCGCGCTGCCCGCGCTGGCCACCGCGCTCACCCGGCGGGCCGCCGACGAGGTCGCGCCGCTGCGCGGGGCACTCGCCACCGACGCCGTCGACCTCACCCACGGCGCCGCCGACCTGGCCGCCTTCGGCGCCACCGGGTACGCGTTGCGCGCCGCCACCGACCGCGCCGACCGGCTGGCCCGGCTGGAACGCCGCCTCGCCGCGACCGGATTCGCCGTCGACGCGGCCGGGGTGCTGGTCGCCGGGCTCACCGCCGGCGGCGTGGTGCTCGCCGCGCTGCGCGCCGGAGTCGGCGGGGTGCTGGTCGGCGTGCTGGCCGTCGGCACCCTCACCGCGGTGGAGATCGCGCTGGCCCTGGTCGGCGCGGCCCGCCAGCGCACCCAGCTGCGCGCCGGCCTCGGCCGGGTCGCCACGCTGCTCGACACCCCCCTCCCCCCGCCCGGTGCCGAGACCGGGGCGACGGTGATCGGCCGGGCGGGGCACGACGTGCGGTTCGACGGGGTGACCGTCCGCTACCGGGAGGGCGCCGCCCCGGCCCTGGACGGGATCGACCTGGCCCTGCCGGCCGGCCGCCGGGTCGCCGTGGTCGGCCCGAGCGGCGCCGGCAAGAGCACCCTGGCCGCCGTGCTCACCGGCGCGGTACGCCCCGACGTCGGCCGGGTCACCCTGGCCGGCGTGGACCTGTCGGCGTACCCGGCCGAGGAGCTGCCCCGGGCGATCGGCGGGCTGCTCGCCGAGGCGTACGTCTTCCACGCCTCGGTGCGGGAGAACCTGCTGCTCGGCCGACCCGACGCGGGCGAGGAGGAACTGGCCGCCGCGACCCGGGCGGCCGGCCTGCTCGACTGGGTACGCGACCAGCCCGACGGCTGGGACACGGTGGTCGGCGAGGAGGGCGGCCAGCTCTCCGGCGGGCAGCGGCAGCGCCTCGCCCTGGCCCGGGCGCTGCTCGCCGCCCCGGCCGTGCTGGTGCTCGACGAGCCCACCGAGGGGCTCGACCCGGCCGCCGCCGACGCGGTGCTCGCCTCCGCGCTGGCGGCCACCCCGGTCGAGCACTCCGTGCTGCTGATCAGCCACCGGCTCAGCGGCCTGGAGGGGCTGGACGAGATCGTGGTGCTCGACGCCGGGCGGGTGACCCAGCGCGGCCGGCACGCCGAGCTGATGGCCACCCCGGGCTGGTACCGCGACCAGTGGCTGCTCCAGGCGGCGGCCGAGCGGGGGTACCTGGCCCTGGCCCCCTGAGCCCGGTTCCGGGAATCTCCCCGACGCGGCGGACCTGTCCTCGTGGCAGGGTGGCCCCATGCGGGGGTGTGACGAGGTACGGGTGGAAAACCGGCTGCGCGAGCTGGACGACCGGCTGCGCGGGCCGGCCCGACTCAAGGCGGAGCTGATCGTCGAGCTGCGGCACGCGCTGGACGACGCCGCCGAGGCGTACCGGGAGAGCGGGCTGTCGGCGGCGGAGGCCGAGCGGCGCGCGGTGGCCGAGTTCGGCGCGCCGGCGCAGCTGGTGCCGGCCTACCAGGCGGAGCTGGCGGCGGCGGCGCTGCGCGGGCTGTCGCTCCGGGCCTTCGCGGTGGCCCTGGCCCTGCTCGTCGCCGGCGACCTCACCTGGCGGGGTTCCAGCTGGAGCGACGGGCCCCGACCACCCGCCGGCTACCTGCTGCTCTCCGCGTCGGTCAACTGGATCTGGCTGGCCGTGGCCGGGCTCGCGCTGGCCGGGCTGGCGCTCGGGGTGGGCGCGGCGCGCCGCGGTCGGGCCGGCGTGCCGATGGCCGGCCGGCTGCTGGGGCTGGGCCTGACCGGCGCGCTGGCACTCGGCGCGGTCGTCGGGGCAGCCCTGTTCGCCTGGTCGGTGAAGCTCTGGGACGCCGCCCTGACCTGGCCCCCGATGATCGTCGGCGCGGTGGTGGTCGGCGCCGGCTACTTCTCCCTCGCCCGGGCCGCCCGCTGCTGGCTGCGCGCCGCCCACTGACCCGCCGCGGCCGCGGCGCGCGACCTGGACCGTCCCGTGATCATCTGCACGTTTCCGGTTCGACACGCCGGCTCGACCGTCGGAGAAGTGCAGAAGATCATGACGTACCAAGGCGGGCGGGGCGGGCGGCGTGGCACCGGGGTGTTGCGGTCAGGCCGGGACGGTGGGGGGCGTGTCGGGGCCGAGGAAGCGGCCGACCGTCGCGCTGAACTCGCGCCAGCCGGCCCGCTCGCCGGCCAGTGCCCCGCGACCGGAGTCGGTCAGCTCGTACGTGCGCCGCTCCCGGCCGCTGACCGTGCTCCACGAACTGGCCACGTGGCCGGCCCGCTCCAACCGGCGCAGCGCCGGGTAGATGGTGCCGGTGGGCAGGTCCAGGTTGCCGTCGCTGCGGGCCCGCAGCGCCTCGATGATGGCGTAACCGTGCAGTCCGCCCTGCTCCAGCACCGCGAGCAGCAGCGCGTCGAGGTGTCCGTGCAGCGCCTGAGCCCTCATGCGTAGCAACGCTACTTGTCAGCCGTGCGGACCGCCAGCGGGGTGCGGGGTCCGCTGCCGCCGGGCCGCCCACTAGGGTATGTGCCCAGAGTCACTAGCCGACCGGAAGTGTCGGCGAGTGGGCAACCCGACGCACACGGAGGTCAGCGTGGCCCGCCAGTCGCCCCAACGGCCCGACGCCGACGAGCCCGAGCTCGACGCCACCGACGGGCCGGTCGAGCCCGAGGTGGAGCGCGGCTCGGCCGACCGCTCCCTCTGGGACGAGCTGCGGATCGAGCCGGTGGAGATCGCCCTCCCCGCCGGCACCGGTTTCACGCTGCGCGCGTACCGGCCGGCGCGAGACCTGACCCCGACCGACGTCACCGAGCGCGACGAGGACGACCCGTTCCTCGCCCGCCGTCAGGTCGTCGAGACCGAGGACGGCGAGGACGAGGAGGTGGTGATCCTCGACGAGGAGTTCGCCGCGCTCTCCGCCGAGGACGAGGAGGACGGCCGGCCCGCGGGTCGCAAGCACGCCGCCGAGGACGAGGACGAGGAGTCCGAGGCGAAGGACGAGGACGAGGACGAGCAGGACGCGGCGGGCGACGAGGAGGTGCCGGTCTTCCTCACCCACAAGGGGCGGCTGCTGCTCTTCAAGACCCCCGAGGCGCTGGTCAGTTTCATCCGTTCCGGCGCACCCAACGACATGTCCCAACTGGACAGCTGGAATGAACTGTCCGAACGGGTGGAACCGGCCGACATCGCGCCGCTCGACGAGGACACGTACGAGCTGGACCTGGTAGTGGAGAACCTGCGCGGCGGGCACGACACGTGGGATCCCACGCTGCTGATCGAGGCCGGCGAGGCGGCCCGTGACCTGTCGTACGCGCTGCAGCTACCCGCGGTGCTCGACATGCTCTCCGCCGGCTCCAGCCTGGATGACCTGGACGAGGCGCTGCGGGCGACTGTCAACGGCGGAATCGGTGGTTTCCTCGGCCGGCGGCGCCTCAAGAAGATCGGGGCACAAACCGCAAGCTTGGGTTGGCGCACCATTGTCGGCAAGATCTCTGCTGTCGTGGACTGGCGCGACTGACCCCGAGCGGGGAGCATCAGTCTCTGGCAGAGAAAAGACCTGTGTCCCGGGAGGAGGACGACGCCGTGGCGCTCGTGCGCGTGTACTGCGGTCTGGCCTCGGCGGATCCGGCCGACCGACCGGCCTCGGCCGGATCGACGCTGACGGCCGCTGTGGTCGACGATGCAGGCCGTCTGCTGCTTGTCTGCGAGATCGGTGACGACCCGACGGGCTACGCCCAGCTGGTCGCGCTGCTCGTGGAGCGCTCGGGCGGGCCGAGCGGCGCGGCGATCGCGGCCGACAGCGACGACCACACGGTCACCTCGCTGCTGAGCGCCGCCGGACGTCCACTCGCGATCGCCGACGACGACTCGGTCGACGACTTCGCCGAGCGGTTCGCCGACGACGACTCCCTGGAGGAGATGCAGTCCGCGCCGGCCGAGCGGCGGGCGGTGGGCCTGGCCCGCGCCCTCCAGGCCGGGGCGCTCTCCGCGGTCACCCTGCCGGCGCCCCGGGACCTGGCCGGATTCAAGCAGGTCCTGGCCGCACACGCGGCCCTGTCCACCGGCCGCCACTCGGCCGCCGTGGCGCTGCGCGAGGTGCTGCGCGAGCTCTACCCGGCGGCCCTCCGGGCGTATCCGGACCCGGCCGAGCGGGTGTCGCTCGCGGTGCTCGACGCCCTCCCCGAGCCTGGCATGCTCGGCGGCGCGACCGCCCAGGGCGGCGACGTCTCGGTCGCCGCGGACGCGGTGGCCGCGCACCTGGCCGCCGACGGCGTGGCCGAGGCCGACGAGATCGACGCCGCGGTGACCGCCCTGCGGGTGGCCATCTCCGAGACCCCCCGCCGGGCCACGGTCAACCGAGTACTCACCTCCGCCGTCGCGGAGACCGTCCGTCAGGCGGTCGCCTCGGTGCGGGCCTGCGACGCCGGCTGCGAGGCGCTGGTGGGCGCGCTCAGCGCCTGGGTCACCACGCCGGCTCCGGCACCCGGGCGGCGCGCCGCCGCCCGGCGCGGCGAGCCGATCGGCGACCTGTCCGGCCTCGGCGGCACCGCGGCGGGGCTGCGCCCCGTCCGGCCGGCCGAGCCCGAGCACCCCGCCCCCTCCGGCTGGCGCACCCGCCCGGAGCCGGTCTCCGGCGGGGCGCTACCGACCCCGCCCCGGCCGCTCGGTCCGCCGCCGGTCGCACCCGCCCCGATCGCACCGCCACCGGTCGCGCCGGCGCCGGTCGCCCCGGCCGCCGCGGCGACCACCCCGACCTCGGCCCCGCCCTCCCGTACCGACCCGAGCATGCCGGTGGTCCGCAGGGGCACCGACCCGAACATGCCGCTGGTCCGCAGGGGCACCGACCCGAACATGCCGCTGGTCCGCCGGGGCACCGACCCGAACATGCCCGTGGTGCGCCGTGGCACCGACCCGAGCATGCCGCTGGTCCGCCGGGGCACCGACCCGAGCATGCCCGTGGTCCGCCGTGGCACCGACCCGAGCATGCCGCTGGTCCGCCGGGGCGTGGACGCCCCGACCAACCGTCCGGTCTCCGCGCCGCCCCCGCCTCCGCCCGGCATCACGCCGATCGCCCCGGCGCAGCGGGGTAACGTGCCCCCCGCCGAGGCGGGCGAGCCGTTCCGGCCGACCCTGACCACGGCGGCGATCAACAGCGCCCGCGCCGAGCGGCAGCGCACGGTCATCCCGCCCCGCCCGAAGACCAACGGCGCGCTGTCGGCGCCCACCGGCGGCTTCAGCGCCACCGACCTGAGCGTCCCGGTGCCGATCCCGCGCCCCGAGGCCGAGTCCGCCCCGCCCGGCTCCCGGGCGAACTGGCCGCTGGTCAACAACCCGGAGGACCCGGCCGACAGCTCCGCCAACAATCCGGTCGTGCCGCCGTACGGCGAGCGGGCCGGCCGGCAGGTGGACGCGCCGACCGACCCCGGCTCGGACCGGCGGGTCACCCCGCCGTGGCTCGCCGACGACCTGCCGCAGGAGCCGCCCATGCTGCGGCTCGTCGAGCCGCCGCCGCTGGCGGACCGGGCGCTGCGCGACAGTCTGCACCCGGGCACCGACCCGCGCCTGGAGACGCCCCCGCTGCGGCTGGTCGACCAGGAGGAGGCGAGCCGTTCCGGGCGCGCCGCCCGCGCTGATCGGCCGGAGCCGGAGCGCCGGCCGGAGCCGGAGCGCCGGCCCGCGCCGATGGAGCACCGACCCCCGCCGATCTCCGACGAGGGCGACGGCGACCTGCTGATCTTCGCGCAGGCCAGGTCCGCCTGGTTCGTCGGCCAGAGCGAGGAGTCCGACCTGGACTGGTCGACCACCGCGGACACCGGCTGGCAGGCCGCCGAGCAGGCGGCCCGCCCGGCCGTCGGCGCGGAGACCACCGCCGGCCTGCCCAAGCGGGTTCCGCAGGCCAACCTGGTGCCCGGGTCGCCGCTGCGCGAGGAGCGTCCACTGCGGATCGTCCGCGACGCGGCGAGCCTCGCCGAGAGCACCACCGGCTACTTCCGCGGCTGGCGTCGCGGCCAGGAGATCGGCGGGTTCGCGGTCGGCGGGCGGCCGGGTCGTGAGTCGGCCGGCGGCTGGGACTTCAGCCGCGACCCGGCCGAGCGCGACGACGACCACGAATACGAGTTCCGGTCCGCGGGCTACCGTTCCTGAGCGTGCTCAAAGCGCTTTCCACCTGCGTGTTTCTGCCCACACCCGGATAATTTGACGCCGAGTCGCGGCGGCCGGAAGCATACCGTCGGAACCGCCGGCGGCAGGTGACGCCGGGGTGGGAAGGCGACTCCAATGGCGACACCGGCAATCGACTCCTCCGCGCTCACCCGCCGGGGAGTGCTCACCGCGACGGCCAGCAGCCTGCTGCTGAGCGCCTGCGGGCAGGCGGAGACGCAGGACGGGACGAAGCCGGACGGCAGCGCCTCGCCGGGCGGCCCGGAGCTGCTGATCGGGGTCAGCCTGGAGCTCACCGGTCGGGGCGCCGCCCTCGGGGTCCTCCAGGAACGCGCCCTGCAGATCACCCTCGAGAAGATCAACGTCGACCGGGTGCCGGTGGGTAACCTGCGCCGGAGCGTACGGCTGCTGGTGCGGGACAACCGCAGCGAGCCGCGCCTGGCCGCCCAGCAGGCCACCGAACTGATCCAAAAGGACCGGGTGCACGCCCTGCTCGGCACCACGCTGACCGAGACCGCCATGTCGGTGGTCGGGGTGGCTCAGCGGCTCCAGACCCCCTTCGTCTCGCTCGCGCCCGGGGACGGCATCGTACTGCCGCTGGCGCAGCGTACGTTCATCTACAAGCTCACCCCGGACGCGGTGGACGTCGCCCGACGGCTGGCCCGGCTGATCAGCTCGCAGGGGTTGAAGCGGGTCGCCCTGCTGGCCGCCGGTGGCCTGCACGGCGACTCCGGCGTCCGGGCCGTGGCGGCCGCGCTGCGGGCCGTCGGGGTCGAACTGGACCGCACCGTACGCCTGCCCCGCACCGGCGCCGAGTCCACCTCCGCCGCGCGGCAGGCGGTGGCCGGTCGACCCGACGGGGTGGTGGTGTGGGCGGCGGCTCCGGACAGCGGCGGCGCCGCCCGCGGGTTGCGCCGGGCCGGCTGGCGTGGTCCGCTCTTCTTCGACTCCGCCGCGGTGGCCGAGGAGACCGTGCAGGGCAGCAACGCGACCGCCGTCGAGGGCGCGTACGCGGTGCACCCGACCTGCCTGGCCGGCGCCACCCTCACGGGCACCACCACCGCCGCACTGGAGCGACGGAACTTCGTGCTCCGCTACATCCAGCAGTACGGCGGGTTCAGCGGCTTCGCCCCCTACGCCTCGGACGCGCTCCAGCTCATCGCCGACGCGGCCCGGCTGGCCAGCAGCGTCGACCGTGGACGGCTGCGGGCGTACCTCCAGACGCAGGTGACCGAAGGGCTGGCCGGGTGGTACGCCTTCGCGCCGATCCGGCACGGCGGGATGGAGCGCGACTCGCTTGGCGTCTACCAGCTCACCCAGGATAGCTGGGCCCGGGTCTCCTGACCCCCGGGGCCGGGTCTCCTGACCCCCCCGGGGCCAGGTCGGGCCCCACCCGGCCGCCGTCCAGGTGCCGGCCCGCCCACTCCGGACACGACCGGCCGTGGACGCGCAGACGCGCCCGACGTCGGCCGAAGCCGCCACCGGGCGCGTCGAGGCCGGTCAGGCCGGAGCGGCTGTGCGCGAACGGCGCATGGTCAGCACGTACTCGACCAGCGAGATCAGCACGTGCTTGGTCGACTCCCGGTTACGGGCGTCGCAGGCCACCACCGGCACGTCGGTCGAGATCGCCAGCGCGTCCCGGACGTCCTGCGGGTCGTGGTACTGCATCCCGTCGAAGCAGTTGATGGCCACCAGGTACGGCAGCCGCCGGTGCTCGAAGAAGTCGATCGCCGCGAAGCAGTCGGCCAGCCGACGGGTGTCGACCAGCACGACAGCGCCGATCGCGCCACGGACCAGCTCGTCCCACATGAACCAGAACCGGGTCTGGCCCGGCGTACCGAACAGGTACAGGATCAGGTCCCGGTCGATCGAGATCCGGCCGAAGTCCATCGCCACTGTGGTCGTCGTCTTGCCCGGCACCTGCCGGGTGTCGTCGACGCCCACGCCGGCGGAGGTCATGATGGCCTCGGTGGTCAGCGGCGTGATCTCCGAGACCGAGCCGACCAGCGTCGTCTTGCCGACGCCGAATCCACCGGCGATAACGATCTTCGCCGACGTCACGCGCCCGCTCGGGGCCGGCGGCCGGTGCGACATGTCAGAGCCTGCGAAGTCCACTCAGCACCCTCTCCAGCAGTTCAGTGCCCACCGCGTCGTCGGAGTCGTCCAAAATGGTCGGCTCGTGGACCGCGACCAGGCCGTCCGTCGCCATGTCGGCGATGAGCACCCGGGCCACACCCAGCGGAAGCTGCATTCGCGCCGCGATCTCGGCGAGCGACTGCACACGTCCGTCACACAGTGCGGCGATGTACTGGTGTTCCCGGCCCTGACCGCCGTTGCCACTGGCAGCGGCGCGACCGCGCACCGTCGTCTCGACGAGCGCCTCCATGGCGATGTCGAGCCGGGGACGGGTACGACCACGGGTCACGGCGTATGGACGGACCAACGCTCCGGTCGGTTCGTCACGATCGGACATCTCGCCGCTCACCTCCTTCGTACCCGGCACCGGCTCGCGCCCGGTGGAACCCGTCGTTGTTGTCGTGTCATTGCTGCCGTGCCGACCCGGTGGTCAGCTCGGTCAGCCCATCATCCCGACCGCCGTGCGGGGCTGGGGGGTCAACGCATCACCCACCCGGTCGACCAGCAGAGCCATCTCGTAGCCGACCTGGCCCACGTCAGAACTGCGAGCGGCCAGTACCGCGAAGGAGGAACCGTCGGAGATGGACATCAGGAACAGGAAGCCGTTGTCCATCTCGACGACGGTCTGCAGCACCGCGCCACCCTCGAAGCAGCGGGCCGCGCCCTGGGTGAGGCTGACCAGGCCGGAGGCGATGGCGGCCAACTGGTCGGCCCGGTCCCGCGGCAGGTCCCGTGACGACGCGAGGAGCAGGCCGTCCGCGGAGACGGCGACCGCGTGCGCGACACCGGGCACCCGGTCGGCGAAGTTGGCCAGCAGCCAACCGAGATCCTGCGTAGTTGTCATCCTTCTTGCTCCTTCTGCCCGCTCCCGGCCGCCCGGCCGAAGCCGGACTGCGAGGATTGCTGCCCTCCCGGAGTTGCCTCCGAGCTGGTGGGGTTGCTGTCCGAGGGGTTGCTGCGCCCGCGCTGCACGCCGCGATGGTAGGCCGACAGCAGACCGCGCACCGCCTCCGGCGTACGCCGCTGTACCGAGGTGGTCGGCTTCTCCACCGCACCGGGGACGAGCTGCGCCATCGGCGTCCGCTTCGGCAGGCCGGTCTGGGTGGTGGCCGCCACCGGCACCTCGGAGGCCGACACGGCGGCACGCCAGCCCTCGTCGGCCGCGGTCTGCCAGCCTGCGGACTGCGGGGCGGGCCGGCGGTTGGGCAGGGCCTCGGCCGGACCGGGGCGACCGCCTCCGTTGGTCGCCGGCCCGGTGTCGCGCGGCGTCCCTCCGGCCATCGGAGTGTTTGCCATCGGTGTGTTACCTGTCGTCCGTGGTGCGGTGTGCGGGACGGAGCGACCGGCGGCGTCGACGGCGGGCAATTGCTGGGTCGCGCTTCCGTTGGCTGCTGCCTTGGCGGCCGCGCCGGCCGCCTCCTCCGGGCCCGGCTTACGGGTACGGAACCAAGCCGACTCGAGCTCCCGGAAGATCGGCAGCTCCATCGTCTCGTCCGCGTACCGCTGCCGGCTGGCCGTCTCCTGCGGGGTCGGCGGCCGGTTGACCGGTGCCGGCGGCTGCGCCGCGCGAACCTGCGGCGCGGCGGGCTGCGCGGTCGGCTGCCGCACGGCCGGCGGGACGGGCGGCTGAGTCTGCTCGGGACGCGCCACCCGCGGCAGCTCGGTGGTCATGTCCAGCGCGGCGGCGAGCCGCTCAGGCACCGGCGGGGCGGCCGGCTCCGGGTTGGCCACCGGCGGCCAGGCCGGCGGGGCGGTCGGGCCCGGTGGGGTCTGCCGGGGCGGCGCAGAGGCCGGCTGGGCGGAGACCGGGGCGGCCGAGACCGGCTGACCCGAGTACGGCGAAGCCGACACCGGCTGACCCGAGTACGGCGAAGCCGACACCGGCGGACCGGAATACGGCGAAGCCGACACCGGCGGACCAGAGTACGGCGAGGCCGAGATCGGCGGCAGCGGGGGCGCGCTGTAGGGGCGGGTCTCCGGGCTGCTCGGCAGCTGCCGCGGGATCGCCGGCTGCTGGCCGGTGACCTGATCATCGTCGCCGGACGACCGCCGCTGCGGCAGCGGGTCGATCTGTTGACCGTCGGAGGGCCGCGGCGTGAAGCTGTCGTTGCCGTTGACCGCGTTGGCGCCGGTCAGGTCCGACCAGGCCGGCATGGTCCCGCCGGCGTTGGCCGGGGAGCCGTTGCGCGGGGCGGGGTCGAACGGCCGCCCGCCGAGGGTGACCTGGTTGCCGGACTCGCCGGACCGCGGGGTCAGCACCGGGCCGTTGCCCAGCGCGGGCAGGGCGCCGAAAGTCGGGGCCGGGCCGGGCTGCTGCGGGCCGGACGCGGCCGCGGGCAGCGCCGGGGCAAACTGGCCACGACCGGCCAGTGCCCGGGGCACCAGCACGGAGGTGGGCATGGTGACCTCGGCGACCGTGCCGCGGTCGGAGCCGGGACGCAGCTCGGCCTTGACGCCGTGCCGGGACGCCAGCCGGGCGACCACGACCAGGCCCATCATCCGGGAGACGGCCACGTCCACCTGGGGCGGCGTGGCGAGCCGCTCGTTGAGGTCGCCCAGCTGCTCCGAGCTGATGCCGATGCCATGGTCCTCGACGTAGAGGGTGGCCCGGTCGCCGATGCGGCGCGCTTCCACCATGACCTGGGAGTCCGGCGGCGAGAACGCGGTCGCGTTGTCGAACAGCTCGGCGACGAGGTGCACCATGTCGTTGACGGCGTGCGCGGCGACCTCGATGTCCCGGTCGATCACCCCGAACTCGATCCGGGTGTAGTGCTCGACCTCGGACTGCGCGGCGCGCAGCACGTCGATCAGGGGGGCCGGCTCGCGCTGCACCCGGGTGGAGTCCGCACCGGCGAGGACCAGCAGGTTCTCGTCGTTGCGGCGCATCCGGGTGGCCAGGTGGTCGAGCTGGAACAGCTCGGCCAGGCGGTCGGGGTCCTCCTCGCCGCGCTCCAGCCGGTCGAGGTGGCCGATCAGCCGGTCGACCAGGATCTGCGAGCGGCGGGCGAGGTTGACGAACATCGTCGCGACGGAGGAGCGCAACGCGGCCTGCTCGGCGGCGGTGCGGACCGCCTCCAGGTGGACCGCGTTGAACGCCTCGGTCACCTGGCCGAACTCGTCCTTGCTGCGCACCGGCAGCGGCTCGGCGATCTGGTTGGCCAGCTGCGCCGGGGAGAGCTGCCCGCTGACCTGCGGGTCGCGCAGCCGGGCCACCGCCTGCGGCAGGCCGTACTGGGCGATAGACAGGGCGCCCTGGCGCAGTTCGCGCAGGGAGCGGGCCATCGACCGGGCGACCAGGTACGCGAAGAGGACCGCCAGCAGCAGCATGCTCAGCAGCAGGCCGGTCTCCAGGAAGACCTGGCGCTGCACGTTCGAGCGGAGCTCGTCGGCCTGCCGGACCACGTTGCCGTCGAGCTTGACCTCGACAGTGTGGATCAGGCGGGCGTTGGCGACCATGGCCGCGTCCCACTGGTCCTTGCCGAACTCGGCCCCGGCGATGCTCTGGGTGTCACGGGAACTGATGAAGTCGCTGTAGACCACCGCCTGGCGCAGGTCGGAGCCGGCCACGGTCTGCTGGTAGAGCTCGCGCTCGGATGTGTTGGCGACCGCATTGAAGGTCTGCCGCGCCAGCCGCTCACCCTCCTGGCTGCGGATGAAGTCGTCGCGCAGCGGCGCGATGTACGCCTTCTGGATAAGCACCCGGTGCACCGCCACCCGGCGCAGCGACAGGAACTCCTTGGTCCGCGCGACGGCGGCGGCGGCCCGCATCCGGTCGCTCAGGTCGTTGTCGCCGGCGAGCTGGGTGGCCGAGTCCCGGATGCTGATCAGCTGCTCGATCAGGCCCTCGTACGACCCGACCGCGTTGCTGATCTTGAGCCGACCGCTGTAGACCTGGCTGCGGGTGCCGGGGAGGTCGCTCAGATCCTGGTCGATCCGGTCCAGCAGCGTCTCCAGGCTGGCCGGGAGATCCTTGATCTTCAGCCGCTCCTGCGAGTACGGCGCCTTGGACTGGTCGACCCGCTGGTTGACCCGGTTGTACGCCTCCCGGTACTGCTCCAGGGCCTGGCCCTCGGGCGCGCCCAGCAGCAGAACGGCGTTGGTGCGCTCGTCCTGGAGGCTGTTGACCAGGTCACCTGAGTAACCGATCAGGTTGGCCAGGTTGCCCGCCCGGTTGGCATTGTTGAGCGTCTGCACGTGGTCCACCAGACCACTGGTGCCCACGACGACCGTGGCGATGGTCGGCACGATCATGATCAGACCGAGCTTGGACCAGATCGGCATGTCGCGGAGCCGGCCGGCCGGCCGGCGTAGACGCGACAGGAAGGAGCTCGCCGTCTTCGGCCGTTTGCTCACGTCACCGCCCTCGCGATCGCAGCGTCCCCGCGTTGCCCCGGGCAACGCCCAGCGCCGACCCGGCGGGTCGGACCACCGAGATTCCATCACGCCGCCCCCCAAAGAGAAAGCCCAGGTTGGCGGTCGCCGGGGGTGTGATGAGATGTTGATGCAATTTGATAGCAATCCGTCTGGCCGGAGTTACCGAACGTAATGGAATACCGTCACCGTGTTGTCCTGCTTGCCGGCCCTTCCGGCTCCGGAAAGTCGTATATAGCACATCAAACCGGACTGCCGGTGCTGTGCCTGGACGACTTCTACAAGGACGGCGATGACCCTACGTTGCCGCGCCAGAACGAACTGGTGGACTGGGACTCACCAGAGTCCTGGGATGCCGTGGCGGCCGTGGAGACGATTGCCCGACTGGCCCGGGAGGGCAAGGCCGAAGTGCCGGTTTATGCGATCGGTGCCGACCGCCGGGTGGCCACCCGGCCATTCGAGCTGGCCGAATCGCCACTTTTTGTCGCCGAAGGGATCTTCGCCGCCGAGATCGTCGAGGAGTGCCGCCGTCGGGGGCTGCTCGCCGGGGCGTACGCGCTGCGTCGCCCGCGCGGGGCGACCTTCGTCCGCCGGCTGACCCGCGACCTCGCCGAGCAGCGCAAGGCGCCGAAGGTCCTGCTGCGGCGCGGGGTGGCGCTGCTGCGCGCCGAACCGGCGGTGCTGCGCCGGCAGACCGGCCTGGGCGCCGAGGCCGCCCGCGCCCGGGACGTGCTGCGGCGGGTGGCCGGCCTGGTGGCCGGCCACCCACACCACTGATCAGGCCAGCAGCTTCGCGTACGCCGGCTTGATCACCTCGTCGATGATCCGCAGCCGCTCGTCGAACGGGATGAAGGCGCTCTTCATGGCGTTGATGGTGAACCACTGGAGTTCCTTCCAGCCGTAGCCGAAGGCGTCCACCAGCAGCGCCATCTCCCGGGACATCGAGGTGCCGCTCATCAGCCGGTTGTCGGTGTTGACCGTCACCCGGAACCGGAGGTCGCGCAGCAGCCCGATCGGGTGGTCGGCGATCGACGCGGCGGCGCCGGTCTGCACGTTCGACGACGGGCAGAGCTCCAGCGGGATGCGCTTGTCCCGCACGTACGCGGCCAGCCGGCCGAGCACCGGCTGCGGGCCGGGGGTGATGTCGTCCACGATCCGGACCCCGTGGCCGAGCCGGTCCGCGCCGCACCACTGGATCGCCTGCCAGATCGAGGGCAGCCCGAACGCCTCACCGGCGTGGATGGTGAAGTGGAAGTTCTCCCGCTGGAGGTACTCGAAGGCGTCCAGGTGGCGGGTGGGCGGAAAGCCCGCTTCGGCACCGGCGATGTCGAAGCCCACCACCCCGGCGTCCCGGTGCCGCACCGCCAGCTCGGCGATCTCCTGGGAACGCGCGGCGTGCCGCATCGCGGTCAGCAGGGTGCCGACCCGGATCGGGTTGCCGGCCGCGGCGGCCTCCGCGCTGCCCTCCACGAAGCCGGCCACCACCGCCTCGACCACCTCGTCCAGGGTGAGGTTCTGCTCCAGGTGCTGCTCCGGGGCGAACCGCACCTCGGCGTAGACCACGCCGTCGGCGGCCAGGTCGAGCGCGCACTCCCGGGCCACCCGGCGCAGCGCCGGCGCGGTCTGCATCACGGCGACGGTGTGCGCGAACGTCTCCAGGTAGCGCTCCAGCGAACCCGAGTTCGCCGCCTCCACGAACCAGCGGCCGAGCGCCGCCGGGTCGGTGGTGGGCAGCTCGTGACCGACCTCGGCGGCGAGTTCGACGACCGTCGCCGGCCGCAGGCCGCCGTCGAGATGATCGTGCAGCAGCGCCTTGGGGACCTTGACGATGTCCTCATATCGGATTGCGACCATGCTCAGACCCTAGTCAGCCCCCGGGCGGCCCCGGGACGCGACCACCCGGACGGCGCGTCGACGTGAACCGCGCACCCGGCCAGGCCCCTGATCCCCTCACGTAGGCTCACCGGGTGACCGCGCCGCACCCGCCCGAGCAGCCCGCGGGCGCGGTGCACCCGCAGGTGGTGGCGCGGCTGCGCTGCCCGGTCTGCGCCGAACCGCTGGCCGCGGCCCCGGACACCCGCGCGCTGCGCTGCCCGCGCCGGCACAGCTTCGACGTCGCCCGACAGGGGTACGTCAACCTGCTCACCGGCCGCGCCCCGCACGTCGGGGACACCGCCGAGATGGTGGCCGCCCGGGCGGACTTCCTGGCCGCTGGGCACTACGACGTCATCTCCGCCGCGCTGGCCGAGGCGGCGACGCGGTTCGCCGCCCCGGTGACCGACCGCCGGCGGGCGGACGGGGAGCCGGGCGTCGGGGCGTACCCGCTGGTGGTGGACGCCGGGGCGGGCACCGGCCGGCACCTCGCCGCGGTGCTGGCGACGCTGCCCGACGCCGTGGGTCTGGCCCTGGACGTCTCCAAGCCGGCGCTGCGCCGCGCAACCCGGGCCCACCCGCGGGCGGCGGCGGCGCTGGCCGACACCTGGCAGCGGCTGCCGCTCGCCGACGCCTCGACCGCCGTGCTGCTGGACGTCTTCGCCCCGCGCAACGGCGCGGAGTTCCACCGGGTGCTCGACCCGGCCGGGGCGCTGCTGGTGGTCACCCCGACCGACGCGCACCTCGCCGGACTGGTCGACGCGCTCGACCTGCTGCGGGTGGATCCGGCCAAGGCGGACCGGGTCGCCGACAGTTTGGCCGGTCACTTCACCGAGGAGCGCAACGGCGTGCACACGGCCCGGCTGCGGCTGACCCGGGCCGAGGTGGCGACCCTGGTCGGGATGGGCCCCAGCGCCTGGCACACCGACCCGGAACGGCTCGCCGCCCGGATCGCCACGCTGCCCGAGCCGGTCGCGGTCACCGCCGCGGTCCGGCTCACCGTCTGGCGCCCGCGCTGACCCGGGCTCAGGTGGACAGGTCGACCTCTTCCCAGCCCGGCGGCTCTTCGTGGTACGGCCCGCGCAGCATCACCGCCCACTCCAGGGCCCAGCGCCGCTGACCGATCGCGTTGGCGTCGACCAGCCCCGGCAGGGCCAGGCCGCGCTGCTCCGACTCCAGGTACGCCCAGTCCAGGCAGTAGTGCAGGTCGAGCAGGGCGGCGGCGTCGGCCGGGTGCTGCGGCGCGGCCAGGATCCGGGCCCGCCACTGGCCGAACGTCTCCCCGGCGGAGAGGTGCGGCATCCGCTCCACCAGCCGCTCGTCGACCGGGATCGTCGGGTCGAGCTGCTTGCTCAGGCCGAGCACCCAGGCCAGCGAGAAGAGCGCGTCGTGGTGCAGCACGAACGAGCGGTGGTCGCCCTTGCCGCCCATCACGAACTGCCACTCCGGCGGCGTGACCATCTCGACCAGGTGGGAGTCGAGCAGCCAGCTCATCGCCGCCTGCGGCGGCATCCCGAAGCAGCGGGCCAGGATCAGGTGCAGGACCGCGATCCGCGCCTCGATCTCACCGGTGGGACGCAACTCGATCTCGTCGCCGGGCTCCCACACCAGCGGGAACTGGGCGGGCGGCAACGGCAGGCGCAACCGGGACAGCTCGTCCAGGCTCGCCTCACGGACTTCCCGGGGATCGGGGGCGGGTACCAACACGGTCGAAAGTCCCTGTCTGCTCGCGCCGACGTCACCGCCGACCTGTCCCCCTGGCCTGCGAGAATAGCGCCCGCAGAGGGTCGGCACCATGCCGAGGTCCCCCCACCGGCCGACCGGTCGCGGGCGTTCGGCCGTTCAGCCGATCCGCTCGATGACCAGCGACGACGTGCCCGGCGCGGAGGGCGCGAGGCGGACCGCCCGCTCGGCCTCCGCCCGCGCCGCCGGGATCCGGGTGGCCTGGTCGGCGCGGAGCTCGTAGAGGGGGTCGCCGGCCCGGACCGGGTCGCCGGGGCGCTTGTGCAGCACCACGCCCGCGGCGGCGCTGACCGGGTCCTCCTTGCGGGCCCGCCCGGCGCCGAGCCGCCAGGCGGCCACCCCGATCGCGTACGCGTCGACGGAGGAGACGAAGCCGTCGGCCTGGGCGCGCACCACCTCGACCTCGTTGGCGATCGGCATCGGGGCGTCCGGGTCGCCGCCCTGCGCGCGGATCATCGCGCGCCAGGCGTCCATCGCCCGCCCGTCGCGCAGCGCGGCGGCCGGGTCGGCGTCCGGCAGGCCGGCCGCGTCCAGCATCTCCCGGGCCAGGGCCAGGGTCAGCTCCACCACGTCGGCGGGGCCGCCGCCGGCCAGCACCTCCACCGACTCGGTCACCTCGACCGCGTTGCCGATGGTCAGGCCGAGCGGGGTGGACATGTCGGTGAGTAGGGCGACCGTCTTCACGCCGTGCGCGCCGCCCAGCTCGACCATGGTCCGGGCCAGTTCCCGGGCGTTGTCGACGGACTTCATGAACGCCCCGGAGCCGACCTTGACGTCGAGCACCAGCGCGCCGGTGCCCTCGGCGATCTTCTTGCTCATGATCGAGCTGGCGATCAGCGGGATCGCCTCGACGGTGCCGGTGACGTCGCGCAGCGCGTACAGCTTGCGGTCGGCCGGGGCCAGCCCCTCGCCGGCCGCACAGATCACCGCGCCCACGTCGCGCAGCTGGGAGATGAACTCGTCGTTGCTCAGCGCCGCCCGCCAGCCGGGGATCGACTCCAACTTGTCCAGCGTGCCACCGGTGTGCCCGAGGCCGCGCCCGGACAGCTGCGGCACCGCGCCGCCGCACGCCGCGACCAGCGGGGTGAGCGGCAGGGTGATCTTGTCACCGACGCCGCCGGTGGAGTGCTTGTCCACGGTCGGCCGGGCCACCGGGGAGAGGTCCAGCCGCTCGCCGCTGGCGATCATCGCGGCGGTCCACCGGGCGATCTCCGGCGGGGTCATCCCGCGCAGCAGGATCGCCATCGCCAGCGCCGCCATCTGCTCGTCGGCGACCAGTCCCCGGGTGTACGCGTCGACCACCCAGTCGATCTGGGCGTCGCTCAGCACGCCCCCGTCCCGCTTGGTCCGGATGACGTCGACCGCCGTAAAAGCACTCATCGTCGAGTTCCTCTGCTTGGTAGTTCTGCTGATCGGCGGTACGCCGTGAAGGGTTCAGCCGGCGGGCCAGCGAGTGGGGATCTCCATCGGGGGTTCACCCTCGCCGGCCCAGAAGATGGTGCCACTTGCGTCGACCACCACCACCCGGGGCGTACGGGCGTGCCCCCAGGCGATCGCCTCGACCGGCTCGTCCCAGCTCGGGCCCTCCTCCAGCACCCCGGTCTCGGCGCCCTCGGCGTCCCCCGCCGACCGCTCCCAGTACGCCGTCCAGACCTGCTGGCCGGCGGACATGTCGGGGTGCACGAAGACGGTGCCCCGCCCCCGCCAGGCGGCCAGCCGGTCCGGCACCACCGGGACCGGGTGTTCCCCGGTCACCGCGTCGAGGTCGGCCACGTCGAAGGCGTGCGGCAGCAGCTCCGCCATGCGCAGCGGACCGCCCTTGGACTCGATCAGACACTCCGGGCCGCCGTTCTCCCAGAGCAGTTGCCGGCAGCGGCCGCACGGCATCAGCGGCTCGCCGGTGGCGTCGACGCAGGACATCGCGACGAGCCGGCCGCCGCCGGTGGCGTGCAGGGAGGAGACCACGCCGCACTCGGCGCAGAGGGTGACGCCGTAGCCGGCGTTCTCCACGTTGCAGCCGGTCACCACCCGGCCGTCGTCGACCAGGGCGGCCGCCCCGACCGGGAAATTCGAGTACGGCACGTACGCGTGCCGCATCACCTCGGTGGCGGCGGCCCGCAGCCGCTCCCAGTCGATCTCGGTCATCTCACCATTCTGCCCAAGTCACCCTGGTCGGGCGCAGGTAGGGGTGCCTTCCGGTGGGCGTCGCCACCCGCTGGCCGGCGGCAGGCCGCCGGGCGCCCAATCCCCCGAGGCTTCAGCCCCGACCCGTCGCCTCGACCCCGGCGTCGGCGTAAACGGCCGTGCCCGGCGGGAAATCCCCCGCCGGGCACGACTGCGCTCAGGGCTCAGCCCTTGACGTACGGCTTGCCGTCTGCAGCGGGCGCCCGGACCCGGCCGACCAGCCCGGCCACCGCCAGGATCGTCGCCAGGTACGGCAGCATCGCCAGGAACTGGCTCGGGATGCTGCTGCCGATCGCGCCGAGGTAGGTGGCGAGTTGGTCGGCGAAGCCGAAGAAGAGGGCCGCGAGCAGCGCCCCGGTCGGGCTCCACCGGCCGAAGATCAGCGCGGCCAGGGCGATGAAGCCCTTACCGCCGATCATGTTCTTGGTGAAGCTGTAGTGCGCCAGCGTGTAGGAGGCACCGCCGATGCCGGCGACCACGCCCGCCACCAGCACGTTGCGGTAGCGCAGCCTCAGCACCTTGACGCCGAGGGTGTCCGCCGCGGTCGGGTGCTCACCCACCGAGCGGGTCCGCAGGCCCCACCGGGTGCGGAACAGCCCGATGTGGATGACCAGCACCAGCAGCAGTCCGAGGTAGAGGAAGAGGTTGCCGCGGAACAGCGCCGGCCCGATCACCGGGATGTCCTTGAGCAGCGGGATCTCCCAGGCGGTGAAGCGCGGGGCGCTGTTGTACTTCTCCGCGTTGGCCTGCATCAGCCGCTCGTAGAGGAAGCCGGTGACGCCGACCGCCAGCAGGTTCAGCACGACGCCCATGACCACCTGGTCGACCAGGTAGCGGATCGAGAAGACCGCCAGCAGCAGCGAGATGAAGGCCCCGCCGATCGCCGCGGCGACGAGGCCCACCCACACGCTGTGGAACAGGCTGCCGAAGAGCGCGCCACTGAAGGCGCCCATCAGCAACTGCCCCTCGATCGCCACGTTGATCACGCCGGAACGCTCGCAGAGTACACCGGAGAGGGCGCCGAAGATCAGCGGCAGCGCCAGGACGAAGGTGCCCCGGACGATGTTGACCAGCGGCATGAAGTTGCGGCCCTCGGGGGCGGCCGACACCTGCCAGCACAGGAAGCTCAGCACGAACGCGACCAGCCCGACGCCGAGCGCCACGGTGAACCAGCGCTTCGGGATCCCGGCCAGCAGGGCGGCCCCGGCCGCGGCGGCGATGATCCCGAAGAGGATCGCGCCGACCGTGCCGTTGATCTCCAGCGCCGCACCGCCCTCGGTCTCGCTGAGGGTGAAACGCGCCTGCTGGCCGGTGGCGAGCGACCCGAAGAGCACCGTGGCGAGCACGCCCAGCGCCAGCAGGACCGCACCGATCTTGCGGTTGCGCGTCCAGAAGCCCTCGTCGACCTGTGCGACGGCGACGTCGGGGACAGCCATGGTGGACATGCCTTACCAGCCCTTCGCCAGGCTCGTCTGCAACCGGGCGGCGCGGGCGGCCCGGAGCTGGAAGATCGCCTTCACCAGGGCCGGTGCGGCGATGAAGATGACGATCAGCGCCTGGAGCACGGTGACCAGCTCCAGCGAGATCCCCGAGTACGACTGCATCCGGTTGCCGCCGGCCTGGAGCGCGCCGAAGAGCAGTGCCGCCATCAGCACGCCCCACGGCTTCACCCGGCCGAGCAGCGCCACCAGGAGGCCGTCGAAGCCGATCTGCGCGACCACCTGCGGGGTCAGCGCGTTCGCGGTCGAACCCAGCACCATCTGGCTGCCGCCGAGGCCGGCAAGCAGGCCGGCGAGCACCATGACCAGGACGTACGTCCGGGTGACGCTGATGCCGGCGGTCCGGGCGGCGTCCGGGTTGGCGCCGACGGCCCGCAGCTCAAAGCCGAACGTGGAGCGGTTGAGCAGCCAGGCGACGAACCAGGTGGCCAGGACCGCGATCAGGATGCCGGCGTGCACGCGCAGGTTGTCGCCGAGCAGCCGGGGCAGCTGGGCGGAGGCGTCGACCGGCTTGCTGATCGCGTCCGACCGGTTCGGGTTCTGCACCCCGTTCTGGATAATGATCCAGGAGAGGAAGTAGACCGCGACGTAGTTCAGCATGATCGTGTTGATCACCTCGTGCGCGCCGGTCCGCGCCTTGAGGATGCCGGGGATGAAGCCCCAGATCGCGCCACCGGCGGCACCGGCGATCACCGCGACGAGCAGGTGCACCACCGGCGGCAGCGGCAGGGCGAAGCCGGCGACCGCGGCCAGGATGACACCCATGGTCGCCTGGCCCTGGGCGCCGATGTTGAACAGGCCACCCCGGAAGGCGAGCGCGACCGACAGGCCGGTGAAGACCAGCGGCGCGGTGTAGGTGAGCGTCTCGGAGATCGGGCTCAGCGCCGCCTGGAAGCCGCGCGCCTCGGGGTCGAAGACGGCGCCCTTGAACAGGTTCGCGTACGCCTCGCTGACCACCGTCCAGCTCGAGTTGATCGCGTCGCCCGGCCGGGCGGTGATGTAGCTGTAGGTGGCCAGCACCTCCGGATCCGAAACGATGATCAGGATCGCCCCGACCACCATCGCCAGCAGCAGCGCGAGCACCGTCACGGTGACCGTGTTGGCGGCCCAGAGGTTGGTCAGGAAGAGCCGGCCCAGGGTCGGCCGGGGCTGCTCCGCGGGCTGTTTCGGGGCGGTCATGGTCGCGTCGCGGTCGGTGTTGCCGCCCGCGGTCCGCGCCGCCTGCGCCTCGGTCGCCGGCTCCTTGTCCGGGGAACCCGACGACGCCGGGTTGGGGTTGCTCATGCCTCGTCCTCGTTACCAGGGCCCTCGGGGGCCGGGGCCACGGCGCCGCCGGGCTCGCCGGCCGTACCGCTGGCGGCGTCGGCCGCGGTGGCCGCGCCGCCGGTCGGGGTCGCCCCGGCGGTCTCGCCGGCGGCGTCCGGGGTGATGCCGGCCATCAGCAGGCCGATCTCCTCACGTGGGGTGTCCGCGCCCACGATGCCGATGATCCGGCCGCGGTACATGACCGCGATCCGGTCGGCCAGGCCGATCACCTCGTCCAGCTCGCTGGAGACCAGCATGACCGCGGTGCCCTCGTCCCGCTCGCGGATCACCCGGCTGTGGATGAACTCGATCGAGCCGACGTCCACACCCCGGGTCGGCTGGGCGGCGATCAGCAGCTTCAACGGCCGGGACAGCTCCCGGGCCACGATCACCTTCTGCTGGTTACCGCCGGAGAGGGTGCCCACCGCGGCGTCGGCCGAGGAGGTACGGACGTCGAACTGCTCGATCCGCTCCTTCGCCGACTTCGCGATCGCGTCCGGCTTGAGGGCCAGGCCCTTGCCGAACGGCGGCCGGTCGTAGATGTCCAGGACCAGGTTCTCCGCGACGGAGAACTCCTTGACCAGGCCGTCGACGCTGCGGTCCTCGGGGACGTAGCCGACGCCGGCGCGGAGCACCTTCTTGGTGGACCAGCCGTGCACCGCCTGGCCGTCGAGGGTGACCGTGCCGGCGAGCATCGGGCGCAGACCCATGATCGCTTCGATCAGCTCGGTCTGGCCGTTGCCCTGCACGCCCGCGACGCCGAGCACCTCACCGGCGTGCACGGTCAGGTCGACGCCGTCGACCGCGCGGATCCGCCGGTCGTCGTCGACCACCAGGCCGGAGACCTGGAGCATCGGCTTGCCGGGAGTGGCCGGCTGCTTGTCCACGGTGAGCCGGACGCTGCGCCCCACCATCAGCGCGGCCAACTCGTCCCGGCTCGCCTCCGGGGAGGCCGTGCCGACGGTCTTGCCGCGCCGGATCACGGTGATCCGGTCGGCGATGGCCTTGACCTCGCCGAGCTTGTGGGTGATGAAAACGATCGACTTGCCGGCTGCCTTGAGCGACCGCATGACCGTGAGCAGTTCCTCGGTCTCCTGCGGGGTGAGCACCGCAGTCGGCTCGTCCAGGATGAGCAGGTCGACGTCGCGGGTGAGCGCCTTGACGATCTCCACCCGCTGCTGGAGCCCGACCGGCAGGTCCTCGATCACCGCGTCCGGGTCGACCCGCAGGTTGTACCGTTCGGAGACGTCGGCCACCTCGCGGCGGGCCCGCCGGCGGTCCAGGAAGCCGGCGATGCCGCCCCTGACCTGCTCCGCGCCGAGCATGATGTTCTCGGCGACCGTGAGGACCGGCACCAGCATGAAGTGCTGGTGCACCATGCCGATCCCGGCCGCGATCGCGTCCGACGGACCCTTCAGCTTCAGCGGCTGGCCGTCAACCAGGATCTCGCCCTCGTCGGGCTGGTAGAGCCCGTAGAGCACGTTCATCAGGGTCGACTTGCCGGCGCCGTTCTCGCCGACCAGGGCATGAATCTCTCCAGGCTCCACCGTCAGGTCGATGTGGTCGTTGGCGACCAGATCACCGAACCGCTTGGTGATGCCGCGCAGTTCGAGTCTCAGCGCAACCTCCTGGAGTGCGAGCGATGGTGCAGCCTAGCTGCTTGGTCGGCTGGCCGACGGGGGCCGGCCGCGCGGGTGGAGCGGATCGGCCGCCCCGGCGCACACGGGTCGTCCCACGTACGCCGAGGCGGCCGATCGTCATGCCTGGCGCCCGCCGGCCTCCGCTGCCGATGATCTCATCGCGGCGGCCGGGCAGGCGGTCAGTTGGTCGGCTGGGCCTTCGAGGTGATCGTGATGGTGCCGGCGGCGATGTCCGCCTTGATCTTCTCGACCTCGGCCTTGAGGTCCGCCGGGACCTTGCTGTCGAAGTCGTGGTACGGGGCGATCGAGACGCCGCCGTTGGCCAGGTCGCCGACGTAGCCCGGCTTGGCCTGGAGCTTCTCGCCACCAGCGGCCTTGAGCACGGCGTCCTTGACGGAGCCCGGGATGTTCTTGACGACCGTGGTCAGCAGCGTGGCGCAGTTCGGGGTGCTCTCGCAGCCGTCGACGTCCACCCAGATGACCGAGTACTTGCCGCCCGAGGCCTGGGCCGCGGCGGTGGTGCCGAGGCCGGCGCCGCCGGCGACCGGCATGATGATGTCCGCACCCTGGGCGACCAGCGCGTCGGAGACCTTCTTGCCCTCGTCCTGCTTGGTGAAGTCGTTGGTGAAGGAGCCCTTCTGGGTCGCCTTGTCCCAACCGAGCACCTGGACGTTCTTGCTCTTGGTCTTGTTGTAGTACGCCACGCCGTCGGCGAAGCCGTCCATGAAGATGGTCACCGGCGAGATCGGCAGACCGCCGTAGGTGCCGACCTTGCCGGTCTTGCTCATCCCGGCGGCCAGGTAGCCGGCCTGGAAGGCGGCCTGGGTGGTGTCGAACTGCATCGGGTAGATGTTGTCCACGCCCGGGTTGGCGTCCACGATGCCGAACTGCTGGTTCGGGTTCGCGGCGGCGGCCTTCTTGGTGGCGTCCGTCATCAGGCCACCGACGGCCAGGATGAAGTCGCACTTCTGGTTGACGTACCCGGTCAGGTTGACCTCGTAGTCCGCCTCGGCCTTCGACGCGACGTACTTGATGTCGATGTTGTCGTTCGCCTTCTTCGCCTCCTGGAGCCCCTTCCAGGCGGAGGTGTTGAACGACTTGTCGTCGATGCCGCCGGTGTCGGTCACCATGCAGGCGCTGTACTTCTTGGCGCCGCTGCCGGCGTTGTTGTCGTCCTTGGGGGCCTCACCACACGCGGCGGCGCCCAGCACGAGCCCACCCGCCACGACGGCGGAGGCGATCCGCATCCCACGCACAGAGCGCAAGACGTCTCCTTCCCATTGCACACCGCGCCTCGTGCGGTGGCAGCCCTTGAACCGGCGAGCGCTGTGCTGCCGGCATCCCACGTTACGGACGGGAGCGTACGCCCGCGTCCACCCACCGGCCGCCAATCGTGCCCGACTGTTGAACGCCTGTTATCCCGGCGTAACCCTGGCGTGGGGCAGATCACTCAGCGTGCTGGTAAAGGACCCGCCTGCTGTCCCGAACGTCCCTTTCCCCGGGACCCGGGCGGTCCGGACGGCTACCGAGGTGCAGGCCAGTGGTTTGCCCTTCAGGGCTGGGGTGAAGGCCCGTGCTGGGAGGGCCGCCAAGGGCCGAGCAATGCTCTAGCTCGGCGGTTGGTCGATCTGCTCGGCCATCGGCACCGGTACGATGGCGGCGATGCGGCGGCCGTGGTTGGTGACGTAGATGATGCGTCCTCGGACGGTGACATCGTTCAAGGTGCCCGCGAGGGCTTGGCGAAGCTCGCGGACGCTGATCTCGTGTGGGGTGTCACTCATGCTCACATAGTAACCCCTGTGTACACTTTCCGTTGTGCGGCTCCGTTACAACTACCGCGTCTACCCGACGCCCGGCCAGCAGCAAGAGCTGGCGCGGGCGTTCGGGTGCGCCAGGGTGGTGTTCAACGACGGGCTGCGCGCACGGCAGACAGCCCGGGAGAACGGCGAGAAGTACCTGTCGGACGGGGACCTGTCCAAGCAGGTCATCACCCTGGCCAAGGCGACACCGGAGCGGGCGTGGCTGGCCGAGGTGTCCTCGGTCGTGCTCCAGCAGGCCCTCGCCGACCTGAATACCGCGTACCGCAACTTCTTCGCCTCGGTCACCGGTAAGCGCAGGGGCCGCAAGGTGGCGCCGCCACGGTTCCGGTCCCGCAAGGACAACCGGCAAACGATCCGCTTCACCAGGAACGCCCGCTTCGCCGTCCTCGGCAACGGTCGGCTGCGCCTGCCGAAGGTCGGCGACCTTCCCGTTCGCTGGTCCCGGCAGCTCCCATCCGACCCGTCGTCCGTGACGATCATCCGGGACGCAGCCGGGCGGTACTTCGCCTCGTTTGTCGTCAGCACCATCCAGGACGAAACGCTGCCCGAGGTGGAGTCCGAGGTGGGTATCGACCTGGGGCTGACCCACTTCGCGGTGCTGTCGGACGGCACGAAGGTGGCGGCGCCGAAGTTCCTGCGCCGGGCGGCCCGCAAACTCAAGCGGTTGCAGCAGGACCTGTCCCGCAAGACCAAGGGATCGAACAGACGCAAGAAAGCCGCCGTCAGGGTGGCGAAGGCGCACGCCAGGGTGGCCGACACCCGGCGGGACTGGCAGCACAAACTCTCGACACGGATCATCCGCGACAACCAAGCGGTGTACGTCGAGGACCTGTGCGTCGCCGGTCTCGGCCGGACCCGGCTCGCCAAGAGCGTGCACGACGCCGGCTGGGCGTCGTTCACCGGCATGTTGGAGTACAAGGCCGCCCGGTACGGACGCACCTTCGCCAAGATCGACCGGTGGTTTCCGTCCACCCGGATGTGCTCTCACTGTGGGCGCATCAACGACAAGATGACGCTCAACGTCCGGGCGTGGGACTGCCCCTGCGGAGCAGCCCACGACCGGGACGCCAACGCCGCCATCAACGTGTTGGCCGCCGGACGGGCGGACAACTCAAACGACCGTGGAGCGCGGGTCAGACCACCAGCGATGGCGGCACCGCGCGGCGAAGCGGTAATCAACCCGGACGCCGCGTGTCCGACGCGCAGCGTGGAGGGAATCTCCGTCCTTCAGGGCGGAGAGAACGTCAACGCCAGAACACCGCCACAGCGGCGTTCAGCAGGGTCAACCCGATGATCGCGAGGAAGTGGCCGCGGGCGACCTGCTCCCGCTTACGGGAGAAGAAGACCATGACGAAGATCAGCAGAGCCAACACCAACTTGGTAACAAGCTTCGCGGGTGCGGGCTCGTCGCCGTCGCGCAGCGGCGCGGCGAGGCCGATGCCGGTGAGCAGACCGATCACCGAGCCCCAGAGCATGGCCGCGTTGATCCGCAGCCGCCCGCTGACGTACTGGGCGATCGCGCCGCCGAGCAGCAGCGCGAACCCGATCAGATGAACGTAGAGAAGTACCAGCCGAAGAGCTTCCACGCGAGCCATCCTCCCCCATCAACGACAGTTTGTAGTAGGCAGCCCACCGGCTGAGCTCATACCGTGATCTCGCTGGCGGTCGGCCGGGGCGCGCGAGCGCGACCGACCAGCACCAGGACGAGCCCGATCGCCGCGTAGCCGGCCAGCACGGCGACCGACCGGGCCGCGCTGGCGCCGTCGAAGAAGGTGGCCGAGCGGAGCAGTGTCCCGCCGGCCCCCACCGGCAGGAACTGCCCAACGGTGCCCCACGGCTGCGGCAGCAGTTCCGGCGCGGCGCTGACCGCGGAGAGCGGGTTGCCCACCAGGAAGACCAGCAGCGCGCCGAGGCTGAGCCCCGGGCCGCCGAGCAGCGCGCCCAGCCCGGCGACGACACCGGCGGCGGCGAGCGCGAAGAGTCCGATCGCCCCAGCCTCGGCCGCGAGGTCGCCCCCGATCACCCCGAGCCAGCCGTGCAGCACCGCCGTGCCGGCCAGCGCGGCGAGCAGGGCGTAGCCGAGCAGCCCGACCAGCCGGGCGCGCCGGCCGGGGACCAGGACGGTGAGCAGGACGCCGGCGAGCAGGCTGGTCAGCGCGAACGGCAGGAACCCGGCGGCGAAGCCGGCCCCCCGCGGGTCGTCCGGGTCGACCGGCACCACCGCCGTGACCGGCACCCGCTCGCCGGAAAACTCGGCTGCGGCCTCGGCGAGCAGGGCCGCCACGGTCGGGCTCGCGGCCGGGGCGCAGCAGATCCTCGACGCGGCCCGACGCTGCTTCGTGCGCGACGGCTTCCACAACACCTCGATGCAGGACGTGATCGCCGAGGCGGGGCTGTCGGTGGGCGCGGTCTACCGCTACTTCCCGAGCAAGAACGACCTGATCACCTCGATCGCCCAGTCGGTGATCGGCGGGGCGGACGCGGTCTTCGCCGAACTGGCCGCCGCCGAGCCACCGCTGCCCCTGGTCGAGGCGCTGGACCGGGCGCTGACCTACGTCGACGCCCAGGCGGGCGAGGACGGCGTGCTCCGCCTGGCGATCCAGGTGTGGGGCGAGTCGCAGCGCCACCCGGCGCTGGCCGCGTTCGTGCAGCGCCACGTACACCGGCTTCCGCGACCGCTTCGCGCTGCTGGCGCGGCGGGCGCGGGAGGCGGGCGAACTGCCCCCCGACGCCGACCCGGACGCCGTCGCCGCCGCGCTGTTCGGCCTGGTCCCGGGCTACCTCGTGCAGAAGGTGCTCACCGGCCGCCCCGACCGCCGGACCTACCTCACCGGCGTCCGCACCCTGCTCGGCCCCGGCACGGCCTGACCCGGCCGCCCGACGTGCCGGGGACGGGCCCGCGAGCGCGGGATCGCCGGGCCGGGGCCCAAGTCAGGACAGACGCCAGACCTGGAAGGTGGGGCCGTCGGCGGGGAGGGTGACCGTGCCGTCGGCATCGGGGCGCAGGGCGGGGGCGCCGCCGTACGCGTTCTCCCCCGCCGTCAGGCCGGCCAGCCGGACGGGCCGGCCGGCAGCGCGGCGGGCGAGCACCAGCACCGCGCCGGTCGGGGCCTCGCGAAGGAAGGCCAGGGTGTCGGCGTCGGCGTGCACCCGGCGCAGGCCGCCGTGGCGCAGCGCCGGCTCGTCGCGTCGCAGCGCCAGCAGCCCCCGGTACGCGGCGAAGGTGGCCTGGTCCCAGCTCTGCGGCCGGTGCCACGGCATCGGGGTACGCGAGCCCTCGCCGTTGGTGCCGGTCAGCCCCAGCTCGTCCCCGGCGAAGACCACCGGGGTGCCCGGCATGGTGGCGAGCAGGCCGGCGGCCACCTCCTGCCGGGCGGCGTCGCCGACCACGGTGCGGATCCGGGCCGAGTCGTGCGAGCCGAGCAACTGCCACGAGTGGATGTACGAGCGCCAGGAGATCAGCGACCGGTAGGTGTCCATGGTGGCCAGCACCGCTTCGGCGTCCCGCCGCCGCACCCCGCCCGGCGTGCCGAGGAAGTTCGGCACCGGCTCCTCACCGTGCCGCAGCCAGGACCAGACCGGGTCGGTGAAGCCGACGTAGTTCATCGTCCCGTGCCAGCCGTCGCGGTCCAGGTCGCCGGTGTGGTCGTGGCCGTGCTCGGCGAGCAGCAGTCCGTCGGCGCGGGTGTCGGCGACCACCTCGCGCAGCAGCCGCGCCACCTCGTGGGTGTACGCGTCCGCGCCCCGCCGGCCGGTCATGTTGGCCACGTCGACCCGCCAGCCGTCCAGCCCGTACGGCGGGCGCAGCCAACGCCGCAGCAGCGAGTCCTCGGCGGTGGCGAAGCGCCGGCGCAGCTCGGCACTGCCCCAGTTCAGCTTCGGCAGCGAGGTGACCCCGTTCCAGGACTCGTAGTCGCCGGTGGCCTCGTCGAAGTAGTACAGCTCCCGCTCGGCGGCGCGCACGTCGGCCACGGCGGTGGTGAACCACTCGTGCGCGTCGCCGGTGTGGTTGCTGGTGATGTCGCCGAGCAGCCGCCAGCCCCGGGAGTGGACCGCGTCGGCGAGCCGGGCCAGCGCGGCGTCCCCGCCGAGCAGCGGGTCGACGGTGTCGAAGCTGGCCGCGTCGTACCGGTGGTTGGATCGGGCCGGGAAGGTCGGGGTGAGGTAGAGGGTGTTCACGCCGAGCCGGGCCAGGTGATCCAGCCGCTCGGTGACGCCGTCCAGGTCACCGCCGTAGAACTGGTACGGCGTCTCCGGCCCACGGCCGATCACGGGGGTGTCCCAGTCGCACGGGATGGCCCAGTCCGGCGGGGTGCGACCGGCGGCGGCGGCGGAGCGGGCGAACCGGTCCGGGAAGATCTGGTAGATCACCGCGTCCCGCGCCCAGGCGGGCGGCGGGGCGTAGCTGACCAGCTTGAAGTCGGCGTTGTCCGGCACGTCGTGGGCGACCACGCCGGCGGCGTTGAGCCAGCGGTGGCCCGTCGCCCCGGAGAGCATGAAGCGGTAGTTGCTGACCGGGTTGCGGACCTGGACGTCGGCCCGCCACCAGACGTCGCCGCCGGCGCGCCGGTCCACGATGGCCTCGGCGAACCGGGGCTCACCGTCGCCGGTGGTCCGCACGTGCACGGTCCGCACGTCGGCGCCGGCCGGGACGCGGACGAAGACCGGCACGGTCTGACCGAGCGCGGGCTCCTGCTCGGGTACGTGGAGGGCGGATCCGTCGTGGTGCGGCTGCAGGAACATGGAGCGACCTTTCGCGTCGGTGGGACGGGGAGAGAGAGGGGTCACCCGCCGCGACCGCTCTCCCGGTCGCGGCGGTCGGCCCGTGACTGCTCCGGTGTACGTCGACCCGACGCCCTTGCCGCAGCGTGCGAACTGCCATCGGAGGTGTGGTCCCACCTTTCGGCAGGCGGCCCCGCCGCTCGGCGGACCCGGACCACTCACCCCGCGCCGCGCGGCGAGTGGCCACCCCTCCGATTCACCCCTTGACGGATCCGGCGGTGAGCCCGGAGACGATGTACCGCTGGAGGAACTGGAACACCAGCACCGTCGGGACGGCGGTGAGCAGGGTGCCCGCCGCGAAGATCCCGAAGTTGTTGTTGCGCTCGCCGGCCACCAGTCCGAACATGCCGACCGCCAGGGTCTTGGACTCGGAGTTGGTGAGGAACACGTTGGCGATCAGGAACTCGTTGATCGTGCCGATGAAGGCGAGCAGCCCGGTCACCGCCAGGATCGGCGCCACCAGCGGCAGCATGATCCGGAAGAAGACCTGGGCGTGCGTGGCGCCGTCCATGGTGGCCGACTCGTCCAGTTCCCGGGGGAGCGTGTCGAAGAAGCCCTTCATCAGCCAGGTGTTCACGCCCAGCGCGCCACCCAGGTAGAGCAGCAGCAGGCCCCACGGGGTGTTGAAGCCGATCGCCGGCCACAGATCGGAGACCGTGGTGAAGATCAGGAAGATCGCCACGATGGCCAGGAACTGCGGGAACATCTGGATCAGCAGCAATGAGAGCAGCCCGATCCGGCGGCCGGCGAAGCGCATCCGGGAGAAGGCGTACGCCGCCAGCGACGACAGGAAGATCGAGGCGAAGCTGGCCACGCCGGCGATGATCAGCGAGTTGAGGAACCACCACCCGAACGGGGTGCGGTCGAAGAGGTTGGTGAAGTTCTCGAGCGACACGCCGCTGGTCGGCACCAGGTCCGTGGAGGAGAGGGTGCCGAGCGGGTTGAGCGCCGCCGAGAGTACGAACAGGATCGGGAAGAGGCTGAACGCCACCGCCAGCACCCCGACCACGTGCCGCCAGCCGACCTGGGCGAACCAGCGGCTCTTCCGCCTGCCGGCCGCGTTGCGGTTGGCGACCGGGGCGTCCGCGTGGATGCTCACGTGTACACCTCCTCCTGCTTGCGGGTCCGCGAGAAGCTGACCGCGGAGACCACCGCGACGATTGTGAAGATGAAGATCGAGACGGCCGCCGCCAGGCCGAACTGGGCGCCCTGGGCGCCGAAGGCCAGCCGGTAGGTGTACGTGATCAGCAGGTCCGTCGCGCCCGAGGTCGGGTTGTCCGCCGGGAACGGCCCGCCCTCCGTGGTCAGGTAGATCGCGTTGAAGTTGTTGAAGTTGAACGCGAACGACGAGATCAGCAGCGGGGAGAGCGCGACCAGCAGCAGCGGCAGGGTGACCGCGCGGAAGGACTGCCAGGGCGACGCCCCGTCGACCGAGGTGGCCTCGGTCAGCTCGCGCGGAATCGCCTGGAGCGCCCCGGTGGCGACCAGGAACATGTACGGATACCCCAGCCAGAGCTGCACCAGGACCACCGCGATCCGGGCGGACCAGTCCTGCCCGAACCAGTCCACGCCGAGCCCGAACAGGTTGTTGATCAGGCCGAAGTCGGTGTTGAACATGTCCCGCCAGACCAGCAGCATCGCGAACGACGGCATGGCGTACGGCAGGATCAGCAGGATCCGGTAGAGGTTGGTGCCACGCATCCGGGGCGAATGCAGCGCCAGCGCGATGGCCATCCCGAGCAGGAAGGTGCCGCCGGTCGAGCCGATCGCGAAGGCGAAGTTCCAGACCAGGGTGCCGAAGAACGGACCGGAGATGGCCGGGTCGGTGAGCACCCGGTCGAAGTTCTTCAGCCCGACGTCGACCTTCCAGCCCTGGGCCAGCTGCTCGCCGTCGGCGGCGACGAACGCGCCGAGCTCCTCGTCGGCCGCCCAGGTCTTGCCGGTCTCGGTGTCCTTGATGCAGTCGCACCCGGCGTCGTAGGCGCGGAGCGCCTTGCCCTCGTACGCCCGGGAGAGGCCGGAGGAGCGCAGCGCGCCGCCGGAGGTCGGGACCACCAGGTCGGTGATCTCCTTGCTGCGGGTGCTGGCCTGGCTGAAGTTGAGCACCTGGTAGCCCTCGGCGGCGGTGACCTTGCCGCCCGGCGCCACCGTCACGTCGGCGGCGTCGAGCGGGGTCAGCCCGCCGGCGTCGCCGGCGGAGACCGTGCCGGTCTTCGGATCGGTGACCAGGAAGACCAGCGGGGCGGTGGCCGGGTCGCCCTTGGTGGCGATGGAGAGGGCGTACTCGGTGGAGCCGGGGACCTGCTTCACCGAGGAGCTCTGGATGGCGACGATCGCGTCGGACTTCTCGCCGCGGTGGCCGTCGCCGAAGTTCGTGAACGCGGTGCTCGCGGTGTAGAGCACCGGGAACACCTGGAAGGCGATCAGGAAGATCGTGCCGGGGACCAGGTACTTCGCCGGGATGTGCCGGCGGGTGAGGTACAGGTAGAAGAGGCCGACGGTGGTGACCGACAGGATGCCCAGCCCGACCCACTTCTCGGCCTCGATGAGCGGGAACGCCGCCCAGGTCGCGATCCCGGCCACCAGGCCGAGCAGGACCACCTTGACGAGCAGGCCGGTCAGGGTGATCGGCGCGTGGTGCCGCGCGTCACGGGACGTGCGCGGGAGCCCGGAGCGGACGGGCCCCCGGCCCGGGGCCTGCGTGGCAGACCCCGGGTCGGACAGCGACGCGCTCATTACTTGATCTGGCCGGCGATCGTCTTGCCGGCCGAGGTGATCGTCGTGGCCGGGTCGGCGCCACCGATGACGGCGGCCTCCGCCTTGCCGAACGGGTCCCAGATCGCGGCCATGGCCGGGATCGCCGGGAGCACGTGGCCGTTCTTGCCAGCCTCCTGGAACTTGCCCAGGTCGGGGTCGGTGCCCTTGACCTGGTCGAAGGCGGCGGTCAGCGCCGGCGGGCGCGGCTCGGCCTGGTACAGCGCGACAGCCAGCTCCGGCTTGGTCACGTAGTTGGCGACGAACTCCTGGGCCAGGGCCTTGTTCTGGCCCTTGGCGGCCACGTAGAACGCCTGGACGCCCACGAACGGCTGGGCCTCCTTGCCACCGGCGAAGCCGGGGACCGGGGAGATGTCGTAGGAGATGTTGGCCTTCTTGGCGTCGGCGATGGCCCACGGGCCGGAGACCAGGAAGGCGCACTTCTTGCCGGTGAAGGTGGCGATGGAGTTCTCGCCGGTGATGGAGCGCTTGAGCGCGCCCTCGCCCTTCTCACCGAGCTTCGCGATCTTCTGGAAGGCCGCGATCGACTCCGGCTTGCCCACGCCCAGGTCCTTCGGGTCGTAGTCGCCGTTGGCCGCCGTGCCGAACAGGTAGCCACCGCCGGAGGTGTACAGCGGGTAGATGTGGTACGCGTCGCCGTTCTGGCCGGACTGGAGGCAGAGGATCTCGCTGGCCTTCTTCTCGGCCTTGAGCTTCTTGCCGGTGGCGACCAGGTCCTCGATCG
The DNA here is from genome assembly GCF_040642975.1 of Micromonospora sp. NPDC047548. Taxonomy (NCBI): domain Bacteria; kingdom Bacillati; phylum Actinomycetota; class Actinomycetes; order Micromonosporales; family Micromonosporaceae; genus Micromonospora; species Micromonospora sp. NPDC047548. Next base: position 224,867 of record NZ_JBEYTI010000003.1, read on the forward strand.
TCTTCGGTGCCTCGGGGGCCAGCTCGGTGTTGCGGATCAGCGCGATGTTCTCGGTGGCGTAGGGGACGCCGTAGAGCTGACCGTTGAAGGTCACGGCCTTGACGGCGGTCTCGTTGAAGCCACTCTTCTGCTCGGCGGCGAGCTGCACCGGGTCGATGGCGCCGTTCTGCACCAGGTTGCCGATCCAGTCGTGCGCGCCGACCACGACGTCCGGGCCGCTGCCCTGCTGGGAGGCGGTGACGAAGTTGGTCTGCAGGTCCTTGGAGACGGCCTGCACCTCGACGGTGACACCGTTCTCCTGGCCGAACTTCTCACCGAACGGCTTGAGGGCCGCGGCCCGCTTGTCGTCGGCCCAGATGACGAGCTTGCCGCTCGCGGCCTTGGGGGATTCCTTCGCGGCCGGCTCGTCCTTGCTGTTGTCGCCGCAGCCGGACGCGGCGAGCGCCAGACCGAGAACGGCGACCACACCCGCGGTACGGATGCGCATCGGTACTCCTGTCGTTGTGGCGGCCCGCCGGGGGAAGGGCGGCCCGCCAGTGGAAACCTCTGTACGTTCTTGCCAATCGGCGCCAGGGTGCTGCGCCGCTGCCTCGCGTGTTGCGGGGACGCTAGCAAGACGTTGCAGAGAATGGAAGGGCTTGCAGCAGTGTACGCAAGAACTTGCTCGTGAGCTAAAGTGCCGCCATGCGCGCTCGACTGTCCGACATCGCCCAGCAGGCCGAAGTCAGCGAGGCCACGGTGTCGCGGGTGCTCAACGACCGCCCCGGCGTGGCCCCCGAGACCCGGCAGGCCGTCCTCACCGCCCTCGATGTGCTCGGCTACGAACGCCCCGCCCGGCTGCGCAAGCGCAGCGCCGGGCTCGTCGGGCTGGTCGTCCCGGAACTCGACAACCCCATCTTCCCGATGTTCGCCCAGGTCATCGAGTCCACTCTGGCCCAGAGCGGGTTCACCCCGGTGCTGTGCACCCAGACCCCCGGCGGGGTCACCGAGGACGAGTACGTCGAGATGCTGCTGGACCGCCAGGTCTCCGGGATCGTCTTCGTCTCCGGCCTGCACGCCGACACCGCCGCCAACCACGACCGGTACCGCGCGCTGATCGCCCGCCCGCTGCCCGTCGTCATGATCAACGGGTACGTCCCGAACATCGCCGCCCCCTTCGTCTCCTGCGACGACGGCGAGGCCGCCGAGCTGGCCGTCGCCCACCTGGTCGCGCTCGGCCACCGCCGGATCGGCCTGATCACCGGCCCGGACCGGTTCGTCCCGGTGCAGCGCAGGGTGGCCGGCTGGCGTACCGCGATGACCCGGCTGGCCGACGCGACCGAGCTGGACCTGGAGGAGCTGGCCGAACTTTCGCTCTTCGGTGTGGAGGGCGGCGAGGCAGCCGCCGGCCGGCTGATCGAGCGCGGGGTCACCGGCGTCGTCTGCGGCTCCGACCTGATGGCGCTCGGCGCGATCCGGGCGGCCCGGCAGCGCGGCATGTCGGCTCCGCGGGACCTCTCCGTGGTCGGCTACGACGACTCCCCGCTGATGGCCTTCACCGACCCGCCGCTGACCACCATGCGCCAGCCGGTCGCCGCCATGGCGGTCGCCGCGGTGCGGGCCCTGGTCGACGAGATCAACGGCCACGCCGCGCCGCACTCGGAGTACCTGTTCCGCCCGGAGCTGGTGGTCCGGGGCTCCACCGCGGTCGTCCGCCCGGCCGGCACCACCCCGGCTCCGGGTGGGGCGCGCACCCCGGCTCCGGGTGGGGCGCGGCAGCGGCCGGCGCCGCCCACGCTCGTCGTCCCCGCCTGACTCGCGCTCGCCCTCCCCCGCCCGACCCCAGCCGTCCCGAGTTGTGGCGCTCGCACGAGTCGCCGCCCTGCCCTGAGAGCGGACCACAGCATTTCTTGCGCAAGGAATGCTTGACTCTTGCAGCCACCGGCGGCATTCTGCTCTGACACCCGCGCCTCCGGGCCCACTCCGGGTGCTCCACAGAACGGGGATCGTCACCGATGACCGACGCCACCAATCCGGCACCGCCGACCTCCGACGACGACTGGTGGCGGTCCGCGGTCGTCTACCAGGTCTACGTCCGCAGCTTCGCCGACGCCGACGGCGACGGCGTGGGTGACCTCCGGGGCATCCGGGAGCGGCTGCCGTACCTGCGTGACCTCGGGGTCGACGCGCTCTGGCTGACCCCCTTCTACACCTCGCCGCAGATCGACGCCGGCTACGACGTCGCCGACTACCGTGACGTCGACCCGCTGTTCGGCACGCTCACCGACTTCGACGCGATGATCACCGACGCGCACGCCCTGGGGCTGCGGATCATCGTCGACCTGGTACCCAACCACACCTCCAGCGCGCACCCCTGGTTCCAGGCCGCGCTGGCCGCCGGCCCGGGCTCGCCGGAGCGGGAGTTCTACCTCTTCGCCGACGGCAAGGGCGAGCGGGGCGAGCGGCCCCCGAACGACTGGGAGAGCATCTTCGGCGGCCCGGCCTGGACCCGGGTGCCGGACGGCCAGTGGTACCTGCACCTGTTCGACCCGGCCCAGCCGGACCTGAACTGGCGGCACCCACGGGTGCGCGCCGAGTTCTCCGACGTGCTCCGCTTCTGGCTGGACCGCGGCGTCGACGGGTTCCGGATCGACGTGGCACACGGGATGATCAAGGCCGAGGGGCTGCCGGACGTCGGCTTCAGTACGATGAGCACCGGCCAGCGCCAGTCCGAACTGCTCGGCAAGGGCAGCCTGCCCTACTTCGACCAGGACGAGGTACACGAGATCTACCGGGCCTGGCGGCCGATCCTGGACAGCTACCCCGGCGGCCGGATGGCCGTGGCCGAGGCCTGGGCGGAGACCCCGCAGCGGCTGGCCCGCTACATCGGCCCGGACGAGCTGCACCAGGCGTTCAGCTTCGACTTCCTCGACGCCACGTGGTCGGCCGACTCGTTCCGCAAGGTCATCGACACCGCGCTGGCGGAGTCCACCATCGTCGGCGCCCCGACCACCTGGGTGCTCTCCAACCACGACCGGCAGCGGCACGTCACCCGGTACGGCGACGGCGAGGTCGGCCTGCGCCGGGCCCGGGCCGCCGCCCTGTTGATGCTGGCCCTGCCCGGCTGCGCCTACGTCTACCAGGGCGAGGAGCTGGGCCTGCCGGAGGTGCTGGACCTCCCCGACGAGCTGCGCCAGGACCCTGCGTTCCTGCGTACCGGGCAGAGCCGCGACGGCTGCCGGGTGCCCATCCCGTGGAGCGGCGAGCTGGCCCCATACGGCTTCGGCCCGGCCGGCAGCGAGCTGAGCTGGCTGCCGGCCCCCGCGACCTGGCGTGCCCTCTCGGTGGCCGCCCAGACCGGCGTCGCCGGCTCCACGCTGGAGCTCTACCGCGCCGCGCTGCGGATCCGGCACGAGCACCCGGCGCTGGCCGGCACGACCGACGGGGTGACCTGGCTGGAGGCCGGGCCCGGCATGCTGGCCTTCCGCCGCTCCGCCGGTGGCACCACGCTGACCTGCGTGGTCAACATCAGCGGCGCCCCGGCCCTCGTCGAGGGGTACGGCCGGCCGGCCGTCGCGAGCGAGGAACTCACCGAGCAGGGATCGGGTCATCTCCTGCCGGTGGACGCAGCTGCGTGGTTCCAACGGCGCTGAGCCGGGTAACCCGCCATTGACCTGGTCGTCCGTTGTGCCCCGCGCCGACGGGCGACTGGGCTGCCGACCCCTTGTGGTGGGGGGTGAGGTGGCACCGGCGCCTCGGGGGGTCCGCTCCCCGGGGCGCCGGTGTCCGTCTCGGACGATCGGCGTCGAGGACGCCGACCTGGGGTGACGAAGGCTTCGCCGTGCCGGCCGACCCGGACCGCGGCGAGTCTGCGTGCTGGACCGGCCGCACCGGGTCAGCGGCCCTTACGCCGCAGCAGCTCGGCGATCCGGTCGAAGCCGGCCCGCAGCTCCTCCTCGCTGGGCGCGGGCAGCGGCTCGGCCGGGTGCTCCTCCCGCGCGGCGGCCTGCTCCAACTCCTCGTCGATGACGTCGGAGAAGTCACCGTAGAGATCGGACTCGTCGATCCGGGCTGCCTCGTCCGCGGCGGCGAGCTGCGCGGCGGCGATCTCGCCGCGCACCTCGTCGGCCGACAACGCCGGCACCAACGGCTCGACCACCGCCATCAGCTGTTCCTCGGCCACCACCGCCTCGGCCAGGGCCAGCGCGTGCGGGCGCTCGTACGGGCCGCAGACCACGGGCTCCCACTCCGCCGGGTCGCCGAGCGGGCCGAACGTGATGATCCACGGCAGGCCGAGCATCGGCGAGTCGTCCGGCAGGTCCAACGTCACGAGTGCGCCCACGCGCTCATCATGGCCGGTCACGGCGGAGAGGTGAGTGGCATTTGCCGCAACTGCCGGTTCGCGCATCGTCGGTTTTCCTGACCTCTCCGCCCAGTCCCGGCCGTGCGGCTCCGCCCAGGTCCCGGCCGTGCGGCTCAGCCCGGTCGGGCGGCGTCGAGGGCGGCGCGGACCAGGGCCAGCGCCCGGTCCGGCGGCACGCCGAGCCGCACCGCCTCGTCGGCGTACCGGGCCGCGGCCCGCTGCAACCGGTCGGTCGCGTCGTCGCGGCCCGGCGCGACGTACGTCCCGTGCCGCCCCCGGGTCTCCAGCAGCCCGGCCGCCTCCAGCTCCCGGTACGCCCGGGCCACCGTGTTCGCCGCCAGCCCCAGCTCGGCGGCGAACTGGCGCACCGGGGGCAGCCGGGTGCCCACCGGCAGCCGCCCGTCGCCCACCATCGCCGCCAACTGCCCGCGTACCTGCTCGTACGGGGGCACCGTCGACCCCGGGTCGATCTCGATCAGCACGTCAGCCCGCTCCTCCCGGGGTACCCGGACCGGTGTCCGGCTCCAGCTCGACGTCGAGGTCCGCCGGGACGGGCCCGTCGGAGAGGTCGACCACCCGCCCGTGCCGGCTGGTCGCGGCGAGCGCCGCGCCGAAGAGCACCATCTGGTTGAGCAGGTACAGGTAGAGCAGCAGCCCCACCGCACCGGCCACCACCGTGTATGCCGGGTTCCGCTCGGTGCGCACCACGTAGTAGCGCCCGACGGTGTTGAGCAGCGTGATCCCCACCGCGACGATCAGCACCACCGGCCGCAGCCGCCGGCGGCTCATCCGCAGCCGGGGCACCGCCACCAGCAGCGCCGTCGCCAGCACCGCGTTGACCAGCACGCTGAGCACCGCGCTGACCGTGGTCAGCCCGACCGAGCCGGTGGCCCGCAGCAGGAAGCGCAGCAGGGACTCCAGGGCGTCGACGGCGACCACCGACACGCCGAGCATCACGAAGACCAGCACCAGCACGCCCAGGTCGACCAGGCGGCGCACCACCAGGTTTCCGGGCTGCTGGTTGAAGCCGTACATCAGCCGCTGCGAGGAGCGGATCGCCTCCACCCAGCCGATCCCGGTGAAGACCAGGATGACCAGGCCGGCCACCCCGACCGCGTTGCTGCTCTCCGCGATCTTCGCCGGGTCGAGGAACGGCAGGTTCTCCCGCAGGAAGCCGGCCGCGGCCGCGCTGACGTCGTCGTTGTCCTCCACGATCGCCCCGAAGATCGAGTACGCCACCAGGGCGAGCGCGAAGACCGCGAAGAAGCCGTAGTAGGCGATCGCCGCGGCCAGCCGTCCGCCCAGCACGTTCCCGTAGAGGTCGATCGCCCGCCACAGGTGGTCGAAGCGGGGCCACCGGTGCCGGGCCGCGGTGAACCGGCGGTCGATCCCGGCCGTCAGCCGGCCCCACGCGTCCACCACGTCATCCTCGCCGATCTCCCGCCCGCTGGCGGGCATGTGGCCACCCGGCCCCGGTCAGCCGCCGAGCCGGAAGTCCCGGCGCGGTTGCCACCGGGTCTCGCCGCTGTGCGAGAAGAGGGTGAACGAGTCGACCTCGAACATGGCCGAGAAGTCGGCCAGGTCCTCGTACGCCCGGTCCAACGCGTCGGGCGCGACGTCCTGCGCGACGGTGACGTGCGGGTGGTACGGGAAGCGGGCCTGCCGGTGCAGCTCCGGCGCGGCGTTGATGGCGGCGGCGAGCACCTCGCACTCGCTGATCCCGGCGGCCACCGCCACGAAGACCACCTGGGTCACCGGCCGGAACGTGCCGGTGCCCCGCAGGTGCAGGGTGAACGGCAGGTGCGCGGCGGCGACCCGGGCCAGGTGCTCCTCGACCGCCGGCAGCGCCGCCACCGGGATCTCGGTGGGCCCGAGCAGCGTCACGTGCGCCGGAACCACCTGCGGGTCGCCCGCCTCGACCCGGCGCCGGGTGAGCATGCCGCCCCACGGCTCCGGGACGTCCACCGCGATCCCGATCTGGATGGTGCCGCCGGCCACCGGCGCCCCGTCCCTGCGCTCCACGCTCCGCGCCACCCCTCCACCCGTACCCGTCAGCCCCGGGGCCGTTACTCGAAGCGGACCGGCGGGAAGAACCCGATCCGGTCGTACGCCGCCCGCAGCGTCGGCCCGGCGATCGCGCGGGCCCTCTCCGCGCCGGCCGCGAGCAGCTTGTCCAGCTGCGCCGGGTCGTCGAGGTAGGCGTTGGTGCGCTCCTGGATCGGGGTGACGAACTCCCGGACCACCTCGCCGAGGTCCTTCTTGAGGTCCCCGTAGCCCTTGCCGGCGTACGCGGCGACCAGGTCGTCGATGCCCCGACCGGAGAGCGCCGAGTAGATGGTCAGCAGGTTGGAGACGCCCGGCTTGGTCTCGGTGTCGAAGACGATCTCGCGGCCGGTGTCGGTGACCGCTGAGCGGATCTTCTTGGCCGAGCGGGCCGGATCCTCCAGCAGGTCGATGATGCCGGCCGGCGAGGAGGACGACTTGGACATCTTGGCCGTCGGGTCCTGCAGGTCGGTGATCTTCGCGGTGTCCTTGACGATGTGCGGCGCGGGCATCGTGAAGGTCGGGCCGAACAGCGAGTTGAACCGCTGGGCCAGATCGCGGGAGAGCTCCAGGTGCTGGCGCTGGTCCTCGCCGACCGGCACCGCGTCGGCCTGGTAGAGCAGGATGTCGGCGGCCTGCAGGATCGGGTACGTGAAGAGGCCGACGCTGGCCCGTTCGCTGCCCTGCTTCTGCGACTTGTCCTTGAACTGGGTCATCCGGCTGGCCTCGCCGAAGCCGGTGATGCAGCCCAGCACCCAGGCCAGCTGCGAGTGCTCGGGCACCTGCGACTGGACGAAGAGGGCGCTGCGGTCGGGGTCGAGCCCCACCGCGAAGAGCTGCGCGGCGGCCACCCGGGACCGCTGCTTCAGCACGGCCGGGTCGTGTCCCGCGGTGATCGCGTGCAGGTCGACCACGCAGTAGAACGCCTCGTGGGTCTCCTGGAGCGCCACCCAGTGCCGCACCGCGCCGAGGTAGTTGCCGAGGTGGAACGAGTCGGCCGTCGGCTGGATGCCGGAGAAGACGCGTGGCCGTGCGGGAACGTCGGACATGCCGGCAATTCTGTCAGCAACGCCGGGCGTACGTCATGACGGGCCGGCGGGTCGGCTCGCCGCCGGCCCGGCGGGGGCGGTGACCTCGCGTCGCTGCTCGGGCAGGCGCGCGGCGGAGACCGCCACCCGGGACACCCGGCGCCCCTCCAGGGCCAGCACCCGCAGCAGCCAGCCGCCGACCGGCTCGTCCGGCGCGGCGGCGTCGGCCGGGGACACCGGCACCTCGTCGCCGGCCACCGGCAGCCGGCCGAGCGCCGCCATCAGGTAGCCGCCGACCGTCTCGTACGGCCCGACGGGCAGTGGCACCCCGGTGCGCTCGGCGAAGTCGGCGAGGTTGAGCCGGCCGTCCACCACGGCGGGCAGGCCGGCGTGCACGGGCTCGGGGGCGGCGTCGTACTCGTCGTGGATCTCCCCGATCAGCTCCTCGATCAGGTCCTCCAGGGTGACGATGCCGGCGGTCCCGCCGTACTCGTCGACCACCACCGCCAGGTGGTGCCGTTCCCGCCGCATCTCGGTCAGCGCGGCGAGCACCCGCTTGCTGCCCGGCAGCTGTTTGACCTCGCGGGTCAGCTCGCCGACGGTGGTGCACGGGTCGAGGTCGGGGCGGAGCAGCACGTCCCGTAGGTGCACGAAGCCGACCACGTCGTCGTGGGTGCCGTCGACCACCGGGTAGCGGGTGTGCGTCTCGGCCCGGACCACCCGCTCGGCCTCGGCGATGCTCAGCCCGGCGGAGAGGAAGACGACCTCGGTGCGGGGCATCATCACCTCGCGGACCAGGCTCGCGCCGGCGACCAGCACCTCGTCGATGATCCGCCGCTCGTCCGGGTCGAGCAGGGTGTTGGCCGCGACCAGGTCGCGCAACTCGTCCTCGCTGATCCGTTCCCGACCGGCCGCCGGGCTGGCCCCGAGCAGGTCGGTGACGCGGCGGATGGCGCCGTCGGCGGCGCGGACCACGAGCCGGGCGACCGTCCGGGCGACCGGCCCGGGTCGGCGTCGGGCCTGCCCCGACGCGCGCCGGCGCAGCCCGGGACCGCCCGCTTCCCGCATGGAAGTGATGGTAAGGCTGCGGGTCACCGACGGCGGCCGATGTTCGTATCTGTTCAGTCGTGAAGGTTCATGATGGAATGATGTGGGCCGCGACGCTGAGCGCGCGCACTGCGTGCGGCCGTAGGGTGATCACGAACGGCCGCGACGGGACGCGGCCAGGCAGGAGGACCCGACGTGAAACTGCTCGTCACCGGCGGCGCTGGCTTCATCGGCAGCGTGGTGACCCGGATGCTGCTCGACAACGGCCACGACGTGACGGTCCTGGACGACCTGCGCACCGGCCACCTGGCGGCGCTCGCGCCCGAGGCCACCCACGTCGACCTGCCCGTCCACGAGGCCGCCCGGGTGCTCACCCCCGAGGCCGGCTTCGACGGGGTGCTGCACCTCGCCGCGCTGATCGCCGCCGGCGAGTCGATGGTCCGGCCGGAGCTGTACTGGCACGCCAACACCGTCAGCTCGATCGCCCTGATCGACGCGGTCCGGGCCGCCCGGGTGCCCCGGCTGATCTTCTCCTCCACCGCCGCCGTCTACGGCAACCCGACCGAGCTGCCCATCCCGGAGACCGCCGTCAAGGCCCCCACCAACACGTACGGGGCCACCAAGCTCGCCGTCGACCTGGCGCTCACCTCCGAGGCGATCGCCCACGACCTGGCCGCCGTCTCGCTGCGCTACTTCAACGTCGCCGGGGCGTACCTGCGCGGCGACGTCGCGCTCGGCGAGCGGCACGACCCGGAGACCCACCTGATCCCGATCGCGTTGGACGTCGCCGCCGACCGGCGGGAGAAGCTCCAGCTCTTCGGCGACGACTACCCCACCGTCGACGGCACCTGCGTACGCGACTACATCCACGTGGCGGACCTGGCCCGGGCCCACCTGCTGGCGCTCAGCGCCGCCGTGCCCGGCCGGCACCGGATCTACAACCTGGGCAACGGCAACGGCTTCACCGTCAAGCAGGTGGTCGACGTGGTCCGCGAGGTCACCGGCCACCCGGTGCCGGTCGAGGTGTCCCCGCGCCGCGAGGGCGACCCGGTCGAGCTGGTCGCCTCCTCGGCGCTGGCCCGCGAGGAGCTGGGCTGGACGCCGGAGAAGCCGACCCTGCACGACATGGTCGGCGACGCCTGGGCCTTCTACCGGGCGCACGTGCTGGGTCAGCGGTGAACGGGCCGGCCGTGAGCACCGCACCACCGGCGGCCGCGTCGGGCGACGTCGCGGACCGCGCCGCCGCCGGCTTCCGCGCCGGGTACGGCGAGGCGCCCGCCGGCCGCTGGGCGGCTCCCGGCCGGGCCAACCTGATCGGCGAGCACACCGACTACAACGACGGCTTCGTGCTCCCCTTCGCGCTGACCCTGCGGACCGTGGTCGCCGCCGCCCCGCAGCCCGGTGAGCGGTGGACGGTCCGGTCGGAGCTCTCCGACACGCCCGTGGAGTTCGGCGCCGCCGAGGTCGGCGAGCCGGGCCGGGTCACCGGTTGGGGCGCATACGTCGCCGGGGTGGTCTGGGCGCTGCGCGAAGCCGGGCACCGGGTTCCCGGGGCCCGCATCGCGATCGCCTCCGACGTGCCGCTCGGCTCCGGGCTCTCCTCCTCGGCGGCCCTGGAGGCGGCCGTGCTCGCCGCCCTGGTCGACCTCGGCGGGCTGGACCTGCCCGCCGAGAAGCGGCCTCGACTGGCCCAGCGGGCCGAGAACGCCTACGTCGGCGCGCCGACCGGGATCATGGACCAGTCCGCGGTGATCCGCTGCCGTCCGGGGCATGTCCTCTTCCTGGACTGCCGCACCGAGGCCGTCGAACACATCCCGTTCGACCTCGACGCCGCCGGGCTGGCCGTGCTCGTCGTCGACAGCCGCGCCCCGCACCGGCACGTCGACGGCGAGTACGCCGCCCGCCGCGCGGCCTGCGAGCGGGCCGCCTCGCTGCTCGGGGTGCCGGCGCTGCGCGACGTCGCGGTGGCCGACCTCGACGGCGCGCTGGCCCGGCTCGACGACGAGGAGATCCGCCGCCGGGTCCGGCACGTGGTCACCGAGGACCAGCGGGTCCTGGACACCGTCGGCCTGCTCCGCGCCGGCCGGATACGCGAGATCGGACCGCTGCTCACCGCCTCGCACGTCTCGATGCGGGACGACTTCGAGATCACCGTCCCGGAGATCGACACCGCGGTCGAGGCGGCCCTCGCGGCCGGCGCGCTCGGCGCCCGGATGACCGGCGGCGGCTTCGGCGGCTGCGTCCTCGCCCTGGTCGAGGCCGACCAGGCCGACCCCGTGGCCCGCGCTGTGGCGCAGGCGTACGCCGACCGCGGCTTCCCCGCCCCCCGCACCGTCCTCCCCGCCCCCTAATCCCCTCCCTACTCCCGCGTCGCGGCGCCTTCTTACCCGGAAAGAGTGGCTATTCGCGCTGGAACAGCCACTCTTTCCGGGAAAGTGCGGTGTCGGAGGCCGGTCAGGCGGTGTCGACGATCATGGCGGCGGCGACCGTGCGGTTGGTGGCTTCGTCGATGATCACGAAGCCGCCGGTGGTGCGGTTGCGGCGGTACTCGTCGGCCAGCAGCGGCACGGTGGTGCGCAGCCGGACCCGGCCGATCTCGTTCAGCTTCAGCTCGCCGGCCGCCTCGTCCCGGTGCAGGGTGTTGATGTCCAGCCGGTAGTGCAGGCCGCGTACGATCGCCCGGGCGGACCGGGTGGTGTGCTTGATCGCGTACTTGCCGCCGACCTGGAGCGGGCGGGTCTCGTCCATCCAGCAGACCATCGCCTCGATGTCCTGCGAGACCGCCGGGGAGTTGTTCGGCCGGCAGATCATGTCGCCCCGCGAGATGTCGATCTCGTCCGCCAGGCGGACGGTCACCGACATCGGCGGGAACGCCTCGCCCACCGGGCCGTCCGCCGTCTCCACCGAGGCGATCCGGCTGGTGAAGCCGGACGGCAGCACCATCACCTCGTCCCCCGGCTTGAGCACGCCCGAGGCCACCTGGCCGGCGTAGCCGCGGTAGTCGGTGACGGTGGTGGACTGCGGGCGGATCACGTACTGCACCGGGAACCGCACGTCGACCAGGTTGCGGTCGGAGGCGATGTGCACCCGCTCCAGGTGGTGCAGCAGCGACGGCCCCTCGTACCAGGGCATGTTCTCCGAGCGGGTGACGATGTTGTCGCCCTTCAGCGCGGAGATCGGCACCACGGTCAGGTCCGGCACGTCGAGCTTCGCGGCGAACGCGGTGAACTCGTCGGCGATCCGCTCGAAGACCTCCTGCGAGAAGTCGACCAGGTCCATCTTGTTGACGCAGAGCACCAGATGCGGCACCCGCAGCAGCGAGCAGAGGAAGGCGTGCCGGCGGGACTGCTCCACCAGGCCCCTGCGGGCGTCCACCAGAATCAGCGCCAGGTCGGCGGTGGAGGCGCCGGTGACCATGTTCCGGGTGTACTGGATGTGCCCCGGGGTGTCGGCGATGATGAACTTCCGCCGCGGGGTGGCGAAGTAGCGGTACGCCACGTCGATGGTAATGCCCTGCTCCCGCTCGGCGCGCAGGCCGTCGGTGAGCAGCGCCAGGTTGGTGTACTCGTCGCCCCGGGCCGCGCTGACCGCCTCCACCGCGGCGAGCTGGTCGGTGAAGAGCGACTTGGTGTCGTACAGCAGCCGGCCGATCAGGGTCGACTTGCCGTCGTCCACACTGCCGGCGGTGGCGAAGCGGAGCAGGTCCATCGGCCGGGCCTCCGGCCCGGCCCCGGTGGCAGCCCGGGCGTCCGTCGCGCCGTCGGCCGGGGCCACGGTCTCGGTGGTCATCAGAAGTAGCCCTCCCGCTTGCGGTCCTCCATGGCGGCCTCGCTGACCCGGTCGTCACCGCGGGTCGCGCCGCGCTCGGTGATCCGCGTGGCGGCCACCTCTTCGATCACCTTCTCCACCGTGTCGGCGTCCGAGCGGACGGCCGCGGTGCAGGAGGCGTCGCCCACGGTGCGGTAGCGCACCCGGGCCTTGAACCGCTCCTCCCCCGCGCGGGGGCGGAAGAACTCGTTCACCGCGTAGAGCATGTCGTCGCGCTCGACCACCTCGCGCTCGTGCGCGTAGTAGATCGAGGGCAGCGGGATGCGCTCGCGGGCGATGTAGTGCCAGACGTCCAGCTCGGTCCAGTTGGACAGCGGGAAGACCCGGATCGACTCGCCCGGGTGGTGCCGGCCGTTGTAGAGCGACCACAGCTCCGGACGCTGGTTCTTCGGGTCCCACTGGCCGAACTCGTCGCGGAAGCTGAACACACGCTCCTTGGCGCGGGCCTTCTCCTCGTCGCGCCGCGCGCCGCCGAAGAGCGCGTCGAAGCGGTGCTTCTCCACCGCGTCCAGGAGCACCGGGGTCTGGATCCGGTTGCGCATCCCGTCGCCGGACTCGCGGACCATGCCGCTGGCCAGGGCCTCCGGCACGCTGGCCACGACCAGGTGCAGGCCCAGCGCGGCGACCCGCTGGTCGCGGTATTCCAGGACCTCGGGGAAGTTGTGCCCGGTGTCCACGTGCATGACCGGGAAGGGGATGTTGGCCGGGGCGAACGCCTTCTGGGCCAACCGGAGCATGACGATCGAGTCCTTGCCGCCGGAGAAGAGCAGCACCGGGCGCTCCATCTCCGCGACCACCTCGCGCATCACGAAGATGCTCTCCGCCTCCAGCGCGTCGAGGTGGGACACCTGGTAGAAGCGGGCGGGGGCGGTCATGACACGGTCTTGATCGGCGCGGATCCGCTCATGGATTCCAGACCTTTCCGGTCGGATACATCAAGAACAAGCGCTCAGGTTACCCGGAATGTCTCTGCAGCGCTGCAAGCAACCGGGTGGCGAGATCCTTGCGGCAGACCAGCAGGTCCGGCAGGCGCGGATCCGCCTCGTTGTATTTCAGCGCAGAACCGTCGATCCGGGAAGCGTGCAGGCCGGTGGCCGTCGCCACAGCGACCGGGGCTGCCGAGTCCCACTCGTACTGGCCGCCGGCATGGATGTAGCCGTCCACCTCACCGGTCACCACCGCCGCGATCTTCGCGCCCGCCGAACCCATCGGCACCAGGTGCGCGCCCACGTCCTCCGCCAGGTCGGTCAGGAACACCGGCGGCCGGCTCCGGCTCGCCGCCAGGCGCAGCGTCCGCCCGCCACCCGAGGTCGCCGCCTCCAACGTCATCGGCGGGTACGCCGGCGGATGGTCCGTGCCGAGCACCCGGTGCTGCGCCGGCAGCCCCACCGCACCCGCCACCAGCCCGTGCGGCGTCGGCGCGTTGCGCGCCCAGAGCGCCACGTGCACCGCCCAGTCCGAGCGCCCATCCTCGGAGAACTCCCGGGTGCCGTCCAGCGGATCGACGATCCACACCCGGTCGGCGGTCAACCGGGACACCGCCCCGGGGTTCACCTCCGCCGCCCAGGCCAGCCGCGAGCCCTCGTCCTCCTCGGAGAGCACCGCGTCACCGGGCCGCCACTTCGCCAACTCGGTGCGGATCAGGTCGTGCGAGACCTTGTCTCCCGCCGACTTCAACGCGCCGGCGTCGGCGAAGCCCATCTCGGCCCGCAACCCCAGCAACGCCTGCCCGGCCCGCGCCGCCAGCCACCGGGCGAACGCGCCGTCGATCATCGGAGGACTGCCCACGTGCGCGCTCCCGTCGCCCAGCACGATCGGCGGCGCCGGTCACGCCACGCCAGAAGGCGCAGACTACCGGCCGGAGCAGCCCCTTCCCGGTACGCCCCGCCCTCAGGCCCCGTGGTAGGCGTTCTGCGTCGGCTCCACGCCCTTGGTGACCACCGACTCCACCACGTCCGCCGCCCGGTCCACGAGGAACTCCAACTCCTTGCGCTCCGCGGCGCCGAAATCCGACAGGACGTAGTCCGCCGGGTCCTGCCGCCCCGGCGGCCGGCCGATGCCGAACCGCACCCGGACGTAGTCCTTCGTCCCCAGCGACTTCGACATCGAGCGCAGGCCGTTGTGCCCACCCTCCCCGCCGCCGATCTTGATGCGCAGCTGGCCGTACGGGATGTCCAGCTCGTCGTGCACCGCGACCACCCGCTCGGCGGGAATCTTGTGGAACTGGGCCAGCCCGGCCACCGGACCGCCCGAGAGGTTCATGTACGTCAGCGGCTTGACCAGCACCAGCTTCGGCCCGCCGAACCCCAGCCGTCCCTCGGCGACCTCCGCCACCGCCCGCTTGGGCCGGCCGAACCGCGCGCCCACCCGGCCCGCCAGCAGGTCGGCGACCATGAAGCCGACGTTGTGCCGATTACCGGCGTACTCCCGACCGGGGTTGCCCAGGCCGACCACCAGCCACGGCCCCGCCTCGTCCGTCACGTCCCGTCCCTCCCGCCCGCCGCATCAGCGCCGCACGTGTCCCGATACGCCGGCAGGCGCCCCCGGTGTCCGCCGGGAGCGCCTGCCACAAACGATGATGCGAACCGATCAGGCCTCGGTCCGCGCCTCGGCGCTCTCCTCGCCCCCGGCGACGGCCGGAGCGCCGACCTCGGCGCCCTCGGAGGACTCGGCGGTCTCCTCGCCGACCCCGGCCTCGACCTCCTCGTCGGCCACCTCGATCTCGGGCAGGGTCGCCTCGAGCTGCTCGGCGGTCGGGGCGGCGGTCACCGAGGCGACGGCCAGCTCCGAGTCGGCGGCCAGCTCGACGCCGGCCGGCAGCTCGACGTCGGCGGCGGTCACCTGGGTGCCGGCCTCCAGGCCCTCGATCGAGGCCTCCAGGTGGTCCGGCACCTTGGTCGCGTCGGCGGTCACCGACAGGGTGTCGTGGTCGTGCACGATCAGGGTGTCCTTGGCGGCCTCACCGACCAGCTGGACCGGAACCTCGACGGTGACCTTCTCGCCCCGGCGCACCAGCAGCAGGTCGACGTGCTCGAAGCTGTCCTTGATCGGGTCACGCTGGATCGCCTTCGGCAGCGCCAGCACCTGGGTGCCGTCGCTGACCTCGATCGCGAAGAGCTGGTTCGCGCCGCCCTTGCGGATCGCGGCGGCGAACTCGCGGGCCGGAAGCGCGATGTGCTTGGGCTTCTCGCCGTGGCCGTACAGCACGGCGGGCACCTTGCCGGCCCGGCGGGTACGACGGGCACCACCCTTGCCGAACTCGGTACGGGGCTCGGCGCTGATCTTTACCTCGGACACGGGGAAACTCCTGATGCTTTCGCGGCGGCGGCTTGTCGTCTTGCGGTGCCGGGGCGAGGGGCTCGCTGGGGCTCATGCGTCATGAACGACTGCCCGGAGCACCGCGTCGATGACGGTGCCTCCGTGCGGCGCTCTTCAGCGGCCCGCCGGGCACCCTCGCCGTGGCAACCGCACCAGTCTACCCGAACTGATTCCGCGGTCGCCGGCAGTCCCCTCCTCACCGTTCCCGCCGGCGCGCCGGCCAGCGGGAACGGTGCCGCACCGCGGTCACCGCCGCGGCGCGAAGGTCAGCTCAGGCCGCCGAAGAGGGTGGTCACCGACCCGTCGTCGAAGACCTCGCGGATCGCCCGCGCCAGCAGCGGCGCGATCGACAGCTCGGTGAGCTTGTCGAGCTGCTTCTCCGGCGGGATCGGCAGCGTGTTCATCACCACGACCTCGCTGATCGGGCTGTTCTTCAGCCGCTCGGTCGCCGGGTCCGACAGCAGGGCGTGGGTGGCGGCGACGACGATCTCGGCCGCGCCGGACTCCTTCAGGATCTCGGCGGCCTTGGCGATCGTGCCACCCGTGTCGATCATGTCGTCGACGATCAGGCAGACCCGTCCCTCGACCTCACCGACCACCCGGTTCGCCACCACCTGGTTCGGCTTCATCGGGTCCCGCGTCTTGTGGATGAACGCCAGCGGGCACCCACCCAGCCGGTCGGTCCACCGCTCGGCCACCCGTACCCGGCCGGAGTCCGGCGCGACCACGGTCATCGGCCGGCCGGCGAACTTGCGTTCCACGTACTCGGCGAGGATGTCCATCGCGAAGAGGTGATCCACCGGGCCGTCGAAGAAGCCCTGGATCTGGGCGGTGTGCAGGTCGACCGTGAGGATGCGGTTCGCCCCGGCGGTCTTCAGCAGGTCGGCGATCAGCCGGGCGGAGATCGGCTCCCGGCCGCGGTGCTTCTTGTCCTGCCGGGCATACGGGTAGAACGGCAGCACCACGGTGATCCGCTTGGCCGAACCGCGCTTCAGCGCGTCGATCATGATCAGGGTCTCCATGACCCAGGTGTTCACCCCGTGCGTGACGGACTGCACCACGAAGGCGTCCGAACCACGCACCGAGTCCTTGAACCGTACGAAGATCTCGCCGTTGGCGAACTCGTACGCGTCGGAAGGCGTCGGCGCGACGCCGAGCACCTCACCGATCTCCTTGGCCAGCTCCGGAAAGCCACGTCCGGAGAAGAGCATCAGGCTCTTGCGGTTTTCGGCGACGATGCTGCCCATGGGCCCGTCTGCTCCCGTTGGTCGGTGGTTCCCGGCGGCGGTGTGGGGCCGGGGACTATTCGGTTGCAGTATCCCCCGCGCCCGACGGTCGTCCCACGGTCTCGGCACCCCCGTGGATTGCCTCACCTTCGCTTGCGGCCGGGCCACCGGCCGACGCACCCTCCGCCAGCGCCCGCTCCGCCGCCGCCGCCGACGCCGTACCGGCCCGCTTGCGGGTCACCCAGCCGTCGACGCTGCGCTGCGGTGCCCGGGTCACCCCGAGCGCACCCGGGGGCACGTCCTGCGTGATCGCGCTGCCCGCCGCCACGTACGCCCCCGCGCCCACCTCGACCGGCGCGATCAGGCTGGTGTCGCAGCCGATGAAGGCCGCCTCACCCACCGTGGTGCGGTGCTTGTTCACCCCGTCGTAGTTCACGAAGATCGTCGCCGCGCCGATGTTGGCCTTCGCCCCGATCGTCGCGTCACCCACGTACGACAGGTGTGGCACCTTGGCGCCCGGGCCGAGCTCGGAGTTCTTCACCTCAACGAACGTGCCGACCTTCGACTTCGCGGCCAGCCGGGCGGCCGGGCGCAGGTACGCGTACGGCCCGACACTGGCCCCGGGACCCACCTCGGCGCTCACCGCGTGGCTGCGCAGCACGGTCGCCGCCGGCCCCACCACGGTGTCGATCAAGGTGACGTCCGGCCCGACGACCGCCTCCGCGCCGACCACGGTCGTGCCGCGCAGCTGGGTGTTCTGGTCGATCACCGCGTCCCGCTCCACGGTGACGGTGACGTCGATCCAGGTGGTCTCCGGGTCGAGGATGCTCACCCCGGTGCGCATCCACGCCTCGTTGACCCGGTCACGCAGCAGCCGGCGCAGCCCGGCCAGCTCCACCCGGTCGTTGCAGCCCAGCGTCTCGACGTGGTCCGCCGCGACGTGCACCCCCACCGGCTCCCCGGCCGAGACGAGCAGGCCGAAGACGTCGGTCAGGTACTCCTCGCCCTGGTCGTTGTCGGTGGAGAGCTTGCCCAGCGCGTTCCGCAGCCGCACCGCGTCGAACGCGTAGATGCCGGCGTTGATCTCCCGCAGCGCGCGCTGCGGCGCAGTGGCGTCGCGCTCCTCGACGATCTGCTCCAGCCGGCCTGCGGCGTCGCGCACGATCCGCCCCAGGCCGGTCGGGTCGGGCACCTCGGCGGCGAGCACCGTCGCCGCCGCACCCTCGCTCTCGTGCGCCGCCACCAGCGCGGCCACCGTCTCCGGGCGCAGCAGCGGGACGTCACCGTTGATCACGACCACCGTGCCGGAGGCCTCCGGCACCGCCTCCAGCGCGATCCGCACGGCGTGCCCGGTGCCGAGCTGCTGCGCCTGCAGGACCGGGGTGGCGTCCGGGGCGGTCTCGGTCAGGTGCGCCCGGACCTGCTCGGCGCCGTGACCGACCACGACCACGGTGCGGTCGGCGGCCAGGGGCGCGGCCGCGGTCAGCACGTGGCCGAGCAGCGTACGACCGAGCAGCGGGTGCAGCACCTTGGGCAGCGCCGACTTCATCCGCTTGCCCTCACCGGCGGCGAGCACGAGAACGGTACGGAGGTGGGGCTGGGGCACGACGTGGCTCCCGTCGGGAAGGCGACTGTCTCGCGGCCATGCTAACCAGGCTGCGCGGGCAGTTCGTCCCATACCCCGACTGAGAGGTGTGTACGCGGGCAGGGCTCGGCCGCCAGGGTTCGAACCTGAAACACGGGTACCAAAGACCCGGGTGTTGCCAATTACACCACGGCCGATTGTGACGCAAGACAGCTTAACGCCTCCGCCGGAGGCACCCCCACCCCTATGTGATCGCCTCGTCAAACCCGGCAACGAGTCCCTCGATCCGCCAGTACACGTACGGCGCTGAAACCGGGCGGTGCCTGCGGAGATCACCTGGCAGGATGGCCGGGTGACCGAGGCAGACGGGCACGGCGGCAGGAACATCCCACGACAGGGCGTCACCGAGCGCCGGCGAGGTGACGAGATGGCGGACGAGGCCACCGACGGGCGACGACGGGCGACGGCGGCGGCCGCGAAGCCCACCTCCCGGGTACGCATGTCCGCCGCCCAGCGGCGGGAGCAGTTGATAGCGATCGGCCGGCAGGTCTTCGCCGAGCGCGGTTTCGACGCCACCTCGATCGAGGAGGTGGCGTCCCGCGCCAAGGTCTCCAAGCCGGTGGTCTACGAGCACTTCGGCGGCAAGGAGGGCCTCTACGCGGTGGTGGTCGATCGCGAGGTGCGGGCCCTGCTGGACCGGATCACCACCGCGTTGACCGCCGGGCACCCACGGGAGCTGCTGGAGCAGGCGGCGCTGACCCTGCTCACCTACATCGAGGAGGAGACCAGCGGGTTCCGGGTGCTGGTCCGGGAGTCGCCGCTGATGTCGGCGACGGGCAACTTCAGCAGTGTGATGAACGACGTCGGGCACCAGGTGGAGCACATCCTGGCGGCCGAGTTCTCCAGCCGGGGGTACGACCCGAAGCTGGCCGAGCTCTACTCGCAGGCCCTGGTCGGGATGGTGGCGTTGACCGGCCGCTGGTGGCTGGAGGTGCGCAAGCCGCGCAAGGAGACGGTGGCGGCGCACCTGGTGAACCTGGCGTGGAACGGGCTGTCGCACCTGGAGGCGGAGCCGGGGCTGATCACCCGTAAGCGGGCCTGACCCGCCCGGGCCGGCCGGCTCAGCGGGTGCCGGCCTCGGAGATCGAGTGTTCTCGGTGGCGCCGGGTCGCCTCGGCGTGCTCGTCCGTGCCGACCTTGTCGTAGAGGCCGGTGGCGAGCAGCAGCAGCCCGAAGAGCAGCGACACGATCACCGTGGACATGGAAAAGTTGAGGAAGTTCGCGCTGGTCTGCAGGACGGACATCATGGCGACGCCGGTGACCATGAAGACCACCCCGGCGGTCAGGTTCATGTAGTGGCCGAGGTTGCTGCGCCGGGACGCCCCGATGATCAGGAAGGCCCCGAAGAGCACCGAGACCAGCGCGAACGCCAGGTTGGTGCGGAGCCCGAGGACCCAGTCGCCACCGCGGTGGAACAGCGGCTGGCCCCAGGTCTGCACGACGCCCCAGACGCCGAAGATCAGGATGTAGAGCCCGACGAGCCCGGAGAAGACCCGGTACAGCGGGCGGGCCGGGTGGTTCACCGGAAAGTGCGGCATGACCCCTCCGTCCGAGTACGACCACTTCCGGAGAATTGTCGCCCAGATCGGAGCCCGCGTCCGCCGAACAGCCGTAGGAGTCGGCCCACCAACGAAAGATCCCGCCCCGCCGGGGAGCAGAGCTCACGGGCGGAGCGGGACCACGAACGGTTTTCGCCGGAGCCCGACCCGCGCACGGATCAAGCCTGCCCACCCGGAGCGGGTCGGGCTCCGGCGAAACCCACAACAGATCAGAGCACGAGCCGAGCCTTCTCGAAGGCTTCCTGCTCCTCGTCGGTGCCGACCTTGCCGTACATGCCGACCATCAGCAGGACGAGGCTGAGCGTCAGCACCACGATGACAGTGAGGATGGTGAAGTTGAAGATGTTGGCGTCGGTCTGCAGGAACGCCAGCTCGGCCAGGCCGAGCACCATCAGGCCGTACGCCAGGAACTGGCTGATCGCCACGTCGAGGTTGCGGCCGATCGCGGTGCCGGCCAGCACGAGGATGCCGAGCAGGATGCTGAGCAGCGCGAATCCGAGGTTCGTCCCCTGACCCAGGACCTTGGTGTCATCCTGGGCGAGGATGTCGTTGCCGGCGCTCGTGATGACGCCGAGCACACCGAAGACCACCAGGTACAGACCAACGAGCCCGCCGATCGCCCGGTAGATCGGCCGCGCGGGGTGGTTGACGGGGGTATGGGCCATGTCTGAGTCTCCAACGCCGTGGGGATGAGAGAGGTCGACGACGATTGTCCCGCACGCCGGGATGTGACGCCGCACACGGCCCCGTCTTCCGGTGGGACGGGCGCGCGGCGGCGGTCAGACCGGCGGGATCTCTTCGGCCAGGGTGAGCCAGGTCTCCTCGGTCCGCTCGCGCTCGGCGCGTACCTCCTTGAGCTGCGCGTCGAGTTCGGCGACCTTGGCGTAGTCGGTGGCGTGCGCGGCGAGCTGGTCGAGCAGCCCCGTCTCCTTCTGTTCGAGCTTGGCGATCTGCCGTTCCAGCCGGCCCAGTTCCTTGCGGGCCTGCCGGGCCTCGGCGGCGGACATGCCGGTGGTGGCGGGGGCGTCCGCCGGGGCGGGGCCGGCCTCGGTCCGCGCTGGGGCGGGGGCGCCGGCGGCGCGGGCGAGGTACTCGTCGACCCCGCCGGGCAGGTGCACCAGCCGGCCGTCGCCGAACATCCCGTACGCGACGTCGGTGACCCGTTCGATCAGGTAGCGGTCGTGGCTGGCCACGATGATCGTTCCGGGCCAGGAGTCGAGCAGGTCCTCCAGCGCGGCGAGGGTGTCGGTGTCCAGATCGTTGGTGGGCTCGTCGAAGAGGAGCACGTTGGGCTCGCCGGCGAGCAGCCGGAGCATCTGCAACCGGCGGCGCTCCCCGCCCGAGAGGTCGCTGACCGGTGTCCAGAGCCGCCGGTCGTCGAAGCCGAAGATCTCGGCGAGCTGGGCGGCCGAGACCTCCCGGTCGCCGAGCTGGACCCGGCGGGCGACCTCCTCGACGGCTTCCAGGACGCGCAGGTGGCCGGGGAGTTCGGCCAGCTCCTGCGACAGGAACGCGGGCCGGACGGTCGAGCCGGTGTGGAAGTGACCGCCGTCGGGGCGGGTGACGCCGGCGAGCATCCGCAGCAGGGTGGTCTTGCCTGCGCCGTTGCGGCCGAGGACGGCGATCCGCTCGCCGGGGCCGACCTGCCAGGTGGCGTCGTGCAGGATCTCCTTCGGGCCGGCGTGCAGCCGGACGTGCTCCAGGTCGTACACCTGCTTGCCGAGTCGGGCGGTGGCGAGCCGTTGCAGCGACATGGTGTCGCGCGGCGGCGGGACGTCGGCGATGAGCGCGTTGGCCGCGTCGATGCGGAAGCGCGGCTTGGAGGTGCGGGCGGGCGGGCCGCGGCGCAGCCAGGCGATCTCCTTGCGGAGCAGGTTCTGCCGGCGGGCCTCGGTGGCCGCGGCGACCCGCTCGCGCTCGGCGCGGGCCAGGGTCCAGGCGGCGAAGCCGCCCTCGTACGCGCGGACGGCCTGGTCGGCGACCTCCCAGGTGGTGGTGCAGACCGCGTCCAGGAACCACCGGTCGTGGGTGACCACGACCAGCGCGCCCTTGCGACCGACCAGGTGCCGGGCCAGCCAGTCGACGCCGCCGACGTCGAGGTGGTTGGTGGGCTCGTCGAGGATGAGCAGGTCGGCGTCGCGGACCAGCAACGCGGCGAGGGCCACCCGGCGCCGCTCGCCACCGGACATCGGGCCGACGGGCTGGTCGAGGCCGAGGTGCGGCATGCCGAGGCCGTCGAGGATGGCCCGGACCCCGGCGTCGCCGGCCCACTCGTGCTCGGCGCCCATGCTCTGGCCGAGCCAGGCGGTGCCGAGCACCACGTCCCGCACGGTGGCGTCGGGGGCGAGGGTGAGGCTCTGCGGCAGCCAGAGGACCCGCAGGTCCCGGCGGTGGGTGACCCGGCCGCCGTCCGGCTCCTCCTGTTTGGTGAGCAGCCGCAGCAGGGTGGACTTGCCGGCGCCGTTGAGGCCGACCACGCCGATCCGGTCGGCGTCGTCGAGGCCGAGCGAGACGTCGGTGAGCAGCGGCCCGGCGGCGCCGTACCCCTTGGACACCCGGTCCAGGTTGACGATGTTGGCCACGACCTCACCTACCTCCCATGATCAAGGCGTCCCGGTGCCAGCGGGGCACGTGGGACGCCTGCGACGGTTCAGGGTACGCGGGCGCCGTGGCCGTCCGGCCGGGCGCCGGGCCCCTGGGGGTCAACCGGCCGCGGCACCCGCTTGTTCCGTCCCGGCCGCGGCGCGGCGTACCCGCCGGTGGGCTGGGGCCGTCCCGGGCCGGCCCGGTGACGCGGGCCGGGGTGGCCGAGCCTGCTCAGGTGATGCGGGCGCCGGCGACCGGGCCGTGGGCGACCCGAGCCTCCCGGCACACGTCGGCCGCCTCCAGCTCGCCGGCGATCCGCTCGGCGTCGGCGGCGTCGGCGGCGAGGAAGACACAGGTGGGCCCGGAGCCGGAGACGATGCCGGCGAGCGCGCCGGCCGCCTCGCCGGCCTTGAGGGTGTCGGCCAGGGACGGGCGCATCGCCAGGGCGGCGTCCTGGAGGTCGTTGCCGAGGGTGGCGGCGAGCACCCGGGGGTCGCGCTGGCGCAGCGCGGCGAGCAGCGCGTCGGTGCTGCCCAACGGCTCACCGGCGGTGCCGGCGTCGCGGAGCCGGTCCAGCTCCCGATAGGCCGCCGGGGTGGAGAGGCCGCCGTCGGCGACGGCGACCACCCAGTGCCAGGAGGTGGGACGGGCCAGCACCGGGCTGACCGCCTCGCCCCGGCCGGTGCCGAGGGCGGTGCCGCCGTGGATCAGGAAGGGCACGTCCGAGCCGAGGTCGGCGGCGATGCCGGCCAGCTCGTCGCGGGACAGCCCGGTGCCCCAGAGCGCGTCGCAGGCGACCAGCGCGGCGGCGGCGTCGGCGCTGCCGCCGGCCAGCCCACCGGCGAGCGGGATCTGCTTGCGCAGGTGCAGCCGGGCGTGCGGCATCACCCCGGCGTACCCGGCCAGGGCGTGGGCGGCCCGGATCACCAGGTTGGTGTCGTCCAGGGCCAGCTCCCCGGTGCCCTCGCCCTCCATGGTCAGGGTGAGCGTGTCGCCGCGGCGGGCGGTGAGCTCGTCGTGGATGGAGATGGCGTGGTAGACGGTGTTCAGCTCGTGGTAGCCGTCGCGGCGCAACGGCCCCACCCCGAGGTGCAGGTTGACCTTGGCCGGCACCCGGACCCGGACCGGTCCGGTGGCGCCGCGCCGCTGCCGCTCGTCGTCTTCGTCCGGTCGCCAGGCCTCGGTCATGGGGCGAGGTCCCGCAGGCGCAGGCGGATGTCGAACGGCTTCTCCACGATCAGCTCCTCGGCGGAGTCGGCGGCCAGCTCGTACCGGCCGTCGACCAGGTCGTACGCGTACATGTGCGGCGTGCCCTCGGCGGGCACGGCGCCAGCCTACTGCGCGGCGGGCGCGGCGGCCGGAGCCGACGCGGCGATGGCGGCGAACTGCTCGACGGTGAGTGACTCCCCCCGTGCGCCGGGATCGACGCCGGCGGCGGTGAGCGCGGCGGCGGCCCGGTCGGCGCCGCCGGCCCAGCCGGCCAGCGCGGCCCGCAGGGTCTTGCGGCGCTGCGCGAACGCGGCGTCCACCACGGCGAAGACCCGCTTGCGGGTGACATCGTCGCGGGGCGGTTCGCGGCGGGTGAAGGCGACCAGGCCGGAGTCGACGTTCGGCACCGGCCAGAACACGTTCGGCGGCACCCGGCCGGCGGCGCGGGCGCGGGAGTACCAGGCCAGCTTCACCGACGGGACGCCGTACACCTTGGAGCCGGGACCGGCGACGAGCCGGTCGGCGACCTCCTTCTGCACCATCACCAGGCCGTGCCGCAGGGTGGGCAGCTCGGCCAGCAGGTGCAGCACCACCGGCACGGCCACGTTGTACGGCAGGTTCGCCACCAGCGCGGTGGGGGCCGGATCGGCCAGTTCGGCGGCGGTGACCCGCAGCGCGTCGGCCGGGTGCACGGTGAGCCGGTCGGCGGCCGGGCCGGCGAACCGGGCGGCGGTCTCCGGCAGCGCGCCGGCCAGCGTCCGGTCGATCTCCACGGCGTGCACGTGCGCGGCGACCGGCAGCAGGGCCAGGGTGAGCGAGCCGAGCCCGGGCCCGACCTCCAGCGCCACGTCGTCCGGGGCCAGCCCGGCGGCGGTGACGATCCGGCGGACCGTGTTCGGGTCGTGGACGAAGTTCTGGCCGAGCTTCTTGGTGGGGGCGACGCCCAGCCGGGCGGCCAGTTCCCGGATCTCCGCCGGGCCGAGGAGACCGGTCACGCCCGTAGCGTAGCGGCGGGACCGGGTCCGCTCACCACGGGCCGAAGACCCGGTCGCCGGTGGCGGAGATGGCCGCGCAGAGCTCGTCGAGGTCGGCGCCGGTGGTGGCGGCCAGCGACCGGACGGTCAGCGGGATCAGGTACGACGCGTTGGGCCGTCCCCGGTGCGGCATCGGGGTCAGGTACGGGGCGTCGGTCTCCACCAGGATCTGGTCGACCGGGGTCACCGCGGCGGCCTCGCGCAGCGCCCCGGCGCTGCCGAAGGTGACGGTGCCGGCGAAGCTGAGCAGGTAGCCCCGGCGGACGCACTCGCGGGCGAAGTCGGCGTCGCCGGAGAAGCAGTGCAGCACGACCGTGTCCGGGGCGCCCTCGTCGTCGAGGATGCGCAGCACGTCGGCGTGCGCGTCCCGGTCGTGGACGACCAGCGCCTTGCCGTACCGCTTGGCGATGGCGATGTGCGCCCGGAAGCTCTCCTCCTGCGCGGCCCGCCCCTCGTCCGCGGTCCGGAAGAAGTCCATCCCGGTCTCGCCGATGCCCCGGACCCGGTCGCGGGCGGCGAGCGCCTCGATCTCGCGCAGCGCGGAGTCCAGGTCGGCCAGCCGGGGCGCCTCGTTCGGGTGCAGCGCGACCGTGGCCAGCACCGCCGGGTACTTCTCGGCGACGTCCGCGCCCCAGCGGGAGGAGCCCACGTCGACGCCGACCTGGACCAGCCGGTCCACGCCGACCGCGGCGGCCACCTCGACCGCCGCGGCGACCGGGTCGTCGGCGGGGCCGCCGCCGGGCACCCCGGCCTCGCTGACCGTGATGTCCAGGTGGGTGTGGCTGTCGAGCACGGGACGGGGCAGTGCCTCCGGCGCGGGCGGGAACTCCCCGGCCCGCCGGGCGGCGCGCTGCTTGCGGGTTTGGGTCGGCTCACTCATCGCGGCCAGCATCACACACCACCGACGCGCCACGTCGCCGGGACGCCATCGACTGTTCACCGGTCTGGCATCCGGTGCGCTTAGCGTTCCGGTATGACCCTCACCCCTCAGGCCAGCGGCATCGAACTGCGCGTCGGGTACGGGGGCGCGGTGTACCCGGCGGAGGAGATCGCCCGGGGCGCGGCGTACGAGCTGTTCAGCGCCGACGAGGCGCCCGGTTTCGAGTGGTCGCCCCGGCCCGGGCCGGCGCTGCCCTGGCGGAAGTTCGTGCACGTGACCGAGGTGGGCGCGGTGCACGGGGCGGCGGAGCCGGCCGAGGAGCCGGAGGCCCCACTGCTGGTGCCGCTGCACCGCGACCGGGGCTGGGCGTACGTGCACCAGCTCAGCCAACAGCCGGGGGCGGCCGGGGACCCGACGCTCACCGCCGTCCGGGCCTCGGCGGTGGTCCGGCGCGGCACCCGGATGGTCAAGGTGCTCTCCGCCCAGCAGCTCGCCGGGTACATGCGGGGTTGGCTGCCGCACGGCTACTGCTACCGGGAACACGACGTGGCGCACCTGCGTACGCCGGGGGCGCTGGCGGTGCTGCGCGGCGACGGCGGGGGCGGGGGCGACGACGTGGCGTACGTGCTGCGCTGGCGAGCCGCCGACCCGGTCGACTACGACGTGCCGGCCGGCGCGGCGCACCGGGGCCTGCTGGCGATGCCGCCGCGGGACCGGCTCGGCCCGCCGGTGCTGGGCACCGGTTTCGTGCCGAGCAACGCGCAGCTGATCCCGGAGTTTCTCACCCGGGACTGCGCCGACCTGCCCATGCCGGCCAACGCCACCCTGATCGCGTACACCGCGGAGGGGGTGGAGGTGGTGCTCTACAGCTACCAGGCGGAGCAGCGGGGCTGGTTGCGGATGGTCGGCCCGCAGTGGCGGCACCTGCTCACCGCGGTGCCGGGGCTCTCCCCCGACCAGGAATACCTGCCCACCGGAGACACGCCCCGCTCCACCCAGCTGGTCGGCGGCTATGCCGGCACCGACTACGAGGCGGTGGCCGACCTGCCGGGCGGGTTCCGGGTGCTGGCGATGACCCGGGCCGCCCGCTACCCGGTGGAGTCGGTCGCCCGCCGGCTGCGGTACGCGCGCTGGCGGGACGTGCCGTGCCTGGTGTTGCGGGAGGAGGCGGGGTGGCTGCGGCTGCGGCTGTGCCGGCCGAATCCGGACGCGGTGGTCGGGACGGGGTCGCAGTGCCAGGAACGGGGCGTCTACGAGACGTGGGCGCCGGGGGCGGAGGTCACCGACGACCAGGTGGTGGATGTGCCGTACGCGCTGTGACGGGCGCGCATAACGGGTAGCGGTTCGGGAAAGCGTCGGCGTCCGACATCCACGGATCAGGAGACCCGCATGCCTTTCATCACCGTTGGAGCGGAGAACACCGCGCCCATCGACCTGTACTACGAGGATCATGGCTCCGGCCAGCCGGCGGTGCTGATCCACGGCTTCCCGTTCAACGGCGCGACCTGGGAGAAGGTGTCCATTCCACTGCTGAACGCCGGCTACCGGGTGATCACCTATGACCGGCGGGGCTTCGGCGCGTCCAGCCAGCCGACGACGGGGTACGACTACGACACCTTCGCCGCCGACCTCGACGTGATCATGACCGAGCTGGACCTGCGGGACGCGATGCTGGTGGGCCACTCGATGGGCACCGGTGAGGTGACCCGTTATCTGGGCACGTACGGGTCGAGCCGGGTGAGCAAGGCGGTGCTGATGGCCCCGCTGGCGCCGTTCCTGCTGAAGACGGCGGACAACCCGGAGGGGGTCGACAAGAAGCTCTTCGACGGCTTCCAGCAGGCCATCCGGGCCGACCGGTTCGCCTACCTGACCAGCTTCTGCGACGCGTTCTTCAATTATTCGGAGAACAAGGGCAAGTGGGTCAGCGACGAGGCGTACCGGGCGCACTGGAACATCGGCACGATGGCGTCGGCCAAGGGCACCCACGACAGCGTGGACGCGTGGCAGACCGACTTCCGGGGTGACCTGCCCCGGATCGACGTGCCGGTGCTGATCGTGCAGGGCGACAAGGACAACGTGCTGCCCTACCCGGCGACCGGGCAGCGGCTCCAGCCGATGCTGCCGAACAGCGAGCTGATCACGTTGAAGGGCGCCCCGCACGGCACGCCCTGGACGCACGCCGACGAGGTCGGCAAGGCGATCATGAACTTCTTCGGCCAGCCCGCCATGGCCCGCGCCTGACGGAGGCCGGCGGATCGGCGGCGCGGCCGGGGCCGCGCCGCCGTGCGTCCGGTCAGCCCGCCAGGCGGGCCAGCTCCTCCTCGACGATGGACGGGTCGAGCTTGCGGAAGACCGGCTTCGGCGCCGCGAGCGGCCGGCCGGCCGCCACCGGTACGGACTCCCAGCGCGCCCCGACCGTGTAGTCGCCGGTCAGCACCGGGTACGCCGGCCCGCCGTCGAGGTCGTCGACCTCCTCGATGACCGGCATCGGCGCGTGCACACCGCTGCCGCCGAGCAGCTCGTGCACCTTCTGCGCGGAGTGCGGCAGGAACGGGGTGAGCAGCGTGTTGGCGTCGCTGACCACCTGGAGGGCGACGTGCAGGATGGTGCCCATCCGCGGCTTGTCCGCCTCGTCCTTCAGTTTCCACGGGGCCTGCTCGGAAAGGTACTTGTTGGCCTCGGCGACCACCTTCATCGCCTCGCCGATGGCCTGCTTCTGCCGGTGCCGGGCAATCAGGTCGCCGACAACTGCGAAGCCAGCCCGGGCGGTGGCGAGCAGCGCCTCGTCGGCCTCGGTGAGCCCGGCCGGATCGACCGGCGGGATCGCGCCGAAGTTCTTCGCCGCCATCGACACGGACCGGTTGACCAGGTTGCCCCAGCCGGCGACCAGTTCGTCGTTGTTGCGGCGGAGGAACTCCGCCCAGGTGAAGTCGGTGTCGTTGCTCTCCGGGCCGGCGGCGGCGATGAAGTAGCGCAGCGCGTCCGCGTCGTACCGCTCGAGGAAGTCGCGGACGTAGATGACGACCTTGCGGGACGAGGAGAACTTGCGCCCCTCGATGGTCAGGTATTCGCTGGAGACGACCTCGGTGGGGAGGTTGAGCCGGCCCAGCTCGCCCCGCTCGCCGTCGTTGGCGCCCTCGCCGGAGTAGCCGGAGAGCAGCGCCGGCCAGATCACCGAGTGGAAGACGATGTTGTCCTTGCCCATGAAGTAGTAGCTGCGGGCATCCTTGCCCTCGCCGTCGGCCAACCACCACTTCCGCCAGGCCTCGGGGTCGCCGGTGCGGCGGGCCCACTCGATGGAGGCGGACAGGTAGCCGATCACCGCGTCGAACCAGACGTAGATCCGCTTGTCGCCGCGGTCGCGCCAGCCGTCGAGCGGGATCGGCACGCCCCACTCCAGGTCCCGGGTGATCGCCCGGGGCTGGAGGTCGTCGAGCAGGTTCCGGGAGAAGCGCAGCACGTTGGGGCGCCAGCCCTCCCGGGTGTCCAGCCACTGCCGCAACACGTCGGCCAGGGCGGGCAGGTCCAGGAAGAAGTGCTCGGTCTCGACGAACTTCGGCGTCTCGCCGTTGATCTTCGAGCGGGGGTCGATCAGGTCGACCGGGTCGAGCTGGTTGCCGCAGTTGTCGCACTGGTCGCCGCGGGCGCTGTCGTAGCCGCAGATCGGGCAGGTGCCCTCGATGTAGCGGTCCGGCAGGGTCCGGCCGGTGGACGGGGAGATCGCGCCGGTGGTCACCTTGGGCACGATGTAGCCGTTGCGGTGCAGCCCCTGGAAGAGTTCCTGCACCACCGCGTAGTGGTTGCGGGTGGTGGTGCGGGTGAACAGGTCGTAGGTGAGCCCCAGCGCCCGCAGGTCCTCGGCGATCACCCGGTTGTACCGGTCGGCCAGCTCGCGGGGCGTGACCCCCTCGGCGTCGGCCTGCACCTGGATCGGGGTGCCGTGCTCGTCGGTGCCCGAGACCATGAGCACGTCGTGGCCGGCCATCCGCATGTACCGGGCGAAGACGTCGGAGGGAACGCCGAAACCGGAGACGTGGCCGATGTGGCGCGGGCCGTTGGCGTACGGCCAGGCGACCGCCGCGAGAACGTGACTCATGAGCAGCAAGCCTAATGACCGCTCCCGGGTGGCCGCGAACCAATAGGCCTGCCCGGGTCCGGGCCGACCCGGCCGGCGGCTTCCTGCTCGCCGACTGGTGAGGCCGACGCCTCAGCTGTGCACGACGGTGTAGACGTCCCGGCGGCGCAGCCCGTACCCGGCGGCGACCTCGCTGATCGCGTCCCGGCGGGACAGCCCGGCGGCCTCCCGCTCGGCGACCGCGGCGCGCAGCGCGTCGTCGTCGGGGCGTTCCGCGGGCCGCGCCGGGGCCCCGGCGACGACCAGGGTGATCTCCCCGCGCGGCTCGCCCTCGGCCGCCCAGTCCGCCAGCTCGCCGAGCGGCCGGCGGACGATCTCCTCGTACGTCTTGGTCAGCTCGCGGCAGAGCGCGGCCGGGCGGTCGGTGCCGAAGGTGGCGGCCAGGTCGGCCAGCGCGCCGGCAATCCGGTGCGGGGCCTCGAAGAAGACCAGGGTCCGTTCCTCGGCCGCCAGGGCGCGCAGCCGGGACCGCCGGCCGCCGGGCGAGCGGGGCAGGAAGCCCTCGAAGCAGAACCGGTCGCACGGCAGGCCGGACAGCGCCAGGGCGGTGGTCACCGCGCTCGGGCCGGGTGCGGCGGTGACCGGCACGCCGGCGTCGAGCGCCGCCCGGACCAGCCGGTAGCCGGGGTCGGAGACGCTGGGCATTCCGCCGTCGGTGACCAGCGCGACGAGGTACCCGGCACTGAGCACCTCGACCAGCTCCGGGGTGCGCCGCTCCTCGTTGCCCTCGAAGTAGGAGACGATCCGGCCGCCGACGGTGACGTCGAGGTCGCGGGCCAGCCGGGTGAGGCGGCGGGTGTCCTCGGCGGCGACCACGTCCGCGATGGAGAGCACCTCGCGCAACCGCGCGGAGGCGTCGGCGGGGTTGCCCAGCGGCGCGCCGAGCAGGATAAGACGCCCGAGCTCGGACATTTCACCCACGAGATGCGCTCCTTCATCGATGACCGTGCCGACGTCGGGGACGATGGGCGCCACCGGGCACCTTCAGAGCCTACGATCGCCGGGTGACGAGTGCGTCGACAGCACAGAGCGCGAACGCGGACCGACCCGACCAGGGGAACCCGGCCACCGACGGTGGCGGCGTTCCGGCTGTCGTGCGTCGCCGGCTCGCCACCGTCGAGGCCCGGCTGGACGTGAACTCGTGGATCGCCACCACGGTGGTGGTGGCGATCGCCGCGATCCTGCGCCTGCTCGGCCTGAGCGGCCCCAAGGGCAAGATCTTCGACGAGATCTACTACGCCCGCGACGCCTACGGCCTGATCGACAAGGGCGTCGAGTGGAACTACAAGGACAACGGCCCGTCGTACGTGGTGCACCCGCCGCTGGGCAAATGGCTGATCGGGCTCGGGGAGTGGGCCTTCGGCTACTCCGACCAGGAACACCACATCTCGGTGCCGGGGCACCTGATGACCACCGCCCCGGAGTTCGGCTGGCGGATCTCCGCAGCGCTGGCCGGCATCGTGTCGGTGCTGATGCTGACCCGGATCGCGCGCCGGCTGTTCCGCTCCACCACGCTCGGCTGTGCCGCCGGCCTGCTGCTCGCGCTGGACGGCTTCCACCTGGTGCTGTCCCGCACCGCGCTGCTCGACATCTTCCTGCTGCTGTTCGTGCTGGCCGCCTTCGGCGCCCTGGTGCTGGACCGGGACTCCCGGCGACGGGGCTGGGCCCGGGCGTTGGAGGGCGGGCTGGACCCGGCCGCGCCGGGGCGGGCGGGCCGGCCGGCCGGCGGCTGGCGGACCTGGCCCTGGTGGCGGCTGGTCGCCGGGGTGCTGCTCGGCTGCGCGGTGGCGGTGAAGTGGAGCGCGCTGTACTTCGTGCCGGCGTTCGGGCTGCTGGCGCTGCTCTGGGAGGTCGGCGTCCGCCGCTCCGCCGGGGTACGCCGCCCGTGGCGGGACGCGCTCCTCGACGAGCTGCCCTGGCTGGTGCTCGCCGGGGTGCTGCTGGTCGTGACGTACGTGACCACCTGGTCGGGCTGGCTGCTGGGCGACGACGGCTACTACCGGCTGGCCGAGCGCTACCCGAACACGCCCGGCCTGAGTGACACTCCGATCATCGGGGCGCTGAACAACCTGTACCAGTACCACCGGGCGGCGTTCGAGTTCCACACCGGGCTGGAGACCCCGCACAAGTACCAGTCGTGGCCGTGGCAGTGGTTGCTGCTCGGCCGGCCGGTGGCCTTCTACTGGTCGGGTGACGGGGCGTGCGGGGCGCCGAGCTGCGCCTCGGAGATCCTGCTGCTGGGCACGCCGCTGCTGTGGTGGTCGTTCCTGCCGGCGCTGGCCGCGACGGCCTGGCTGGGCCTGGCCCGGCGGGACTGGCGGGCCGGGGCGATCCTGCTCAGCGTCGCCGCCGGCCTGCTGCCGTGGTTCTGGTTCGCCCTGGACGGCCGGACGATGTTCTCGTTCTACGTCGCTCCGGCGCTGCCGTTCCTGGTGCTGGCGGTGGTCTACGTGCTGGGCGCGATCGTCACCCCGACCGGCCCGGAGGGCGCCGCAGCGACCGACGTGGAGCGGGGCAACGACCGGCGCCTGATCGGCGGGGTGATCGTCGGCGCGTACGTGCTGCTCGTGGCGCTCTGTTTCGCGTACTTCTACCCGATCTTCGTGGGCAACCTGCTGCCGTACACCGACTGGTCGGCCCGGATGTGGTTGGACGGCCGCTGGATCTGACCCGGCGCGCGGGTCAACCCGGCGCGCCCGGTCGACCGCGTATCGCCGAGATGGCGGTGTCCTGGTGATCCGGGCACCGCCATGCCGCGGCAATGGTGTGGAGATCTGCCCAGCGGCGGCGTGGGCCGCGGCAGGCCGGGCGAGTGAACTGCCCTGGCGGGCGGCACGCGGGCACACATAAAAAGCGCGCCCCGATCGCCTGCCACGGGGGAAGCGGGCGATTGGGGCGCGCAAGACAGAGCTTAACTACCCTTCGGCACCGACACAACGGGTCGACTCAGGTCAGATTCCCGACGGGTGCCTGGCCGGGCGAAAGGTTTACATCCGGCAGTTAACGGATGGTCACTTCACAGTCGACGGTTTGCCGGGCGGGACGGTCTGGTCCGTACCGGTTCCTGCCCGATCACGGGAATCGGCACGGAGACGGACGGTGGAGGAGGCGTCACCGGAGCGGCCCGGGAAGGGCACGGAAGACCAACGGAACCCACCCGGACGTGCCGGTACGACCACCCGGCTCCGCACGCCACGCCGCCGGGGCGGGCCAGGGCCGGACGGGAACAGGCCGCCCCAAATGATCATCCAGAGTGGATCGCACTACACTCCGCCCGGTGATCAACAAGAGACGATCAACGGCCGTCCTGATCGGGCTGCTGGCGGCGACCGTGCTGACCGGTCCGGCACCGGCCATGGCGGGCGAGGAGCCACCCGCCGAGCCGCCGAAGGTCGAGCTGGTGCTCGACGTCAGCGGCTCGATGCGGGCCCGGGACATCGACGGCCGCAGCCGGATCTCGGTGGCCCAGCAGGCATTCAACGAGGTGGTCGACGCGCTGCCCGAGGAGACCCAGCTGGGCATCCGGGTGCTCGGCGCGACCTACCGGGGCAAGGACAAGAAGCAGGGCTGCCTGGACACCCAGCAGATCGTGCCGGTCGGGCCGGTCGACCGGGTGCAGGCGAAGGCGGCGGTGGCGACCCTGCGGCCCACCGGCTTCACCCCGGTCGGGCTGGCCCTGCGCTCGGCCGCCCAGGACCTGGGCACCGGCGCCACCGCCCGCCGGATCGTGCTGATCACCGACGGCGAGGACACCTGCGCGCCGCCGGACCCCTGCGAGGTGGCCCGCGAACTGGCCGCCCAGGGCACGAAGCTGGTGATCGACACCCTCGGCCTCGCCCCCGACGAGAAGGTGCGCCGGCAGCTGCTCTGCATCGCCGGCGCGACCGGCGGCACGTACACCGCGGCGCAGAGCGCCGACGAGCTGACCGGCCGGATCAAGCAGCTGGTGGACCGGGCGAAGGAGACGTACACCGCCGCGCCCACCGTGGTCGGCGGCGCGGCGGAGTGCGCGAACGCGCCGCTGCTCGCCCCCGGCGTCTACAGCGACCGGGAGGCGTTCTCCGAGCACCGCTGGTACCGGGTGCCGGTCCGGCCGGGGCAGGAGCTGCGCGCCTCGGTCAGCGTGGCGCTGGACCGGCCGGTGAACCCGGACTACGGGGTGCTGCTGCGGGCCACCGCCACCGACGGCCGGGAACTGGTACGCGGGGTGGACGCCGGCAGTGGGCGTACCGACGTGGTGTCGGCCGGGCTGCGCTGGTCGGCGACCGAGGACGGCGCCACGCCGACGCCTGAGGCCAGCGCCGCGCCCGTCCCCGCCACGACGGTGTGCCTGGTGGTGAGCAACTCCTTCGCGCCCCGGCCGGGCACCCGGCCCGAACCGGGGATGCCGGTGGAGCTGACCGTCGACGTGGTCGCCTCCTCTCCCGCCCCGGCCGCGCCCGACCTCGGTCGGGGTTGGGTGCTGCTCGCCCTGCTCACCCTGGCCGGCCTGCTCACCGGCCTGGTCGCCGGGCTGCTCACCCGCTGGTGGGTCGCCACCTGGAGGGAGAACTGAGATGCGTACCCCGATGATCCTGGCGGGTGGGGCGCTCGCCGCCGGGCTGGCCCTGCCGGCCGTCCCCGCCGCGGCCGCCGCTCCCACTCCCTCCCCCGGCGCCACCCCGGTCACCCGGGCCGGCACGTCCTTCCTCACCGCCACCGGCATCGCCGCCGGCCAGCCGGTGCGGATGAGCGCCTCCACCGGCGACCACCTCTACTGGTCGTTCCCCGCCTCCGCCGGGCAGCGGCACGAGGTCAGCGCGACGGTGTCCTTGCCGAAGGCCCGCACCGGGGCGTCCACCTGGACGGTCGAGGTCTTCGACGGGCTGCGCCGCCGGCAGTCCTGCACCGCCGGGGCGCAGACCCCGACGGTCGACGCCGCCGCCGGCAGCGTGTCGCTCGGCTGCACCCTGCGCGAGGTGCGCTCATGGGCCGAGCCCTGGTCGGCCGACCCGCTGCCCGGCACCTACTACGTCCGGCTGTCGGTGACCGAGCTGCCCGAGTCTGACCTCGGGCTCCCGGTCGACGTCGACCTGCTGGTCAGCGCGGACGGCGAGGGCTCGCGCGACGACGGCGAGCTGAAGGCGCCCCTGGTGCCAAACACCAAGGCCGGGACGGTGCTGACCGGGGAGCCGGCGGCGGCCCCGGCCGAGGAGGAGGACGGCGGGTTCGGCCACTGGCTGCCCGGCCTCGGCTCCCGGTGGATCTGGAGCACGGTCGGCGGGGTCCTCGCCGCCGTGGCCGGGGTGGTCGGCTTCGCGCTGACCCGCCGCCCCCGCCGACCCTGACGTTCCGGCGGTGGCCGCCCCGACCGGGGGTGGCCACCGCCGGGCTCAGGACGTCAGGGGTCGCCGGGGGACCCAGCCGATGAACCGGTCCTGCAGGGACGTCACCGGCAGGGCGTACAGGTCGGTGGTGGCGACGGCGAGGCACGACCCCAGGTAGACGCTGAGCGAGGCGCGGTCCACCGCGTACTCCCGCAGCAGCCGGGTGCGCTTGGTCGGACACGGCCACTCCTCACCACAGGAGTCGCAGGTCCACGCCGGGGTCATCGGAACGTGTTCGTCGGGGTGAGAACCCGAGGGCACCAGGGCACCGGTCATCACCACTTCCTCTCCGGACGGTCGTACCTGGCACGAGCCGCAACGTCCGCGACGCGCGGACGCCGGGTGGCCTCCCACCACGCTCCAACAGCGACACAGAACCCTCGGGCGTTACATGGTTGCGGTACGTTCACCGTCGATGGCGATCGCGGATCTTTCCACCGAGCGGGTGCTGGCGTGGCGGGCACGCCGACACCTCCCGCACAGCCCGACGGCCCGAGTCGCCGCCGGTGCCGGCCGACCGGCTCGACGCCGAACGGGCCAGACTGTCGTCGTACCTGAAGGGGGTCGGTGATGCGTGACCTGCTGCCGCCGGCCGTCTCGGTCGTGGTGGCCGGGCCGGCGGACTGGGCGGGCGAGCTGCTCCCGGCCGAACGGAACGGCCTCGGCGCGCGGGCGGTGGAGAGCCGGCGGCGGGACTTCACCGCCGGTCGGGTCTGCGCTCGGCGGGCGATGGCCGGGCTGGGGCTGCCCGAGCTGCCGGTCCCGGCGGCGGCCGACCGCTCCCCCGCCTGGCCGGCGGGAGTGGTCGGCACGATCACCCACACCCGCGGCTACTGCGCCGCCGCGGTCGCCCGGGCGACCGACGTGCGGTCCGTCGGCATGGACGCCGAGCGGCACCGGGAGCTCAACGCGGGGGTACGCCGGCTGATCTGCCGCCCCGAGGAGGAGGAGCGCTGCGCCCGGCTGCCGGCCGGCACGTCCTGGCCGCTGGTGCTGTTCAGCGCGAAGGAGACCGTCTATAAGGTCTGGCACCCGGTGGTCGGGTCCTGGCTGGACTTCCAGGACGCCACGGTCGACCTGGACCCGGACGCCGGCACGTTCACCGCGCGGATCGACCCGGTCCGGGTGCGGGCGGCGACCGTGGCCGACCCGCCCGCCGTCGTCACCGGGCGCTTCGTCGTCGAGGGCGACCTGGTGCGCACGGCGGCCGTGCTGACGCATTGACCGTCCGGCCCACCCTCGTCCCCCACATCACTGGTCGAGACCCGACACAATTCCGCGTTGCCGGCACCGACTAGCGTTCGGGAGTTCCCGATGCCACCGAAGTGCCGAGGAGTACGGTGAGCCAGCCCCAGCCCCCTTACGGGCCGCAGGACCCCAACCAGCCGCCCGTGGACCCGTTCCCCACGGCGCCGGTGCCGCAGTACCCCGCCGACCCGACCGCGCCGCTGCCGCCGGTCTCCGGGGCACCGCAGTACCCGACCGCCCCCCAGCCGCCGTACGCGCCGCAGTACCCGGCCGCCCCGCAGCCGCCGACCTCCGGCGCGCCGTACCCGCCGGTGTCCGGGGCCCCGCAGCCGCCGGTGTCCGGCACCCCCTACCCGCCGTACGACCCGAACGCGTCGATGCCGCCGGTCTCCGGCGCGCCGTACCCGCCGGTGTCCGGCGGCGGCTACCCGCCGGTGTCCGGGCCCGGCTACTCGCCGGCGCCGGGCCAGCCGCTCGGCCCGCCGGTGAAGTCCGGCTCGAAGAAGAAGACCTGGATCATCGTCGGCATCATCGTGGCGGTGCTGCTGCTGCTCTGCTGCGGCGGAGGCATCGCCGCCGTCGTCGTCGGCGGCAAGAAGGCCGCCGACAAGGCGGAGGAGATCGAGCGGTCGCTGCCCACCCCGCTGACCACCGCCGCCCCGGCCCTCCCCAGCGCCAAGCCCTCGGCCTCCGCCAACGACGGCGAGACGTTCAACATGGAGCCCGGCGACACCCTGCTGATCGAGGACGACGAGGGCACCATCGAGATCACCATCCGCAAGTTCTCCACCTCCACCAAGGGCTGCCGCTCGTACGCCCCCGCCCCGGACAAGGGCCTCTACCTCATCGCCGACGTCACCGCGACGGTCACCAAGGGCAAGGCGTCGATCAACCCGTTCTACTTCCAGTGGGTGGCCGAGGACGGCACCACCGTCAACGGCCTGGCCGGTGCGCTGTCCGGCTGCGGCGGCGACATGCTCGACTCCGGCAGCGGCATCCGGGCGGGCAGCAAGCGGTCGGGCGCGGTGGTGTTCGACGTCAAGGACAAGAACGGCGTCGTGGAGTACCAGCACAACTTCGAGGCGGCCGGCTCCTGGAAGCCGTGACATCTCTGGTCCCCTGGCGGGCCGGCTCCCTCGCGGGGAGTCGGCCCGCCTGAGTTGCACCCTCGGTGGAGTGCGGGACACCGGCACCACGACCGTCGTTCCGCTGGCCCGTTTCGTACTAGGACGGGCCTTCCCAGGCCAGAGATCCGATCGAGAGGACACCCGAGATGAGAAAGCTGGTCGTGAACACCTTCCTGACCCTCGACGGGGTCATGCAGGCCCCGGGCGGCCCCGGAGAGGACGACGACAACGGCTTCGCGCACGGTGGCTGGTCGTTCAACTACTGGGACGACAAGATGGGCGAGGTCATGGGGGCGGCGATGGGCAGGCCCTTCGACCTCGTCCTCGGCCGCCGGACCTACGACATCTTCGCCGCGTACTGGCCGAAGGCGCCGGAGGAGGCCGGCGGCAAACCGCTGAACGACGCCACCAAGTACGTCGCCTCACGGAGTCGTCCCGCCCTGGAGTGGCGCAACTCGGTGCTGATCGAGGGGGACGTGGCCGAAGGCGTCGCGGCGCTCAAGCAGGGAGACGGGCCGGAGCTCCAGGTGCACGGCAGCGGCAACCTGATCCAGACGCTGATGCGGCACGATCTGGTCGACGAATACCGCCTGTGGGTCTTCCCGGTCGTCATCGGGGCGGGGAAGCGCCTGTTCGCGGAGGGCACAATTCCGTCCGGGCTGAAGCTCGTCGACAGCACGGTCTCCACGACCGGGGTCGTGATGGGGACGTACGTGCCGGCCGGCGAGATCCCCCTCGGGTCATTCGCACTGGCGTAGTCGCGAGATACCGGCCAGCCAAACCTTGCCGACCTCGCGGGACCGACCTGGTCTTTCCCCACCCGACTCGGCACGCCGGTCGAGCCAGACAGCCTCCACCGGGAGTTCAAGGCCCGGTTGCTGGACGCCCGGGGTGGGGACTGCCAGGTCGCTCCCGGCGAGAAGCTGAAGCGCCTCGGCGAGCAGTTCCGAAGCTGAGCAGGGTTTTCACCCACGGACCGGCGGGGACGCGGGTCGGGAGGGGCGGACAGGGCTGCGGACCGCCCACAACGACACAGGAGGCGACATGGGCGTCGAGAGGGCACAGGATCAGGTCGAGCAGCTGGCCGGCCCTGCCCGGGCACGGATGGGCGACATGGCCCAGAACGAGCGGTCGGAGGCGGAGCAGGTGAAGCGGCTGGACGAGGTCCGGGGCAAGCAGCCGGGAGAGCACGTCCAGGAGGACGCCCGGGACGCGCCGGACGACTTCACGGGCTGACCCGGGTCCGCCGAGCCTCGGCTGGCAGTTGCTGTACTCCGCTGCTGTACAAGATCGAAAAAGGCCGTCTCCCGTAACGGAAAACGGCCTTTGAACTGGGTGGAGCTGAGGGGATTTGAACCCCTGACCCCCTCGATGCGAACGAGGTGCGCTACCAGTCTGCGCCACAGCCCCTCCGCCGGCGAACCGGCTTCGGTCCCACCTGGCTTTCACCAGGCGGGCCGGCGACAAGGCTAACAGGTCCACCACCCCGCCGCGAATCCACCCCCGCCGCGCCGACGTGAGCCCCCGAAAGATCGACTCGGGA
Organism: Micromonospora sp. NPDC047548; assembly: GCF_040642975.1. NCBI lineage: Bacteria > Bacillati > Actinomycetota > Actinomycetes > Micromonosporales > Micromonosporaceae > Micromonospora > Micromonospora sp. NPDC047548. Next base: position 264,031 of record NZ_JBEYTI010000003.1, read on the forward strand.
CGCGGCATGTCGCGGTGTCCGGGCGGCGGAACACCGCGACATGCCGCAAGGCGAGCGAGCGGCCCCGACGACGCTCAGGCGGGGGCGGGGGCGGGGGCGGGACGGTGCGACATGCCCAAGAGCGCAGCACCGGACCCCCGACGAGCGGTCAGGCCGGGTGGGCGCCGCGGCCGGAGTGGTACGGCCGCCCTCGCAGGCCCCCCGCCCGCCGGTAGGAGACCGAGCCGCCCCCGCTGGACGCCGCCGGCAGGTCACCCGACCGGTCCAGGCCCATCGCAGAACGGCGTACCGCCTCGCGCTGGGCCGCCAGGCGGCGCTGCGCCTCCCGGCGAGCCGCCGCCCGGCGGGCCTGCTCCCGCCGTACCTCGGCCTGCCGGGCGGCCAGCCACGCCGCCTCCCGAGCCTGGATCCGCCGCCGCCGGCGCTCCGCCACCGCCCGCTTCCGTAGGTGCACGACGTACGCCACGAGCAGCGTCGCGGTTACCGAGAAGCTGATCCAGAATCCGGGGCTGACCACGATCACGCCGACCAGCTCGACGAAGTTGAGCAGCAGCAGCGCGGCGAGCACCCGGCGACGCCGGTAGACGGCCGGGGTGTGGCGTCGCCGGGGCGGGGGTCGGCGGCGCGCCCGGCGCGGGGCGGGCGGCACGGCGCGCAGCCGGCCCGACCGGCGGCCCGGCACCGGAGGCGCGGAGACCGGAGCGCTCAGGCCGCCGGTGTTCGCATCTTCACTGAGGGTGACGACAAGCGCACGGGACGGGTTGACGGGCCGCCGTCCCGGGACAGTACGGCGCCGCCGGCGGCGCTGGAGCACCCGCGCCGTCGACTGCGCCCGCTCCGCCACCAGCCGCTCGGTGGCGTCGTACCGGCGGACCAGCGCCGGCGCGAGGGCGAGCAGGCCGGCGGCGGCGAGGACGGCGAGGAGCACCGAGGTCGGCACCCTCACCCCTCCCGTCACCGAATTCGGGGCAACCGCCGGACCACCGCAGGATCTTCCCCGGATGGTCGTCCACGGCGCAGATCGTACGGCCGGGCAGCGCTTGCCACAGCTTGCAGTCACTTGAGGTTACGGGCCGCCGACCGTCATGCCGGCACGCCGCGCCGATCCCGTCCGTGGGACGACTCACCCCTTGCGGTCGCGTACCCGGTGCCAGCGGGCCAGCAGACCGCCCTCGGCGGCCACCTCCTCGCTGGTCATCGCGTATCCGATGTGGTCGCGCCACGCCCCGTCGATGTGCATGTAGCGTACGTGGTACGCCTCCTCGCGGAAGCCCAGCTTCTCCACCACCCGCCGGGACGGCCGGTTCTCCGGCCGGATGTTCACCTCGACCCGGTGCAGCCCGCCTGGGCCGAACGCGTGGTCCACGGCGAGCGCCATCGCGGTGGGGATCACCCCGCGACCGGCCACCCGGGAGTCCACCCAGTAACCGACGTACCCGGAGCAGAGCGCCCGCCGGACGATGCTGCCCACGTTGATGTGCCCGACCAGCCGGTCCCGGCCGTCCTCGCGGAGGCAGACCGCGTACGGCATCCCCTCACCGGTCCGCGCCGAGCGCCGCTGGTCTTTGTGGACGAAGCGGAACACGGCCGGCGAGTTGGTCTCGTCCCAACTGCCGGGCAGGTGCGACTCCCACGGCGCCAGCCAGGCCCGGTTGGCGCGCCGCACCTCCGACCAGGCGCCCGCGTCCGAGCGCCGGTACGGCCGCAGCACCACCGGCCCGTCGGTCAGCACCACCGGCCAGCCCGGCGGCCGACCGAACCCGAGGAAACTCACCGACGCCGATCCAGCAGAAGCACGTCCACGGTGGAGCCGGCGGCGGCGGTGGTGACCCGCTCGCCGAGCACCATCAGTCCGTTCGCCTCGGCCAGCCCGGACAGCGTGAACGGCCCACCCGGCAGCGGCTGGACGGTGTAGCCGCCGCCGCGCCGCTCGGCGACGTGCGCGGGCCGGAACTCGCGCAGCCCGCCCGGCGAGGTGATGGTCTCCAGCAGGTGCGCGCGGACACTCGGCCGGAACACCGGCTCCGCACCGGCCAGCAGGTTGATGGCCGGGCGGGCCAGCACCTCGAAGCCGATCAGCGCCGCGCCGGGGTCACCGGGAAGACACACCACGGGCACCTCCTCGGCGCCGACCGTACCGAATCCGAGCGCGGTGCCGGGATAGAGCGCCACTTCGGTGAAGGTGACCGGACCGGCCCGGCCACCCTCCCTCCTGGACAGGATGCGGCGGACCATGTCGCCGGGGCCGGTGCCGGTGCCACCGGTGGTGATGATCAGGTCGGCCCGCAGGGTCTGGTCCTCCAGCAGGCCGCGCAGCCCCTCCGGGTCGTCGTCGCAGATGCCCACCCGGTACGCCAGCGCGCCCACCTCGGCCGCGGCGGCGGTCAGTGCGTGCGAGTTGGCGTCCACCACCTGGCCGGGCTGGCTGCCCCGGCCGACGTCGACGAGTTCGTCGCCGGTGGCCACGATGACCACCCGGGGGCTGGGCCGGACCACCACGTGCCCGATCCCGGTGGCGGCGAGGACGGCGACCAGGGCCGGCGAGACGTACGTGCCGGCGCGGGCGAGCAGGGTGCCGGCGGGCAGTTCCTCACCGGCGCGGCGGACGCCGTACCCGCGCTTGGGGGTGCGAAAGATCTCCACCGCGGCCATGCCCTGGTCGGTCCACTCCACCGGGACCACGACGTCCGCGGCGACGGGCAGCGGCGCCCCGGCGGCGACGGAGAAGCACGAGCCCGGGGTGAGCCGGACCGGGCGCCAGCTCGCCGCCCCGAGGTCGCCGACCACGTTGAGCCGCACGATACGGCCCGACCCCCCGGAGGGGGCCGGGCCGTACCCGACGAGGTCCTCCCAGCGGGCCGCGTACCCGTCCACCGCGGCCTGGTCGAAGGCGGGGAAGGAGTGCGGCGCGATGACGTCCTCGGCGAAGACGTTGCCGTACGCCTGGGTGAGGTCGAGGTCGAGCGGAGGCAGCGCGCGCAACCTGCGCAGCACACTGCCCAGGTAGTCGGCGAGCGGCGTCAACTCGTTCGCGGCCGCCTCGGCGTCGGCCGTCGCGGTCATGTATTAGGACCGCCCGACGTGTCGGAGTTGACGAACTCGGCCAGCCACTTGCGGAACTCACCGCCAAGGTCTTCGCGCTCGGCGGCGATCTGCACCACGGTCTGGAGGTAGCCCAGCGGCATGCCGGTGTCGTAGCGGGTGCCCCGGTAAACGATCGCGTGCACCGGCACGCCCTCGTTGCGCAGCAGTTCCATCGCGTCGGTCAGCTGGATCTCGCCCCCGCTGCCCGGCTCCGTCCGGCGGATCGCGTCGAAGATCCGGCCCGGCAGCACGTACCGGCCGAGGACGGCGAGGTTGCTCGGCGCGTCCTCCGGCTTCGGCTTCTCCACCATGCCGGTGACCTTGACGACCTCGCCGATGTCGGTCAGCTCCGGCTCGGCCGGTTCGACGGAGGCGATGCCGTACCGCTTGGTGTCGGCCGGGTCGACCTCGAAGAAGGCGAGCACCACGCCGCCGGTGCGGGCCTGCAACTCCAGCATGGCCGGCAGCAGCGGCTGGTCGAGCTTGACGAACTCGTCGCCGAGCAGCACCGCGAAGGGCTGGTCGCCGACGTGCGACTCGGCGTACCCGACGGCGTGGCCGAGGCCGAGCTGCTCGGGCTGCCGGACGGTGTAGATCTCGGCCAGCTCGCTGGGGCGCTGCACCGCGGCCAGCAGCTCGGGCTTCTTCTCCAGCCGGGCCTCCAGATCGGGCCGGCGGTCGAAGTGGTCCACCATCGACGTCTTGCCGCGCCCGGTGATCAGCAGGACGTCACCGATGCCGGCCTGGGTGGCCTCCTCGACGATGTACTGCAGGACCGGACGGTCGACCACCGGCAGCAGCTCCTTGGGCACCGCCTTCGTCGCCGGCAGAAACCGGGTGGCCAGACCGGCGGCCGGGATGACAGCCTTGACCGCACGGGGACGGCCGGTCGCGGCGGCCGCTGAGGGGTTCGCAGAGTGCTCCGACATGCCGCGAGACTATCGGCCACGGCTCTGCCGCGGCGGGTGAGGACCGGAAGACGCGCCGCCCGTAGCCGGCGGTGTCACACCCGCAGCGGGCCCCGGCAGGTCCGGGGCGTACCGGCCGGAGCCCTCCGCCGCCCTGGCGGCCGCCGGGCCGGCGCGCGGCAGCCCGTCGTCCGGGCTGACCGCGCCGGCCGGCACCGGGATCTCCTCCGCCATCGCGTCGGCGCGCTGCCCGGTCACCCGGTACCCGTCACGCCCGGCCGCCTTGGCCGCGTAGAGCGCCTCGTCCGCGGCGTCGAGCACCTGCTGGCCGGTGCTGGCATGGTCGGGAAAGACGGCGATGCCGATGGAAACGGTCACCGGGATCGCCACGTGCTCGTCCACCACCATCGGGGTGTCCCGCACAGCCGCACCGAGCCGCTCGGCGACGATCACCGCACCCGGTGCGTCGGTCTCCGGCAGCAGCACCACGAACTCCTCGCCGCCGTGCCGGAACGCCAGGTCGACCTCGCGGATCTCGTCGCGGATCCGGCTGGCGAACTCGGCGAGCACCGCGTCGCCGGCGGTGTGGCCGTACGTGTCGTTGACCCGCTTGAACCGGTCCACGTCCAGGGCGAGGATGCTCAGCATCCGCCCGAACCGGCTGGCCCGCTCCACCTCGCGGCGCAGCGACTCGCGCAGGTAGCGGTAGTTCCACAGCCCGGTCAACGGGTCGGTCAGCGAGAGCCGTTGCGCCTCCTCGTGCACCCGGACGTTCTCCACCGCCACCGCCGCATGCCCGGCGAAGGTGCGCAGGGTGGCCAGGTCGTCGTCGTCGAACTCCTCGCCGCCCGGCCGGTCGTAGAGGGCCAGCACCCCGACCGCGGGGTCGCGGCCCGCCGGGTCGGCGCTGGCGGGCGCCGCGAAGGGCACCGCCACGTACGTCTCGCAGCCCGGCTCCCCCGTTGGCGCCTCCGCGGGCTCGCCCCGGCCGCGCTGCGGCTCCCCGGTGGCCGCAACCGCGCCAATCACCCCGGCGCCGACCGGCACCCGCAGCGGCTCTGCCCCCGGCACCCGACCCTCCAGGCCTTCGGCGCACTGCCCCACCAGCACGCCGTCGGGGTCGAGCAGCAGCACCGCGCCGGCCCGCGCCCCGGTCGCCGCGAGGGCGCTGTGCAGGATCACCCGCAGGATGCGTTGCAGGTCGTGGGTGCTGGCCAGGGTGTCGCCGAGCACCGCGAGGTGGCCCCGCAGCTGGTCCCGGCTGCTGGTCAGCGCCGCCACATAGCTGGCGGTCTCCCGGGTCATCCGGTTGAACGCGCCGGCCAGCCGGCCGATCTCGTCCCCGCTGCGCACCGGCACCCGGGCGGTCAGGTCACCACGGGCCACCCGGTCCACCGCGCCGGCCAGCTCGACCAGCGGCCGGGTGGTCACCCGGGCCAGCCGCCAGGCGGCGAGCACGGCCAGCACGGCGGCGAGGAGCACCGCGCCGACCAGCACGGCGGGCAGCCCGGCTGGCTGCTCGCCCGCAACGGAGAGGACCAGCGGCAGCGGCTGCCCCGGCCCCGGGCCGAGGCGGCGCACGTACCGGCCGTCGGGGGTCTCGGTGACCCGGTCGCCGTCGACGGTGCCCGCGGCGGCGAGCACCGCCTCGCGTACCCGGTTGGACTCGGTGGTGTGGGCGACCCGGCCTGGAGCGGCGGGGCCGTCGAGCAGGGTGACCCCGACGCCGGTGGCGGCGGCCAGCCGGGCCACGAACGCCGGGTCGACGACCTGGGCGGCGGTGACCGTGCCGAGCGCGACGCCGGCGGGGTCGCGCAGGTCGACCCGGGCGCTGAGCGCCCGCACCGGCCCGACGACGGCACGGTCGCCGGAGCAGTCCTGCCAGGGCGTCGGGGGCGCGCCGGGGCTGGCGTACGTCGTCGTGCCGGCCCCGTCGGTGATCAGTACCGCCCCGGCCAGGCCCCGGCTGACCACCTGGGCGGCGGTGCCGGCGCGGGCGGCGGGGTCGGTGTGCAGCGCGACCGCGTCGGCGGCGGCCCGCAACTGCTGGCAGAGCGCGTCCACCGAGGTGCGGACGGTCGAGGCGGCGAGCCCGAGCCGTTCGGTGGAGCGGCTGCGGTCGACGGCCGCGAGGGTGGTGCCGACAAAGACCGCCCCGAGCAGCACCGGGCCGAGCACCACCGCGAGGAAGGCTGCCGTCAACCGCCCGCGTAGCGTCAAGCTTCCCCCCCGGAAGTTCCGCGCCCGTTCCTGCGATGCTGACACAGAGCGACCGGGAGACGAGGTTTGCGTCAGGGAGTGTTGCGTGCCGGAATTTTCTGATGGAGCGCACGAGGCGAAGCGCGAGACGCGGGCCGCGCTGCTCGCCCACCGCCGGGCGCTGACCGCGCCACGGCGGGCCGAAGCCGCGGCGCGCGTCCGGGCCGAGCTGGTCGAGCTGGTACGCCGGCTGCGCCCGCACCGGATGAGCGGGTACGTGCCGGTGGGCTCCGAGCCGGGCGGGCCGGAACTGCCGGACGCGCTCCGCACGGCGCTGCCCCGGCAGGCCGAGCTGCTGCTGCCGGTACTGCGGGACGACCTGGACCTCGACTGGGCGGCGTACGACGGGCCGGGCTCGCTGGTGGCGGCCGGGCGCGGGATGCGAGAGCCGGACGGCCCCCGGCTGGGCCGCGCGGCGATCGGCGACGCGGAGCTGGTGGTGGTGCCGGCGCTGGCGGTGGACCGGCGCGGCCTGCGCCTGGGACGAGGCGGCGGCTCGTACGACCGGGCGCTGGCCCGGGTGCCGGAGACGGCGTTGACGGTGGCGCTGCTGCACGACGGTGAGCTGGTCGACGCGCTGCCCGCCCAGCCGCACGACCGCCCGGTACGCGCCGTCATCACCCCCTCGGGCGGTCTGCGTACGCTGACCGGCGCGCCGGATGTCGATCCCCCCACGTCCGCTGGACGAACCCGGGTCCGATGACGCACCATTGGCACTCGAAACCGTCGAGTGCCAACCGGCCGTGCCAGATCGGGAGAAGAACGTGCCCACGTACCAGTACGCCTGCACTGCGTGCGGCCACCAGCTCGAGGCGGTGCAGTCCTTCTCTGACGAGCCGCTGACCGAGTGCCCCGCGTGCGAGGGGCGGCTGCGCAAGGTCTTCAACTCGGTCGGCGTCGTGTTCAAGGGCTCCGGCTTCTACCGCACCGACTCCCGCTCCTCCGGCTCGGAGGGCCAGTCCGGCAGCACCACCCCGAAGCCGGCGAAGTCGGACAGCGGCTCCTCCTCGGGTGACGGGTCGTCGTCGACCGCCTCCTCCAACGGCGGCAGCACGTCCGGCTCGTCCAACGGCGGGTCGGCCAAGGCGCCGGCCGCCAGCACCTCCGCCTCCTCCTGATCTCGAACGCCACCGCCCTCGCCGCCCACCGGGCCGCGGGGGCGTTCGGCGTACGCGCCGTCCGGGCCTCGGGGGCGGTGGGCGCGGCCGCGAGTCCCGGGTTGATCTGGCGGGGCTGCCGACCCTGGTGTGACGCTTTGGAGCTGATGACGTCAACGATTCAGCCGGGCGGCGCTGCGACGTCGGTGACGTGGTAAAGATTCGACCGCCCGGACCGTCGGGCCCGGCCGCCCGTCTGGGGCTGATCTTCGATAGCAGGTCGGGCGCCACTTCTGGCGTTGTCCACAGGCCCGTCGGTTGTCCACAGGCCGGTGCGCACGGCGCTCCTGCGACGACTCCGACGCCTAGCGTCTGTCGAGCGCCGTGACGGCGGCCGGACGGCGAGGGCGGGAGGTGGGCGGCATGGCGGGTGGTGGCCCGGACGGTGATGGCTCCCTGCGCCCGGTGCGCTGGCGCCGCCGGCCCGGCGCGGGCACCCTGCTACGCCTCGGGCTGGTCGCCGCCCTGCTGGGCCTGGCGGTGGTCGTCCTCGACTCGTCCGGCGGCTGCCCCAGTCCGGCGCCGCCGTCGGCGGGTCCCTCGGGCGGGGGCACGACCCCCGGGGGCGCTGCGGCCACACCGGCGGCCGGGGTCGGGTCGGCGGGTGGCCCGTCGGCCGGAGGCCGATCGGACGGCGAGCTGCCCGGTGCGGGGCCGTCGGCCGGAGGCCGATCGGACGGCGAGCTGCCCGGTGCGGGGCCGTCGGCCGGAGCCGGTCGGCCGGGAGCGCTGCCGCTGCCGAGCGGGTCGGTGGGCGTACCGGTGCGGCTGGCCGAGCCCGCCGCGCTCGCCGTGCTCCGGCCGGGAGCGCGGGTCGACCTGCTGGTCGTACCGGCCGGCCGGGCGCCGGTCGAAGCCGGCCTGCTGGCCTCCGGGGCGCTGGTGCTCGACGTGGTGGGCGGCGACGCCACCGACGGGTCGTCGGCGCTCTACCTGGCGCTCCGGCCGGACCAGGCGCAACGCGCCGTCGGCCAGCCGGAGGGGAGCCGCTTCGCCGTCGTGGTACGCGGCTGACCCCGGCCCGCGTGCCGCTCTCCGCCGACTCCACGGCGTTGCGCGCTCGCGCCGGGTGCGGAAAGGGTTGCTCAGTCCCAGTGCGGCGGGCGCTCGGCGAGCAGCCAGTCGTCGTTGCCGCCGGTGCGCTCACCCCAGCCGTGGTCGGTGTCGTCCACCGTCTGCTCGGGCAGCACCACGAAATCCTCGCTGAGATCGACGGCGCGGTCGTCGTCGCGCACGCCCGGGTCCTCGATGCTCACGAGCGGCAACACTATCCCAGCCCGGGCCATCCGACGGCACCGCATTTGACCACGGCAGCCCGCGCCCCCACCGACGGCACACACAGCGCCACCGCAGCCCGCACCCACACCACAAGCGGCATGGCGGTAGCGCACCCCGTCCGCCGCCGCGTCGGGCGGCCGGCCGCCCGCGGCGTTGGTAGCGTCGGACGGCGTGACGACGCCCAGCGATGCCAGTTCCGAGGACGAGTTCTGGCGACGGCCGCCCGAGCACACCGAGCCGACGGGGCCCGGCACCGAGCCGACGGGGCCCGGCGCCGAGCCGACGGGGCCCGGCACCGACCCGACGACCCCCGACTCCGACAGTGCGATGGTCGGCGAGCCAGCGCCCGGCGCCGGGCCGGCAGCCGGGCCACACCCGGGCGGGCAAGCGGCTGCCGGCACCACGGCGACGACCGGCATGGTCCCGGGCGGGGTGGCGGGTGCCGCCGCGCCGATCTCCCTGTCACCGTGGGCCGCCCCGACGGACGGACCGGCGGCACCGGTCCCGGGGCAGGCGGCCACGCGGCCCGGCGGTGGCTACGCCGGGCCGCCGCCGACCACCCCGCCGCCGCCCGGCTGGCGACCGCCGGCGCACCTCCAGGCCACCCCGCCCCGGGCGCTGCCGCCGCAGGACATGGAGGCCATCGACGCGGCGGAGCAGCGCGCGCAGCGGGTCACCTACGCGGTCGGCGCGGTGGCCGGTGCCGTGTTGCTGATCCTGCTCTGCCTGCTCTGCTCCCGGGCGATCTTCTGAGTCGGGTGACCGGTCAGAGAGTGTTGCCCCAGACGGACTCGGCACCCGATTCGCCGGTCAGATAGACGTAGACCAGCGCGAACACCGCCAGCACCACGATGATGGCCGTGAGCAGCCAGTTGACCCAGGACGGCAGGTGCGGGGTACGCACCCGGCCGCTGGTCAGCACCAGCAGCGCCAGGGCCGCCACGGCGAGCCCCACGGTGAGCCAGAGCGTCACGTCGCCGTACTCGGAATGTTCGTTGATCTTGGCGAGCAGCTCAGGCGGGTAGTTCTTGCCCCTCAGGAACTCCTCGAACGCCTCGCCGGACTCGGTTGCCACCCAGGCGATCACCGGCGTCACCACGGCAAGGATCGCCATCGCCCAGCCGAGCCGGGGGCGCCACCGGGGCACCAGCCCGTACGCGGCGGCCGCCAGCGCCAGCAGCGGGACGAACACCACCGCGGCGTGGACCACCAGAATGTGGCCCGGAAGGCCGTTGATTTCCTTGAACACCGACACCTCCGACAATGGATGCGGTTCGCCGCAGAAGCGTACGACGACCCATACGTCGCGGCATGTCCCTCGATCGGACACACGCGGTGTCGACCGCTACGGTTCACCCGCTCGTCAACCGTCCTGAGCTGTGGTCGGGAACACGTGCCGCCGGGTTCGCTTGTCGGTCCGGTGACCCCGTGCTGTCATTGCCTCATGTCCAGTGGCGAGGAACTGCTCCGGTCGAGGGGCCTGCGGGTCACCCGGCCGCGGCTCGCCGTCCTGGACGTGCTGGCCGCCGGCGGCCACCTGGAGGTCGACGAGATCACCCGCCGGGTACGCGAACGCCTCGACTCGGTCTCCACCCAGGCGGTGTACGACGTCCTCGGCGCGCTCTCCCGCGCCGGCCTGTCCCGCCGGATCGAGCCGGCTGGCAGCGCCGCCCGGTACGAGGCCCGGGCCGGCGACAACCACCACCACGTAGTGTGCCGGGGCTGCGGCGAGATCGCCGACGTCGACTGCGCCGTCGGTGGTGCCCCCTGCCTCGACCCGAACACCGCTCACGGCTTCGAGGTCGACGAGGCGGAAGTGACCTTCTGGGGGCTCTGCCCCACCTGCCAGGCCCGCCGCTCCGCCGACGACTGACGGGTGACCCGGCGAGCGGGTCGAGCCGGAGCGTCCCATGGCACTCTTGGGCGGTGGACTCCGACGACATCGGCCTCTTCGGTCCGGGATCGGTCACCTGGAAGGTGCACGCCGAGCCGGTCCTGATCGTCGCCGGCCTGCGCTCCCTCTACCTTCAGGCGCTGCATCCCCGGGCGATGGCCGGGGTGGCGCAGAACAGCAACTACCGCACCGATGCCTGGGGCCGGCTGGTCCGGACGGCCACGTACGTCGGCACCGTCGTCTACGGCACCACGGCCGAGGCGAAAGCGGCGGGTCGGCGGCTGCGCCGCCTGCACGCCCGGATGCGTGCCACCGACCCGTCCACCGGCGAGGAGTTCCGGATCGACGAACCGGAGCTGCTGCGCTGGGTGCACGTCACCGAGGTCGAGTCGTTCGTCAGCACCGCCCGCCGGGCCGGGCTGTCGCTGACCGACGCCGAGGTGGACGGCTACTACGCCGAGCAGCGGGGCGCCGCCGCGCTGGTCGGGCTCGACCCGGCCGAGGTGCCGGGCAGCGCCGCCGAGGTGGCCGACTACTTCCGGGTGGTCCGGCCCGAGCTGCGGATGACGAAGGAGGCGGCCGAGACCGCCCTGTTCCTGACCGCGCCGCCGATCCCGTGGAAGCTGAGCCTGCCGGCCCGGCTGGGGCTGAGCCTCGGGCCGCCCCGCTGGGCGTACCTGGGGATCGCCGGCACCGCGCTCGGGCTGCTACCGCCCTGGGCGCTGCGGTTGTACGGCGGCCTGGGGCTGCCCACCACCGCGCTCTCGGCCGACCTGAGCGTCCGCGCGCTGCGCCTCGGCCTGGCCGCGCTGCCCCGCAACTGGCGGGAGGGGCCGCTGCAGCAGGCGGCCAAGGAACGGGCCGCTCGGCTCACCGCGACCGCAGCCTGAACCGCGACGGACGTCACGCTGGGTCAACAGGCTCTAGAAAGGAAAGCAACCACTAGTCGCTGCTCCCGCCACCAGCGACGGCGGAGGAATCGGCGCCGGGTACGGCGGGACGGTCCATCGCCGCCCACGGGTCGCGACCGGGGGTCTGCGCGCCGACCGGGCAGGTGCGGCGGTAGTCGCACCAGCCGCAGCGGGGGCCGGCCACCGGCGGGAACGCCTCGTCGGGGTCGGTCCCGTCGGCGACGGCCCGCTCGGCGGCCATGATGTCGCGCGCGGTGTCCTCGGCGCGGGACAGCTGCCGGGCCAGCGACTCGGTGGTGTGGTCGTGCGCGGCGACCGTCCCGGTGGGCAGGTGGTGCAGCTCCACCCGGCGGCACGGCCGGCGGAACGTCCGCTCGGCGGCGTACGCGTACAGCGCCAGCGCCTGCGAGCCCCGGGCGTCGTCGCCGTCCAGACCGGTGCGGCCGGTCTTGTAGTCGACGATGACCAGCTCGGGCCCGTCCGGGCCGGGTCGGGAGTCGATCCGGTCGGCGCGGCCGTTGAAGGCCAGCACCGCCGTCCGGACCGCGACCACCCGCTCCACGCCGAGCGGGTCGACGCCCGGCTCCAGCGTCTCGACGTACGCCTCCAGCCAGCCGAGCGCCCGCCGGTAGGCCTGCCGTTCCTGCTCGTCGTCGCGGTAGCCCTCGCGCACCCAGGTGCCCTTGAGCAGCCCGGCGAGCGCCTCCGGCCGGCGGCGCTCCGGGGCGAGCGCATACCAGTTTTTTAGGGCGGTGTGCACGCTGGCGCCGAGCGAGTTGTGCGCCCACGGCGGCCCCTTCGGCGGGGCGGGCCGGTCGACGTAGGAGTAGCGGTAGCGGCGGGGGCAGTCCTCGTACGCGCCGAGCTTGCTGGGGGTGCAGACGAAGAGCCGCTCCGGCATGCCCTCGAAGCCCAACTGCTCGGCCTGCTCGGCACGGGGTCGGGGCGAGCCCGCGGATCGTCCAGCGGAGGAGGCTCGTCGCACGGGCCCGATCCTGCCATCCGGGTACGACAGCGTCGCGCCGGCACCGGCGGCGGGGTCAGGCCATGTTCACGTACTGGGTGACGAACGCGGCCACCGCGTCGGCGATGAGCTGCACGGCGATGGCGGCCAGCAGCAGCCCGGCGATCCGGGTCAGCACCTCGATGCCACCGGGTCGCAGGATCTTGACGATGCCGCCCGAGAATCGCAGCACGATCCAGACCGTGATCATCACCGCGACGATCGCGACGGCGATCGCCGCCTGGTCACCGAGTCCCTCGGCCCTCTGCACGAAGAGCATGGTCGCCACGATGGCGCCCGGACCGGCCAGCAGCGGGGTGCCCAGCGGCACCAGCGCGATGTTGGAGGTGGCCTGCTGGCTGGGGTCGTCGGCCTTGCCGGTCAGCAGCTCCAGCGCGACCAGCACCAGCAGCAGGCCGCCGGCGGCCTGCAACGCCGGCAGGTCCACGTGCAGGTAGGCGAGGAGCGTCTGACCGGCCACCGCGAAGACCACGATCACGCCGAGCGCCAACGCGACCGCCTGCCAGGCGGCCCGGTTGCGGTCGCGGGCGGCCAGCGGCCCGGTCAGGGCGAGGAAGATGGGCATCATGCCCGGCGGGTCGACGATCACCAGCAGGGTCACGAAGACCTCACCGAAGAGCTTGAGATCCACCGGCTAACGGTAGCCGCGCCCCTGGGAACCGAGAAGCGGATCAGCCGGAAGCGACCGGGGTCACCCCACGGGCCTGCCCGACGATCCGCTCGTACGCCTCGCCGGCGGTGGTGTGCGCGCCCAGCCGGACGGTCTTGTGCGTGCCGTGGAAGTCCGACGAGCCGGTCACCAGCAGGCCCAGCTCGGCGGCGAGCGCGCGCACGTGCGCGGCCTCGGCCGGCGAGTGGTCCTCGTGGTCGGCCTCCAGGCCGGCCAGCCCGGCGGCGGCCAGTTCGACGATCAGCTCGTCCGGCACGATCCGGCCCCGCCGGGTCGCCCGGGGGTGGGCGAAGACCGGTACGCCCCCGGCGGCCCGGACCAGCTCGACCGCCCGGAACACCTCGATGTCCTCCTTCGGCAGCCGGTAGCGTTCGCCCAGCCAGTCCACCCCGAACGCCTCGGTGGTGGTGGCGACCAGGCCGGCCCGGATGAGTGCCGCCGCGATGTGCGGCCGGCCGACGGTCCCGCCGCCGGCCGCGGCCATGATCTCCGGCCAGCTGACCTCGATGCCGTCGGCGCGCAGCAGCTCGACGATCCGTTCGCCGCGCACCTCCCGGGCGAGCCGCACCCGGGCCAGTTCGGCGACGAGCTCCGGATGGTCGGGGTCGAAGAGGTACGCGAGCAGGTGCAGCGGGACCGCCGGCTCGACCCCGTGCCACCGGCAGGAGATCTCCGCGCCCCGGACCAGGGTCAGGCCGGGCGGCAGGGCCCGTACCGCGGCGTCCCAGCCAGCGGTGGTGTCGTGGTCGGTGATCGCGACGACGTCCAGCCCGGCGTCGGCGGCGGCCCGGACCAGCTCGGCCGGGCTCAGCGTGCCGTCGCTGGCGGTGGAGTGGGTGTGCAGGTCGATCGCCGGGCGTGGGATCACGCTTCGACGCTACCGCTCCGGCGGGTCGGGCCGGCGGTCAGGAGGCGTCGGCGACCACCACCGGGGGCTCGTCGGAGGTGACCCCGCCCAGCGTCATCATGGAGGCTCGTTCCCCGATCGACGCCCGGTCGGGGCGTACCCGGGCCAGGGCGCCGCTCCGGTCGACGTAGGCGGCGACGGCCGCGCCGCTCCACGCCACCGCGCCGCTGATCGTCGGGCCGGCGGAGCGGACGACACCGCCCAGCCCGGGGGCGGCGAGGCCGACCAGGAGCGCCCCGTCCGTCCCGTCCGCACGGCCGTTGACCAGCAGCCAGCGGCCGTCGGCGGAGACGGCGCCCCGGCCGTCGTCGGCCAGGGTCGCGCCGCAGTCGGTGCTGGTCGGGGTGAAATCCACCGGGTCGAGCACGGCCAGACAGGAGCGGTGCGGATCGCCGGCGGCGGGCACCCGCCCGACGGGCCGCCCGTCGGGCAGCACGCCGTAGACGTCGAGGACTGTCGGGTTGCCGTCGGGGAGCGTGCCTGCCGCCGGCCGCCACAGCAGGTGACCCCCGCCGTGGGTGCGCACCACGAGGCGGTCGCCGACGAAGCGGACCGGGGTGGCGCCGTGCGCGGCGGTCGTACCGATGGTGGCGAGGAGCCGGTTGGCGATGAGGCCGGCCGCGAAGAGCCCGTCGCCGTCACTCCAGGCGACCTGACGGCCGTCCGGGCTCAGGGCGACCTCCTCGGCGCCGGCCAGCAGCACCTGCGGGGCCTGGCCGGACGGCACGACCCAGAGGGTGCGACCGGCCGGGGTCGGCGCCCCCACCACCAGCCAGCCACCGTGGTCGGGCAGCCGCTGGGCCCGTTCGACCGGGCCGATGCCCAGGTCGTACCGGTCGCCGTCCGGGGTGACCAGGGTGCCGCCGACGATCAGTTCGACCTGCCCCTCGGCGGGCGGGGCCTCCGGGGCGGGGGCGACCGGCCAGGCGGCCGCGGTGGCCGCGCCGCGCGGGTCGCCGAGCACCACGGTCGGGGTGGTGGGGCGGCCGGGATGGCCGTTGAGCTGCGCCATTCCGGCGGTGACCGCCGCCGTGACGACCACGGCCAGCGAGAGCCCGGTCAGCGCCCGCCGGTGACGGACCCGCCGGGCCCGGCCGATGGCCAGCCCCGCCGGGTCGGCGGCCAACGGCGGGGGTACGGCGACCCGGCGGGAGAAGGTCTCCCGCAGCGCCCGCTCCAGGTCGTCGTGCGTCACAGTCATTGGACGCTCCGGGCCGCCGGTCTGGTTGTCCGGTGCGACGTGGGTCGGCTTCATCGGGTCTCCGCCGGGACGGCCGCCCGGGGGCGGACGGGACCGGTCACCGGCAGCTCAGGCCGCCGGCCCGCTCCGGCGACCGCGTCCCGACCGGGCCCGTGGCCGCCGGCCTGGGCCGGGCGCGGCGACGGCGTGGTCCCGCCGCTGCCGGCCGGCCGGTGCGGCCGGCCGGGTGCCGGAGGTACGACCGCAGCCGCCCCGGACGACCCAGCCGCCCCGGACGACGCGGGCCGCCCCCCGGCCGCGGTCGCCGCCTCCGGCAGGTCCCGGGCCGCCTCCTCGCCGAGCCGACGGCGCAGCGTGGACAGGGCGCGGGAGGTCTGGCTCTTCACCGTGCCCGGCGAGATCTCCAGCAGGGCGGCGGTCTGCGCCTCCGACATGTCCTCGTAGAAGCGGAGCACCAGCACGGCCCGCTGCCGGGCGGGCAGCGCGGTCAGGTGGCGCCAGAGCACGTCCCGGTCGAGCTGCTGCTCGATCTCGTCGACCCCGGCCCGCTCGGGCAGCACCTCGGTGGGGCGTTCACCGTGCCAGCGCCGGCGCCACCAACTGGTCGAGGTGTTGACCATGACCCGCCGGGCGTACGGTTCGATCGCCTCGATCCCGCCGAGCCGCTTGCAGGCCAGGTACGTCTTGGTCAGCGCGGTCTGGAGCAGGTCTTCCGCGGTGGCCCAGTCCCCGGCCAGCAGGTACGCGGTGCGCAGCAGGGCACTGGAGCGGGCCGCGACGAACTCGCGGAACTCCTCGTCCAGCGGATCCCGCTCGACCACCCGTCACCTCCGCACCCCGTCCCTGCTGGCAGGTTGCCATGACCGGGGCGGTCGGGTCCACGGCGAAAGGTTCGCAGTTCCTCCGATGAACGGACGAATAGCTTCAGGCGCCGTCGTCGGCCTTGGCCTCGTCGGCCTGCTTGCCCAGCCGCGCCTCGACCGCCTGCGGCTCGTACATCTCCTCGACCACCCGCAGGTAGAGCTCGTTCGGGTTGGGCAGGTTCTTGATCTCGCGCAGCGCCTGCTCCTGGCCCGCCGACTCCAGCACGAAGGTGCCGTAGTTGAGCGCCCGGCCGGTGGGGCTCTGCTCGTACTTCATGTCGGTGACCCGGACCAGCGGCATCATGGCCACCCGGCGGGTGATGATGCCGTTGACCACCATGACCCGCTTGTTGGTGAGGATGAAGCGGTCGTACCACCAGTCGGCGACCCGCCAGGCGACCCAGCCCATCACCGCGAACCAGAGCAGCACGGCGATGGTGGTGAGGGCGCCGACGTCCTGCCCGGCGAGGAAGCCGGAGAGGTAGCCGAGGACGAAGGTCGCGGCGATGCCGATGACGATCGGGGTGGCGAGGTGGATCCAGTGCCGTTTCCACTCGCCCCGGTAGCGCTCGGTGGGGAAGAGGTAGCGGGCGACCAGCGAGCTGGGCTCGTCCTCCAGGGGCAGCACCCGCCGGGGGCCCATCGGCATGCCGGAGGCGTCCACCCGCAGCCCGGCCAGCTCGTCCTCGGAGATGGTGGTCGGCTGGTGCCCGGCCTCCGGGTCGTGCACCCAGGACCGCCCGGAGCGACCCTCACCGGCGTACCCCGGCCCGTCGCCGTAGCCAATGTCGTCCGAAAGGGACGGCCCGTCGGAGAGGCCGGCGCCGGAACCGTAGCCCGGCCCGTCGTCGGGACGGAACCTGGGGATCGGCTCGGTGTCCCGCTCCCGGCGCTCCCGGTCGGGGTCGTCGGGATCGAAGGGGGGTCCGGAGGGGCTGCCCATGAGCGGTCAGGCGACGAGGCTGGTGAAGAAGTCGCCGAAGCCCTGGGCGATGTCCATGATGCCGCCGCCGAGCGACTTGAAGACGTCCGCAGCGGAGTTCGGCCGGTAGGCGACGAAGAAGATCAGGAATGCGATGCCGGCCCAGGTGAGGACCTTCTTGACCATAGCGGGCCATCCCTCTCGCGCGGGGCCGGGTCCGTTTACCGCAGCGGCACCCAGAGTATCAGTATGGTGTCGTACAGTGAATATCCACGTCCGTTCCCTGACGAGTCCGTCAGGGCGGTCAGGCCCTGCCGTGCAGGTGAGGAGACGGCGCGCCGTACACGAGCTCGGGCGGTGTCCACTCGGAGAGGTCGTGCAGGACGACGTCTTCCGCGAGGAGGTGACCCGCGCTCGCCGGCCAGGCTATCGCATGGAGCCACATTCCCCGAGCCTCGCCGGCGTACGCGCTTCGATCCGTCGCGGAATGCACCAGCCACAGTGGAGTGGGGTGGCCACCGACCCTGATCCGGGCCGGCTCGACGTGCTCGGGGTGACCGGGCCCGGGGCCGGGGCCGGTGAGCGCCGCTGCGAGTTCCGGCCCTGGGTCCGGCCCGGACACCCCGGCGAAGCGGGCCCCCAGCCCGACGCCCGGCTCCTCGGCCACCAGCAGGAGTTCGGCCGGCCCCCCGCCCAGCGGCGCGGGCCCGGCGCAGGCCACCGCCGTGGCCCGTACGCCGGAGGCGTCGTCCCCGGCCCAGCCGACCCCGGTAACCGTCCAACCCGACGGCAGCGGCCACGGGCACCACAGCGGCACGACGGGCCGCTCCGCCTTCTCGTCGGCGACGACGCGGTCGACCACGCTCGCCAGGATCTCGACTCCGATGTGCTCCGGAACGTGCAGTGGCGCGACCGGCCCGCACCGCACGCACCGCGACTCGGGGTGCATCAGGTCGGGGGGCCTGACCTGACCGGCGCACCTCGGACAACTCACCACGACACTCACATCCCCACCGTGACCCCCCGCCACCGGCCCGTCAAGTGGAGCGGCCGATTCCCCGGCCAACCGCCGAAGGACCTCAGGCGGGCGGCGGGCCGGCGTGGGCCCGGATCCAGGCGTGCATAGCGATGCCGCTGGCCACGCCGGCGTTGATCGACCGGGTCGAGCCGTACTGGGCGATCGAGAAGAGCTGGTCGCAGGCCACGCGGGCCGGGTCGGACAGGCCCGGCCCCTCCTGGCCGAAGAGGAGCACGCAGCGGCGGGGCAGCGTGGTGGTCTCCAGCGGCCGGGAGCCGGGCAGGTTGTCGATGCCCACCACCGGCAGGTCCCGTCCGGCCGCCCAGGCGACGAACTCCTCGATCGTCGGGTGGTGCCGGACATGCTGGTAACGGTCGGTCACCATGGCGCCGCGCCGGTTCCACCGGCGCAGCCCGACGATGTGCACCTCGGCGGCGAGGAAGGCGTTGGCGTTGCGGACCACCGTGCCGATGTTGAAGTCGTGCTGCCAGTTCTCGATCGCCACGTGGAAGTCGTGCCGGCGCTCGTCCAGGTCGGCGACGACGGCCTCCCGCCGCCAGTACCGGTAGCGGTCGACGACGTTGCGCCGGTCGCCTGCGGCGAGCAGCTCCGGGTCGTACCGCGAGTCGTCCGGCGGGTCGCCGGGCCACGGTCCGACACCCACGTCGAGCTGGTCCTCGGTCACGGTCACAAGAGGGTACGGCCAGCCGCGCGGCCGATGGCGGCCACCCCGGTCACCGCAGCCCCAGGGCACCGCCGAGCCGGTCCAGCAACCGCCGGTCGGCGGGGCCGGGCGGGTCGCCGGCCCGGCAGACGCGGGCGGCCACCGACTCCACCCACTGCCGGTACGCGGCCGAGTCGGCCGGGTCGGCCCGCCGGTGCAGCACGCGTACCGCGGCCCGGCAGGCGGCCAGCAGGTCCACCAGGTCGGTGAGCCGGTCGGCCGGGTTCGGCGCGCCGTCATGCCGGGCGTAGATCGCCGCGACGACGGCGCGTACCAGGTCGCTGTCGGAGGCCCGGCCGGCGGCCACGGCGTCGAGCCCGGCGAGCCCGGCGGCGACGCCGCGGGGCGGACGGCCGGGGGTGGGCGAGGCGGCGACCACGAGCACCCGGCCGGGCAGGGTGGTGAGCAGGTCCCACTCAGCGGCGGAGTAGACGGCGGTGGTCAGCGGTGCGGCACGACGTCCGGCAGAGGGCGGCTCTCCGGCGAGGGAGTGGCTCATCAGGACCTCCGGCGCCAGCATATGCCCCGAATCGCAAAATGGGCCCCTTCCCGACCAGACGCGGTGGAAAGGGGCCCGTCCGGGGCCGCGCTCAGCGGGGCTCGGGGAAGCTCGGACGCTCCGGGTCGACGCCGTCGGGCACCGCCGCGGCGGCGTACTCCTTCTTGGGGACCATGACCTTGCGCCGGAAGACGCAGACCAGGGTGCCGTCCTGGTTGTAGCCGCGGGTCTCCACCGACACGACGCCCCGGTCCGGCTTCGACCCGGACTCGCGCTTGTCCAGCACGGTCGTCTCGCCGTAGATGGTGTCGCCGTGGAAGGTCGGCGCGACGTGCCGCAGCGACTCGACCTCCAGGTTGGCGATCGCCTTGCCGCTGACGTCCGGCACGGACATGCCGAGCAGCAACGAGTAGATGTAGTTGCCGACGACGACGTTGCGCTTGAACTGGCTCGCCGACTCGGCGTAGTGCGCGTCCATGTGCAGCGGATGGTGGTTCATGGTGAGCAGGCAGAAGAGGTGGTCGTCGTACTCGGTCACGGTCTTTCCCGGCCAGTGCCGGTAGACCGCGCCCACCTCGAACTCCTCGAAGTAGCGGCCGAACTGCATCCTTGTCCCCTTCGACGGGTGGCGATGGAGTTCGGCACAGCATGCCTTACTGGTGGTTAAGGCGATGTCGGGGACGGAGGCGGAGTGGAAATGTCACACCGGCCGCTTCCGGGGGAGACGCAATGAGCGGCGGGGCCCTCCCCGGCACCCGCCGCCCACGCTCTGATGCAAGAGATTCTGCCGCAGCCGGGGACACATCGACAGAGACGGACGTCACATTTACCCTTTTGTTACTTCACCCTGCGTGATTGACCGCGTGGTGCAGCGCGATCTCTACCGGCGGGATCGCACCTTGTCAAGACCCAAGTTACCGATTCGTAGTGTCAAATCGTGCCGATCTCCTTGGAAGCGCTCCCATCACGACCGGTGACGCAGGTGCGCGTTGCATCTGCGTTCCGCCGCACGGGATCGGCACCATGCGCTCCGGTGGCGCACGCACCCGCCCCGCCCCGCGCCGGTTTCGGCCCGTCCGGGCGGGGAATTCCATCAGGGCTGCCCTGGTTCTACCGGACGAATAGCAATCCGCTGATCGGAGAGTGCAATGGCAACGGTTGAGCTGACCACGGCCAACTTCGACGAGGTGACCGAGAGCGACGGCATCGTCCTGGTCGACTTCTGGGCCGAGTGGTGCGGGCCGTGCAAGCGGTTCGCCCCGGTCTACGAGCGCTCCTCTGAGAAGCACCCGGACATCGTCTTCGGCAAGGTCGACACCGAGGCGCAGCAGGAACTCGGCGCCAAGTTCGACATCCGCTCCATCCCGACGATCATGGCGATCCGGGACGGCGTGATC
Organism: Micromonospora sp. NPDC047548; assembly: GCF_040642975.1. Classification (NCBI taxonomy): domain Bacteria; kingdom Bacillati; phylum Actinomycetota; class Actinomycetes; order Micromonosporales; family Micromonosporaceae; genus Micromonospora; species Micromonospora sp. NPDC047548. Next base: position 284,747 of record NZ_JBEYTI010000003.1, read on the forward strand.
GTCTTCGCCCAGCCGGGCGCCCTGCCCGAGTCGGCTCTGGAGAACCTGATCGAGCAGGTCCAGGCCCTCGACATGGACGACGTACGCAAGCAGTTGGCCGAACACAAGCACTGAGCACCACCCGACGACGGCCGGGCTCCCCCAGGGGCCCGGCCGTCGTCGGCGTACCCGCCGCTGCGCCGCCGACCCGCAGCGGCAGAAACGCGCCGCCCGGAGACACCGTGGCGACATCCCGATCCCGTATCGTCACGATCCGATGGAAACGTTGACCACCCTCGGCCGCGCGGTCCGGCTGGGCGCCACCGCGCTCGGCCTGGCCCTGCTGCTCGTCGGCACCATCTGGGGGGTCGACGACGACTTCCCGTTCGGGCCGTTCCGGATGTACTCCACGTCGGAGCCGCCGAACGCGCCCGCCCCCGACACCCGCGTCGAGGGCCTCGACCGCACCGGCGCGGTGGTCGCGCTGGGTCAGGAGGCCACCGGCATCCGCCGCGCCGAGATCGAGGGCCGGCAGAGCCGCTACGCCGCCGACCCGGCGCTGCTCCGGCAGGTCGCCGACGCGTACGCCGAGCGCCACCCCGGCGCGCCGGGGCTGGTCGAGGTCCGCATCGTGATCCGCTGGTACGGCATCCACCAGGGCCGGCCCACCGGACGGTGGATCGACGAGACCACGGTGCGCTGGCAGGCGTCCCGGTGACCCGCTGGCTGACCGAGGCGGTCCCCCGTGGCCGGGTGGCCGCCTTCCGCACCCTGGTCTACCTCTTCGTCGCCGCCGACCTGGTGGTCTTCACCCCCTGGATACGCACCCGGGCCGACGTCCCGGGCGAGCTCTACCAGCCGCTGCTGATCGGCCGGCTGCTCCCGCTGCCCACTCCGACCCCCACCGTCGTCGCGGCGATCTTCTGGACGTTGCTGCCGCTGGCCCTGCTCGCCGCGACCGGCCGCGCGCCACGGCTGCTCGGCTGGTCGGTCTTCGCGCTCTACTTCGAGTGGATGATCATCGCGATGAGCTACGGCAAGGTCGACCACGACCGGATCGGGCTCCTCGTCGCGCTGGCCGCCCTGCCCACCGCCGGCCGCGCCCGGCACGGTGACCCGACCCGCACCGAGGCCGGCGGCTGGGCACTGCGGGTCACCCAGATCGCCGTGATCTGCACGTACTTCCTGGCCGCCTGGGCCAAGCTGCGCTTCGGCGGGCTCGACTGGGCGACCGGCTCGGTGCTCGCCCGGGCCATCATCCGGCGCGGCACCGAATTCGCCGACCTGATCGCCCAGGTGCCGTACCTGCTGATCGTCGCCCAGTTCGGCATCCTCGCCTTCGAACTCCTCAGCCCCGTGGTGTTCCTGCTGCCCGAGCGGTGGCGGCTGGCCATGGTCGGCTTCTTCTACTCGTTCCACCTGGCGACCATCGCGACGATCACCATCTCGTTCGCCCCGCACCTGGTGGCGATGGCGAGCTTCCTGCCGCTGGAGCGGATCCGGCCGCTGGTGTGGGCCCGCAGCCTGATCACCCGTCGCCGCGACGGTGCCGCGCCGACCGGCCCGGCACCGGACGGCGACGTGCCGGCATCGGCACCGCATGACGACGTGCCGGCTCCGGCACCGCATGACGACATACCCACTGCGGCACCGCCACTGACCGGCCCGGCGCCGGCGGTCGGGCCCGCGACGCCGTAGGTCGGCACGGCGGGAAGGCCGGGCCGGCGAGTCCCGGCGTAGGTCAGGCCCTGGTGGAGGTCAGGCCCCGGTGGTGGGACGACTGCTCGGGCCGTAGAGGCGCTCCCGGGCCTCCTGGGGCAGGGAGCAGGCGGCGGTGCCGCCGGGGAGCCGGTGCCGGTTGCGGGCCACCCAGCGGTACGCGGGCCAGGCGACGAGACGGACCAACGGGACGCGCAGCACCGCGCCGGCCACCCGCCAGAGCGGACCGCTGTCGCCGAGCAGCCGCGCGATGGCGTCGGGCCCGGCGGCGCGGGAGCCGTCGGCGCCGACCCACTGCACCGCCTCCTCGCACTCGGCCTCCGTCAGCCCCAGGGCGTCGAGGTCGGCGAACTGCCACGGCACCACGCGCGCGCCGGTCGGGATCCGCCGCTCGATGAACTCGGCGCACCGGGTGCAGAACGCGCAGTCCCCGTCGTAGACGAAGGTCGACCTCTCCATGCCCCCATCCTCCACCGCCGAGGCGTCCGGCGGGAGCCGGTGTCCGGCGGGTCACTTGCACTCTTCTCGTACGCATGTTCGAATGAGGTCATGCGCTGGGAGAACCTCTCCGCTCCCCCGGACGAGGGGCATCCCGACAGGGCAGCGCCAGCGACTCCACCCCTGCCGCTGGCGCTGCCCGGCGCGATCGCCCGCACCTTCGACACCCCCGGCTTCGCCGGGATGACCTTCTACGAGGTGCAGGCCAAGTCGATCATCAACAAGGTGCCGGGGTCGTCCCGCGTCCCGTTCGAGTGGACGATCAACCCGTACCGAGGCTGCTCCCATGCTTGTGTTTACTGTTTCGCGAGAAATACTCACATTTATCTGGACCTCGACGCCGGGGCGGACTTCGACCGGAAGGTGATCGTCAAGGTCAACGCGGGTGAGCTGGTCCGACGGGAGCTGGCCGCCCCGCGCTGGCGGGGCGCGCACATCGCGATGGGCACCAACGTGGACTGCTACCAGCGGGCCGAGGGGCGTTACCGCTTGATGCCGCCGATCATCGAGGCGCTGCGCGACTTCGCCAACCCGTTCTCGATCCTCACCAAGGGCACGCTGATCCTGCGGGACCTGCCGCTGCTGCGCCAGGCCGCCGAGGTGACCCAGGTCAGCGTGTCGTACTCGGTGGGGTTCGTCGACGAGGCGCTGTGGCGGACGGTCGAGCCGGGCACGCCGAGCCCGCGCCGGCGGCTCGACGCGGTGCGCGCGCTCACCGACGCCGGCTTCGAGGTGGGGGTGCTGATGGCGCCGATCCTGCCCGGGCTCAGCGACACCGACGAGTCGATCGAGGCGACCGTGTCGGCGGTCGCCGCGGCCGGGGCGGCCAGCGTGACGCCGATGGCGCTGCACCTGCGGCCCGGTGCCCGGGAGTGGTACGCGCACTGGCTGGCCCGGGAGTTCCCGCACCTGGTGCCCCGCTACCGCGAGCTCTACCAGGCGGGCGCGTACGCGCCGCAGGCGTACCAGCGGGAGTTGACCGCACGGGTGCGGATCGCGGCCCGCCGGCACGGGCTGCACCGGGGCGAGCGGGGCGACAACCGGCGGCTGCCGACCTCCGAGGCGCCGCCCGCCGCCGAGCAGCTGTCGCTGCTGTGACCGGCTCAGGCAGCCGGCGGTGGCGTTAGAGTCGGCGGGTGCGTACCGCTCAGCAGATCCTCACCGACTCGGCCGTGATCGCCGTCGTGGGCGCGTCCCGCGACCCGCGCAAGGCCGCGCACAGCGTGCCGTTGCAGATGCAGCGGTACGGCTGGCGGATCATCCCGGTCAACCCGACGGTGGACGAGCTCTTCGGCGAGCAGGCGTACCCGTCGCTGGCCGACATCCCGCACCCGGTCGACCTGGTGGACGTGTTCCGGCCGGCGGAGGACGCCGTGCAGGTGGTCCGGGATGCGGCGGCGATCGGCGCGTCGGCGGTCTGGCTGCAACTGGGCATCGTCTCGGCGCAGGCGCGGCGGATCGCCGAGGAGGCCGGCATGGACTACGTCGAGGACCGCTGCCTGATCGTGGAGCGGGCCGCGGCCGGCCTGACCCGGCTGGGCTGAGCGGCCGGTTCAGCCCACCGGCCCGTCGGGTCCGAAGATCAGGTCGAGCTGGGCGTCGAGCGCGGCGAGCGCGGTCTCCGGCGGGAAGTGCCCGCCGAGCAGGTATACGCCGAGCCCTTCCATGAGCGCCAGCAGGCCCACCGCCGCGCGGTCCGGGTCGACGTCGTGGCGGGCCGCGCCCGCCGCCTGCGCGGCCCGGACCTGGCCGGCGATGAAGGCCAGCAGCCCGGCGGTGTCCTGGTGCAGGGCGGCGGCGACGGCGGGGCGTACGGCGGTGTAGGCCAGGAACGCCAAGCCGACCCGGCCGTCCGCCCGCCGGGGGGCGTCAAGGGGCAGCAGCTCGCCGAGCATGGTCCGCAGGAGAGCACGCGGGGCGGGGGTCACGCCGAGCGCGGTGACGGCCGCGGTCACCCGAGCCTCGTTGTGCTCGCGGACGACCGACAGCGCGAAGGCCATCATCTCGTCCTTGGTCCGGAAGTAGTGCTGCACCATCCCGGCGGAGACCCCGGCCTCGGCCGCCACGTGTCGGAGGCTGACGGCTTCCAGCCCGTGCTCCCCGGCCACCCGCATCAGGGCGTCGGCGATGAGGGTGCGGCGCTCCCGGTGGTCCACCCGCTTCGGCATGGGCTCCATGCTTTCACAATGCGACTGCATTGACACGTCACGGAGTCGCCGCTTACAGTGCAACTGCATTGCTAAAACGGTGGAGGGCGGGCGATCATGCGGAAGCACAACCGGCCGGCCGTACTCGTGCTGCTGCGCCGCGCGGTCGCGTACGAGATCGGCATGTGGCGCAGCCTCCACCGCTGGCTGCTGCGCCGGCCTCTCATGCTGTCCCCGGGAGCGGAGGCGTTCAGCTACGTGGGGGTGGTGAAGCCGATCCTGGGCGTCTTCATCGGCCTCTCCGCGATCGAGGTCCCCATCTTCGACCTGATCCTCAGCCGCACCGTGCCGTGGCAGTGGGTACGGCAGGTCGTGCTCGGGCTCGGGATCTGGGGCCTGCTCTGGATGATCGGCCTCTTCGCCAGCCTGCGGGTCCACCCACACGTCCTCGACGCCGACGGGCTGCGCGTCCGCAACGGCGCCTCGGTCGACATCGCGCTGCCCTGGACGGCCGTCGCCGCCGTCGCGGCCCGCTACCGCTCGCTGCCGTCCAGCCGAACCGTCCAGGTCGAGCAGGGCGACGCCGGGCCGATCCTGCATGTCGCCACCGGCGGCCAGACCAGCGTCGACGTCGTGCTCCGCGAGCCGCTCACCGTTGCACTGCCGAAGGGCCCGAGCGCACCGGTCAGCGAGATCCGCCTCTACGCCGACGACCCGGACGCGCTGGTCGCCCTGGCCCGCCGACACCTCGGGGTCGGCATCTCCGGCTAGGAGCAGGCCAAACGACCCGCCATCCCGTGGGGCGCCCCGCGGACGCCCGGCGGCCACGGGCCTGGCCGGCGGGGCGGTGGGGCGGTGGGGCGGTGGGGCGGTGGGGCGGTGGGGCGGTGGGGCGGTGGGGCGGTGGGGCGGTGGGGCGGTGGGGCGGTGGGGCTCAGCCCTCGTCGTCGCCGCCTTCCTCGTCGTCGCCGAAGGAGTCGAAGACCTCATCGACGATCATGCCGCCGGCGAAGCCGAGCGCCGCGCCGCCGACCACGCCCGCGGCCACGGCACCCATGCTGGGGCCGCGTCGCTCGTGGTGCTCCTCGTAGTGGCCGCCGTGGTGGCCGTAGGTGGCGTGGCCGTATCCGGACTGAGGTGGGGGCGGCGGATATCCGCCGGGCGTACCGTAGCCGTGCACGGGCTGGCCGTAGGTGGGCTGGCCGTAGCCGTGGCCGGCGCGCAGGCTCTGGTGCTGGTCGAGGGCCTGGCGGACCCAGGTGTCGACCCCGGCGGCCCAGTCGACGCGGTCGGCGTCGGCGTGGGCGGCGTGGTACCGGCCGATGGAGTCGTGGCCGCCGGTGGACATGCCGCGCTTGTCGAACTCCAGGACGATGTCCACGCCGTGCTCGTTCGCGACGAAGGTCAGCTCGACCTCGTTGACGCCGTGGGCGTACTGCGGCGCCGCGAAGTATTCGATCTCCTGGTAGAACGGCAGGCGTTGGTGCAGGCCGGAGATGTGCCCGCGCTCGAGGTCGGCGCCCTTGAAGTGAAAGCCGAGCCGGCCGAACGCCTCCAGGATGCGCTCCTGCACCGGCAGGGGGTGCACGTACACGGGGTCGAGGTCGCCCTTGTCGACCGCGCCGCGGACGGCCACCTCGGTGCGCAGGCCCATGGTCATGCCGTGCAGGTGCTGCCCGTACACGCTGGTCACCGGGGTCTCCCACGGGACCGGGATCTGGAACGGCAGCGACAGGTGCTGCCCCTCGCGCAGGTGCAGGCCACCGGCGACCTGGACGCGGTGGAACTCGACGAAGGCGTCGTACTCCTCCGCCGCACCCTCCATCTCCACCCGGGTGACGAGGCTGACGATGATGTCGTCGATCGCCACATCGTGGCTGCCGCCGGTCAGGTTCACCTGCCCGCCCAGCGTCAACCCTGGGCGGGTGTTCGGATTGGACAGGACCGCGTCGACGCCGGGACCGCCCACCCCGAACGCGCCCAGCATCTTCTTGAACACCACGAACGTCTCCCTCGACAGCCATCGGACGCACGACACCAGGCTGGGCGTGGGACTTCCACCCCGAACCCCTTGCGTCGCAACGAAATTAACGGCGTCCATAATGGATGCCGTCGGTCGAAAACCTAGCGACGCAACCTGAAAAGTAGCTGAGTGCGTTCACTCAGTCACCGCGAGGCATTGTTGTGTTCGCGTTGGCGCGGCGGTCGGCCCCGTCAGCGGTGCGGCCGGAATCGACGAGCAGCATCCACCAGGGCGGCAGCACCACATCATCGCCGGCAGGCCAGCGGTGGCGGGCGTCGCTCATGCTGGACGAGTGATTCGCTTCGTGCTGAACGCGCTCTGGCTCATCTTCGGCGGCGGCCTCGTCCTCGCAATCGGCTACGGCGCCGCCGCGCTCATCTGCTTCATCCTGATCGTCACGATCCCGTTCGGGGTCGCGTCCCTTCGCCTCGCCGTCTACTCGCTGTGGCCCTTCGGCCGCACCCTCGTGCCCAAGCCAGGCGCGGGACTCGCCTCCGGGCTGGCCAACGTGCTGTGGGTGGTGCTGGCAGGCTGGTGGCTGGCTCTGTCCCACATCATCGCCGGCGTCGCGCTCTGCCTCACGATCATCGGGATCCCGTTCGGCATCGCGAACTTCAAACTCGTACCGGCCGCGTTCTGGCCCCTCGGACGCGAGGTCATTGATGCACCGTGAGGTGTCGGAGCAGCACCGACGATGTGGCTGCAACTGGGCATCGCCTCAGCGCAGGCGCGGCGGATCGCCGAGGAGGCCGGCATGGACTACGTCGAGGACCAGTGTCTGATCGTGGAACGTGCCGCAGGCGGCCTCACCCGGCTCGGCTGAGCGCGGCGGCCGATCGGCGCAGTCGCCGATGCCCGAGCGGCCTCGTTGCGACGATCTCGGGGGCAAGACCGCCGACCTCGTCCGAAGGACACGGTGAGTCGTTCACGACGTCAGCTCCACAGCGACGCCCCTACCGGCAGCCAGGCACGGCGCACGTCGAAACCGAGGCGGTCGTGCTGGCCCGGCGGGCCCTACCCTGTGGCCATGCCTCTGCTGCGGGCGGTCCGCGTGCCGTTGATCGGTGACGGACTCTGGGCGCGCCGGCTGCTCGCCCTGGCGGTCGCTGCGGCGGTGGCGGCGCCGGTGGCCGCCGGCCTGCTCCGGCTACCGATCGACGGCTCCCTGGACGCCAGCTGCCTCCTCTGGGTGGTCACCGGCGCGCGCATCTGCTGGCGAGGCGGTGGTGGCCACGGCGCGACGGCCGCCTGGTGTGGCGGATGCGGGTGGCGGGCCGGGACGGGGTGGAGCCCGGTCTGGTGGCACGACGTTCTCTCGCGGGCTGGGTCGACCTGGTGACGGACATGCTGGTGGCGACCGCGAGCGGGGCGGGGCTGATCCTCATGCTCCCCGACGACCAGCTGTGGGCCGACGTCGCGCGGCCGGTGCTGCTGGTCGGCGTCGCGGCGATCGTCGGGTGTTTCGCGTACGGCGCAGCGCGGTTCACCGGCCGGCTTGCGCTCACCGCGAGTGGCATCCGGCACGGCCGCCGGGTGTACGACTGGACGAACATCGACCTGGTCGGTCCGCACAAGCGGGACGGGCGGGTCGACGGGGTGCGACTGCGGCCGGCGAAGTGGCTCTCGCTTCAGCCGGCGCCGGTGGTCGGCGGCCGGGACACGGCGGTGCCCGAGGAGCGGCTGATCACCGCGATCGAGCACTACCGGTCCCGGCCGGAGGTGCTGGCGGTCGGGTTGCCGGTCACCGCGCCGGAGCCCGCGGTCGAGCCGGCCGGCGGGTGACCGGCACCCGCCTCAGCTCAGAGCTTGTACTCCTTGAGCAGGCCCCGGGAGATGATGGTCTTCTGGATCTCCGAGGTGCCCTCGCCGATGAGCAGGAACGGGGCCTCCCGCATCAGCCGCTCGATCTCGTACTCCTTGGAGTAGCCGTAGCCGCCGTGGATGCGGAACGCCTCCTGGACGACCTCGGCGCAGTACTCCGAGGCGAGCAGCTTGGCCATGCCGGCCTCGACGTCGTTGCGCTGGCCGGCGTCCTTGAGCCGGGCCGCGTTGACCATCAGCGAGTGGGCCGCCTCGATCTTGGTGCCCATCTCGGCGAGCTTGAAGGCGATGGCCTGGTGCTTGGCGAGCGGCTGGCCGAAGGTGTGGCGCTGCTGGGCGTACGCGACGGCCAGCTCGAAGGCCCGGATGGAGATGCCGCAGGCGCGGGCGGCGACGTTGACCCGGCCCACCTCGATGCCGTCCATCATCTGGTAGAAGCCGCGGCCGAGCTTGTCGGCGCCGCCGAGGATGGCGGAATCGGGAACGGTGACGCCGTCGAGCACCATCTCGGTGGTCTCGACGCCCTTGTAGCCCATCTTGTCGATCTTGCCGGGGATGGTGAGGCCGGGGGCGGTCTCGCCGAAGCCGGGCTCCTTCTCCAGCAGGAAGGTGCTCATGTTGGCGTAGACGGAGTCGGCGCCGGTGTCGGTCCTGACCAGGGTGGCCACCACCGAGGAGTACGCCCCGTTGGTCAGCCACATCTTCTGGCCGTTGAGGACGTAGTTGTCGCCGTCGCGGACCGCCTTCGACTTGATCGCCGAGACGTCGGAGCCGGTCTCCGGTTCTGACATCGAGAACGCGCCGCGCACCTCGCCGGTGGCCATCTTCGGCAGCAGTCGGGCCTTCTGCTCGGCCGAGCCGTGCTGGGAGATCAGGTACGCCACGATGAAGTGGGTGTTGACGATGCCGGAGATCGACATCCAGCCGCGCGACAGCTGCTCGACCACCAGGGCGTAGGTCAGCAGGGACTCGCCCAGGCCGCCGTACTCCTCGTCGATGGTGAGCCCGAAGAGACCCATCTCGCGCATCCCGTCGAGGATGTCGGTCGGGTACTCGTCGGCGTGCTCCAGCCGCTGCGCGTGCGGGATGATCTCCTTGTCGGCGAACTCCCGGACGGTTTCCAGGATCGACCGCTGCACGTCGGTCAGGCCGGGCGTCTGGGCGAGTCTGGCCATCTCAGCCTCCGGGGGATCGGCGCATTACTCATGGGTAACTGAACGCTCGGTCAGTATCGGCCCCGATACGGGTCGAGGCCAAGGTGACCAGTCCACACAACCGCTGTGAAAAGGTTCACCGCTGCGGGTAACGTCCGCAAGAGACGGGTGTCACCTGCGGGGAGGGGGCGAACGGGCGTGAGTCATCCACCACCCGGCGAGCCGGAGCAACCGCCGTCGCCGTACGAGCAGCCGGGCCAGCCCACCGGGCAACCGCCGGGGGGCCAGCAGCCCGAGCAGCAGCAGTGGGGGCAGCAACCGCACCAGCAGTGGGGGCAGCAGCCGCCGTACCCGCCACAGGGCCCGTACGGCCAGTACGGCCCGCCGCGGGGCGGCGGCGGACCGAACACCATGGCGATCCTGTCGCTGGTCTTCGCCTTCCTCTTCGCCCCGGCCGGCATCGTCCTGGGACACCTGGCGAAGCGGCAGATCCGGCGCACCGGCGAGGAGGGCGACCAGCTCGCCACCTGGGGGCTGATCCTCAGCTACGTCTTCACCGCGATCGGCCTGCTCGCCTGCTGCGGCTGGATCGCCCTCGTCACCTGGGCCAACTCCAACGGCGGCGGCTCCTACCGGTGACCCGGTCCCGGCGGCATCAGCGGAACTGCGCCTCGCGGACGCTGTTGCCGCCGTCCACCACCAGCATCTGGCCGGTGATGTACGAGGCGGCCGGCGAGCAGAGGAACGTGATGGCAGCGGCCACCTCGTCGGGGGTGCCGGGGCGGCCGACTGGCGTGCCCATCCCCTGCTTGATCTCGGCCACCGTCGAGGCCGCCGTGTAGATGGTGCCCGGGGCCACCGCGTTCACGGTCACCCCGTCGGCGATCATCTCCATCGCCAGGGCCCGGGTCAGCCCGACCACCCCGGCCTTGGCCGCCGCGTACGCCGCCTCGGTGGGCAGCGCGTTCACCGGCCCGGCGGTCGCCGCCAGGTTGACGATCCGCCCCCAGCCCCGCTCCGCCATGCCGCCGATGAAGGCGCGACTGCACAGGAACGCGGTGGTCAGGTTCCGATCGATCTCGCCGCGCCACTCGTCGTAGCTGAGCTGGGCCACCGGGCGCAGCACCTCGGGGCTGGCCCGGCTGGCCAGGCCCGCGTTGTTGACCAGCACCTCGACGTCGCCGAGCTGCTCGGCCACCGCGTCGGCGAGCGCGCCGACCTCCGACTCGTCGGTGAGGTCGGCGACGAACCCGGTCACGCCCAGCTCGCCGGCCCGTTCGTGGATCCGTCGGGTGGTGGAGACGATCGCCACCCGGGCGCCCAGGTCGGCCAGGCGGCGGGCGGTCGCGTACCCGATGCCGTCGGGGCTGCCCGCCCCGGTGACCAGGGCGACCCGGCCGTCCAACCGCATGGTGACCGGCTCAGCCACCGGGGCCGGCTCGTCCTGGTCGTCCGGCCCGGTGGTGGCGACGGCGCGGGTGCGCCGGGCCAGCCCGGGACGGCTCACGTCCCGCCTCGGTCGGGTGCCGGAACGGTCGGCGCCACGCGCGTCGATAGCCATGCCGAGATCCTGCCCGCTCGGGACGTCCCGGGCAACGCGGCACCACGGGGACCTCGGTTTTGTCCGGCCATGACTACCCTGACGGCGCACCCACACGTGACGGAGAGACCTGATGACCTATCCCCCACCGTCCGGCGGCTGGAACGACCCGTCGGCCGACCCGACCCTGCCCGTCAGTAGCCAGCCGATTCCCGGCCAGCCGACCGGCACGGACCCGTACGCCCCGGCCGACCCGTACGCCGGCGCGGTTCCGGCCCAGGCCGGGCCGGTCGACCCGTACGCGGCCCCCGCCTACCCGGCATACGGCTACCCGGCGGCCGGGTACCCGGCGGCCGGCTACCCGGCGGCGAAGACCAACGGCATGGCGATCGCCGCGCTGGTGCTCTCGCTGGTCGGCTTCGCGTCCTGCATCACCGCGCCGGTCGGCGCGATCCTCGGCCACGTCGCCATGAAGCAGATCCGCGAGACCGGTGAGGGCGGCGAGGGCATGGCCAAGGCGGCCATCATCATCGGCTGGATCCTGACCGGCCTGCTGCTGCTCCTCATCGCGTTCTACGTCGTGATCATCGTGCTCGCGGTCGCCGACGCCAGCAACTCCTGACCGTCGTGCCGCCCCGGGCGACCGGGGCGGCACGGCCGGTTCACTCCGCAGGCGGGGTGAAGCTGGAGGTGCGGGTCATACCGGCCGCGCGGCCCTTGGCGGCGATCACCAGGGCCATCTTGCGGGACGCCTCGTCGATCATCTCGTCGCCGAGCATCACCGCGCCGAGCCTGCCGCCGACCTCCGAGGTGTAGTGCTCGTACGCGTCGAGGATCAGCTCGGCGTGGTCGTAGTCGGACTGGGCCGGCGAGTAGACCTCGTTGGCGGCGTCGACCTGGCCCGGGTGCAGCACCCATTTGCCGTCGAAGCCGAGCGCCGCGGAACGCTTGGCCACCTCGCGGAACGCATCGACGTCGCGGATCTGCAGGAACGGGCCGTCGATGGCCTGCTTGTCGTGCATCCGGGCGGCCATCAGGATCCGCATCAGGATGTAGTGGTAGGGGTCGCCGGGGTAGTCGGGGATGAGCGCGCCGACCACCAGCGACTTCATGTTGATCGAGGCCATGAAGTCGGCCGGGCCGAAGATGATGGTCTCCACCCGGGGTGACGCGGCCGCGATGGCGTCGACGTTGACCAGGCCGGCGGCGTTCTCGATCTGCGCCTCGATGCCGATCCGGCCGACCTCCAGGCCCAGGGTCTTCTCGATCTGGGTCAGCGTCAGGTCCAGCCACTGCACCTGGGCGGCGTTCTGCACCTTCGGCAACATGATGCAGTCGAGGTTCGCGCCGGCGCCCTCGACCACCTCGATGACGTCCCGGTAGGTCCACGGCGTGGTCAGGTCGTTGACCCGGACCACCCGGGTCTTGCCGGCCCAGTCGCCCTCGTTGAGCGCGGCGACGATGTTCTTGCGGGCATCCGGCTTGGCCAGTGGGGCGACTGCGTCCTCCAGGTCGAGGAAGACCTGGTCGGCGGGGAGGCCCTGGGCCTTGCCGAGCATCTTGACGCTGGATCCCGGCACGGCGAGGCAGGACCGGCGGGGACGACCGACTGCGGCCATGGGATGCGCTCCTTCCAGCGTCCGGCGGGCAGGCCGACGCCACCTGGATGACGAGAACGAGAACTTAACGATCCCAAAGGGCGTTGTGACGCCACGGTAACCTCGTGCCGTGACCGGGGTGAATGGACCTGTGGAAGATCTCACTGGGCGTCGGACCGTGGTGGTGACCGGGGCCAGCTCCGGCATCGGTCTGGCCGCCGCGACGGCCCTGGCCCGCCGGGGCGACCGGGTCGTGCTGGTCGGGCGCGACCCGGCCCGCCTACAGGCCGCCGGCAACCAGGTACGCGAAGCCTGCGGCGAGCGTCCCGAACTGTTCCGCGCCGATTTCGCGGTGCTCGACGACGTACGCGGGCTCGCCGAGCGGCTGCGGGCGGCGTACGACCGGATCGACGTGCTGGCCAACAACGCCGGGGCGATCGTGCTGGAGCCGCTCGCCACCGTGGACGGCTTCGAGCTCTCCATGCAGGCCAACCACCTGGCCCCGTTCCTGCTGAGCAACCTGCTGGCCGACCGGATCGGCCGGATGGTGGTGACCGCCTCCGGCGCGCACCGCAGCGGGGTGCTCGACCCCGACGACCTGAACGCCACGCTGCGTCCATACCGGCCGATCCGCGCGTACGGCACCAGCAAGCAGGCGAACATCCTGTTCACCGCCGAGGCGGCCCGGCGCTGGCCGGACGTCCGGTCGTACTGCTTCCACCCGGGCGTGGTGCGGACCCGGTTCGGCGCGGACAGTCGGCTGGTCGCCCTCGGCATGCGGATCATGCCGTTCCGCAGCCCCGAGAAGGGCGCGGAGACGCTGGTCTGGCTGGCCAACCAGGACCCGTCCCGGCTGGTCGACGGCGCCTACTACGCCGATCGTCGGCTGCGCCGGCCGCTGCGCAAGGCGGCCGACCCGCAGCTCGCCGCGCGGCTCTGGACGGCCAGCGCCAAGGCCGTCGGCATCGACGGGTGAGCGACCGCGACGCCGGCCTGCGCCTGGTGGCGCTGGTCGAGCTGGCCGCCGACGAGGTCGAGGCCGGGCCACGACGACCGGCGGGTCGCCGAACGGGTCCGGCGCGGCGAGCCGCCGGCCGGTCCCGACCCCGACGCGACCTGGATACGCCCCACCGCCGAGGAACTGGCCGCCGAGACCCTCGCGGGGTTCCCTCGCCGGTTCGGGTGGGTGCTCGACGACCTGAGCGCGCTGGTGAGCGGCCGGCGGGCGGTGGCCGAGGGCTGGGGGCTGCGCCCCGAGCTGGTCGCCCCGCTGGTGGAGTCCACCGGGCAGATGGCGGTGCTGGTGCCGACGGCGGAGTTCCTCTGACGGTCACTCCGCCACGTGCACCGGGACGCTGGTGACCACCACCCCCGGCAGCGCCCGCAACGCCCGGCGCAGCCGCTGTTCAGTACGGCTGTGCAGCAGGCGGTGCCAGCGCCGGCGCAGTACCACCTCCGGCACGATGACGGTGAGCACCAGCTCCGGCGCGGTGTCGTGCAGCGCCTCCAGGTAGTGCGCCAGCGGCCCGATCACCGCCCGGTACGGCGACACGATGGCCTCCAGCCGCACGTGGTCTCCCCAGGCCCGCCACTGCTCCCGGAACCGGTCCGACTCCGCCTCCTCCGGCGCGATGTGCACCGCCAGCGTCGGCTGGCCCAGCGACACCGCGTACGCCAGGGCGCGCAGCGAGGCCCGGTTGAGCCGGGCCACCGGGACCACCACCAGGTGGCGTACCTGCTGGGGCAGTTCCTCGCCCTCGGTGGGCCCGGCGGCGGCCGGCGGGGCGCGCGGTGGCGCGGCCGGCGGCGGGCGCAGGGTCAGCGCGGCGTCCAGGCTCCGGTAGTGCCGGTGCACCCAATGGAAGAGCAACACCAGCAGCGGCACGGCGACCACCACCACCCAGGCGCCCTCGGTGAACTTCGCGACCGCCGCGGTGACCAGCACCACGCCGGAGAGCGTGGCGCCGAGCGCGTTGATCGCCAGCCGCCGTCGCCACCCGGCCCCCCGATGGCGGCGCCAGTGCTCCACCATGCCGGCCTGGGAGAGGGTGAAGGCGAGGAACACCCCGACCGCGTAGAGCGGAATCAGCTGCGCGGTGTGACCGCCGAACACGACGAAGACCAGCGCGGCGGTCCCGGCGAGCGCGACCAGGCCGTTGCTGAACGCCAGCCGGTCCCCCATGTGCAGGAAGCGGCGGGGCGCGTGGCCGACCCGGGCCATGAAGAAGAGCAGCCGGGGGAAGTCGTTGAAGGCGGTGTTCGCCGCCAGCAGGAGGATCAGCGCGGTGGCTGCCTGGATGACGCCGTACCAGGGGCCGGTGGGGAAGGTGAGCCGGGCCAGCTGGGAGAGCAGGGTCTGCTGGGACGTCGGCGCCAGGCCGTCCAGGTAGATCAGCAGGGTGAGCGCGGCGAAGAGCAGCACCAGCATCCCCACCATCCAGGCCAACGTGGTGCGGGCGTTGCGCCACTCCCGCGGGCGGAACGCGGGGATCGCGTTCGACACCGCCTCGATGCCGGTCATCGACACCGCGCCCGAGGCGAAGGCCCGTAGCACCAGCAGCAGGCCGAGTCCCTCGGCCGCCGGCACCGCCGGCGGCGGCACCGGCGCGAACCCCCGCCCGGCCGCGCGCAGGTAGCCGACCACGAGCAGCGCGAGCAGCGCAACCACGAAGGCGTAGGTGGGGAGGGCGAAGATGTTGCCGGCGGTACGGATACCACGCAGGTTGCCGGCGAGCAGCACGGCGATCACCAGCACCCCGAGCGGCACGGTGAACGGTGTCAGCCCGGGCAGCGCCGAAGTGACCGCGTGCACCCCCGCGGCCACCGACACCGCCACGGTGAGCACGTAGTCGAGCATCAGCCCGGCCGCGGCGGTCAGCCCCGCCGTGGCGCCCAGGTTGTCCCCGGCGACGATGTACGACCCGGCGCCGTGCGGGTAGGCGGGGATGGTCTGCCGGTAGGAGATGCCGACGGCGATCATGAGTACGACCAGCCCGGCGGCCAGCGGCAGGGAGAGCCCCAACGCCCCGCCGCCGGCCAGCACCAGCACGCCCAGCATCGCCTCCGGCCCGTACGCCACCGAACTGAGCAGGTCGGAGGAGAGCACCGGCAGCGCCACCAGCTTGCGCATCCGCTCGTAGAGCACCGCCGTGCTGGTCAGCGGCGGGCCGAGGACGGCCCGGCGCAGCCGGGTCAGCGCCCGGCCGAGGCGGGAGCCGGGCAGGTTGGCCGGTTGGGCGGCAACCAGCTCGTCCGGCTCGTCCCGGCGGAACATGGCGATCGGGGCCAGCCGGCCGAAGCGGGTCGGGGCGGGACGTACCGCGTGCCGGCCGAGGGCCGGGTCGACCGGCAGCTCGCCGGGATGGTCGGCGCGCCAACGGTCACCGATCCGGCGCAGGGTGCCCAGCTCCTCCGGAGCGAGCGGCGGGAACTCGGCCAACGGGGTGACGAGGGTGCCGCTGTCGGGCCCGTCGTCGTCGCCCTGCCGCCGCGCCATCGTCACCACCTCCCCCCGCACTCTCACGTGCCGGCGGCGGTCGTGGCGGCGGAATCGGCGTACTCGCGCGAAGAGCCGACCGGGTCAGCCAACGGGTGGGGCTGCCTCGGCGGGACGCAGCCGGCCCGGAGTCAGCCGGCGGGCGGCGCGGCGTCGGCGGGGACCGGGGCCGGTTCGGGGCGGCGGCCGGTGCGGGCGCCGCCGAGCACCACCACGGCCACCCCGGCCAGCAACAGGGCCAGCCCGGGCAGGGCGAGCGGGCGGGGCAGCTGGCCGAGCCAGACCCAGCCGATCAGGGCGGCGCCGGGCGCCTCCAGCAGGATCAGCACGCTGACCGTGGTGGCCGAGACGCGGCGCAGGGCGTAGTTGAACATCGAGTGCCCGAGCAGCTGGGCGCCGGCGACCAGGCCGAGGATCGCCAGCCAGGTGGCGGAGTCGTACCCGCGCAGTGGCACCCCGCCGACCAGGCAGACCACCAGCAGGATCAGCGCACAGACGCCATAGCAGATGGTGGTGTAGGTGGTGGTGCTGATGGTGGCCCGGGCGCGCTCCCCGAACGCGGTGTAGACCGCGGCGAACAGGCCGCCGGTGATCGCCAGCAGGTCCCCGGCGAAGGCCCGCCCGGAGACGGCGACGTCCGCGCCGGTGGCGAGCACCGCGCCCGCGACGGCCACCGCGATGCCGGCCCAGACCGCGTACGGCAGGTGCCGGCCCTGCCAGCGGGCGATCAGCCCCTGCCAGACCGGCTGGGTGGCGCCCAGCGCGGTGGCGGCGGCGACCGAGGTGAGCTGCGCGCTCGGCATCCAGGTGGCGAAGTGGGCGGCCAGCGCCACTCCGGAGAACACGCAGTACCAGCCCTCCCGCCGGCCGGCCCCCACGGTCAGCGCCCGGAACTCGGCGCGGCGGCGGGCCAGCGAGAACGGGCCGAGTACGGCAACCGAGAGCAGGTTGCGCCAGAACGCGATGGCCAGCGCCGGAGCCGCAGCGAAGGCGACCAGCGGGGCGGAGGAGGAGACGGCGGCGACGGCGAGCGCGAGGACGCCGACAGTCAGCGGGTCGACCGCCGGGCGGTGCGGGGTGGGGGACACGAACGGCAATACTCACACAGCACCCGACACCACGGAACGTCAGCATTCCGCTACGATCGGGCGCGTCCGCGCCGGCGACCCCTCGACGTCCGGAGGCGCTCCCCCATGCCCAGGTATCCCGCGGTGCTGTTCGACTTCTTCGGCACGCTGACCCGCTGCGTCCAGCGCGGCTCGGCCCACCAGACGACCGCAGAGCTGCTCGGCTGCCCCGTCGACACGCTCGCCGCGGTGCTCGACCGCACCTTCTACCAGCGGGCCAGCGGCCGGCACGGCAACGCCGAGGCGACCCTGCGGTGGGTCTGCGCGCAGGCCGGCGTACACCCCTCCGACGCCGCCGTCCGGGCGGCGGTGGCCTCCCGGCACCGGGCGGTACGCGCCGACACCCGGCTGCGCGACGACGCGGTGCCGGCCCTCGCCGCGCTGCGCCTGCGGGGCTTCCGCACCGGCGTGGTCAGCGACTGCACCCACGAGCTGCCGGCGTTCCTGCCGCAGCTGGCGGTCGCCCCACTGCTCGACGTGGGGGTGTTCTCCATCCACGTCGGCCGGTGCAAGCCGGACCCGACGCTCTACCTGGCCGCCTGTCGGCGGCTCGGCGTACGGCCGGAGGACTGCCTCTACGTCGGCGATGGCGGCAGCCGGGAGCTGACCGGCGCGCAGCGGGCCGGGCTGACCGCGGTGCGGCTGGCCGCCCCCGACCTGGCCGGGCACCTGGTCTTCGACGCCGAGCAGGACTGGCACGGCCCGGTCGTCGGCTCGCTCAGCGAGGTGGTCAAGCTGGTCGACGCGGTGCCGGTGGGCTGCTGAGCCGGGCTGAGATCCGTTCCCGGCCCCGGCCCCGGCTCAGCGGCGGCGGACCTTGTGCAGGCGGAACGGCCTGCGGGTGACCCGCACGACGGGGGCCTCGCGCGGCACCTCGGCCAGCGACCCGGCCGGCAGGTCCGCGCCGGCGTCCGGGGCGCCCGCCGGGGCGAGCCGGGTCAGCGCACAGCCGTCGGCCGCCCAGCGGGCCACCAGGTCCGCAGTGGGGCCGGAGGCGTTCAGCCGCTTCGCCGCCACCAGCGGGGCGGAGGTCTCCCACGCCTCGGTGCCCGGCGTCAGCCGGGTCACCCGGGCCGGCCAGGTCACGATCCGCCCGCCGTGGTCGCCGCGCAGGGTCACCCGCGCCTCGGCCGCCTCGGCCAGCCCGGGCGCGGACTGCTCGCCCGGCCCGCTGACCACGAAGAGCGACCCCTCCAGCGGTACGCACCACAACGCCAGCGCCGGGCCGTCACCGACGCGAACCCAGGCCACGGCCGCCTTCTTCATCGCCTCGTCGACCAGCGGCGTCGACCGCGGGGCGTCCACCTCGTCCGTCACACCGGCATCCTCTCGTACGTCGGGCGTCCGGTCACCGGCTCCCGCTCAGCCGACGAACGGTGGGACCAGGATCTCGCCCCGGGCCACCGCCATCACCTGACCGGAGACGGTGGCGCCGACCGCCGCCCCGTCGGCCGCGGTGACCGTGCAGGCCAGGGCCGACGGGCGGTGCATCTCGATGCCCTGGCGGACCGCGTACTCGGAGCGCCCCTCGCCGGGGAGCAGCCCGCTGGCGACCAGCCAGACGCCGAGGCCGAGGGCGGCTGAGCCGGTGGCCGGGTCCTCCGGCACGCCGAGCCCGGGCACGAAGACACGGGCGTGCGCGGTTTGCGTGTCGGCGTCCCAGGAGAAGACGCTGACATGCTCCACCCCGTACCGCTGCGCCGCCGCCGCGTTGACCGTGGCGCGCGCCACCGCGTCCGGACGGACCGGAAGATAGGGGAACTCCAGCCCGCAGCCGGCCACCCGGGGCGGCGGGCCGGCGTGGTCGTCGGCGGTGAGACCGGCCATCTCCAGCAGCGGTTCGGGGTCGAGCTCCGGCCCGAGAGTCGGTGTGCCGCCGGTCAGGGTGGCCCCGGTCGCGCTGACCTCGATCGGCAGCACCCCGGCGCCACATTCCTGGGTGATACTGCCCACACCGAACATTCCGCGCCGGCTGGCGGTCACCGCCGCGCCGACGCTGGGATGCCCGGCGAACGGCAGCTCCTCGGCCGGGGTGAAGATCCGGGCCCGGTAGGTGGCGCCGACCTGGGTCGGCGGCAGCACGAACACCGTCTCGGAGAGGTTGAACTCCAGCGCGAGTGCCTGCATCTGTTCGGCGGCCAGCCCTTCGGCGCCGAACACCACGGCCAGCGGGTTGCCGGCGAACGGGCGGTCGGTGAAGACGTCCACGATCTCGTAGGCCAAGGTCGACATGTTGATAAACACTAGGCGCTTAGGCTGTTGCCCGTGAGCACGCCGAACCGGGTCTACCTCGCTCGGCTCGCCGGAGTCGCCGTCTTCGACCCGAACGGTGACCAGGTGGGTCGGGTGCGTGACGCGGTGGGCCGGATCCGGCCGGCCCAGCGTCCGCCCGAGGTGGTGGGCCTGGTCGCCGAGATGCCGATGCACCGGCGGATCTTCCTCTCCATCAACCGGATCACCACCATCGAAGCGGACGCTGTCGTCCTCGGCAGCGGCACCCTCAACCTGCGCCGCTTCGAGAAGCGCCCCAACGAGCTGCTGGTGCTCCAGGAGCTGCTGGACCGGCGGGTCCAGCTCGAACCGGGCGGCCAGCCGGGCACGGTGGTCGACGTGGCGATGGAGTGCAGCCGGAATGGCGAGTGGTCGTTGTCCCGGGTCGCCGTCCGCGAGCAGACCGGCCGACTCAGCCGCCGCGGCCACCTGCACCAGGTCGAGTGGGACCGGGTCCGCGGGCTGAGCGGGATCGCCGACAACCGGGGTACGGCGAACCTGCTCGCGGTGCTGGAGGACATGCGCCCGGCCGACCTGGCCAACGCCCTGCAGGACCTGCCCGACGCGCGGCGCAACGAGGTCGCGGCGGGGCTGGACGACGAACGCCTCGCCGACGTGCTCAGCGAACTGCCCGAGCACGACCAGGTGGAGATCCTCGCCGCGCTGGACCGGAGGCGGGCCGCCGACGTGCTGGAGGAGATGGACCCGGACGACGCCGCCGACCTGCTCAACGAGCTGCCCCCGCCGGAGCAGGACATGCTGCTGGACCTGATGGAGCCGGACGAGGCCAACCCGGTACGCCAGCTGCTGCGCTACGCCTCCGGCACGGCCGGCAGCGTGATGACCTCCGAGCCGGTGATCCTGCCGCCGGACGCCACCGTCGCGGAGGCGCTCGCCCGGATCCGGGAGGAGCAGCTCTCCCCGGCCATCGCGGCCCAGGTGTTCGTGACCCGCGCCCCGATGACCACGCCGACCGGCCGGTACCTCGGCATGGTGCACTTCCAGCGGCTGCTCCGGGAGCCGCCGGCCGACCTGCTCGGCGGGGTGGTGGTCAACGACATCGACCCGCTGCGGCCGACCACCCCGCTGCCGGAGATCACCCGCCGGATGGCCACCTACGACCTGGTGGCGATGCCGGTGGTGGACCGCAGCAACCGGCTGGTCGGCGCGGTCACCGTCGACGACGTGCTCGACCACTCGCTGCCGCGCGACTGGCGGGACCGGAACCCCCTGGTGGCCCCGGCCGCCGCCGACGAGAAGCCGGACCGCACCGATGACTGAGCAGCGGCGGGCCGAGCGGCTGGACCAGCCGCGCGAACCCCGGGGCGTCCGGCTGCCCCGGATCGACCAGGAAACCTTCGGCCGGTGGTCCGAGGGCATCGCCCGGGGCATGGGCACCGCGAACTTCATCGTCTACATGACGCTGGTGATCGCGGCCTGGTTCGCCTGGAACACCATCGCCCCGGCGAGCCTGCGCTTCGACCCGTACACCTTCACCTTCCTCACCCTGGTGCTCTCCATCCAGGCCTCCTACGCGGCGCCGCTGATCCTGCTCGCGCAGAACCGGCAGTCGGACCGGGACCGGGTGGCGCTGGAGGAGGACCGACGGCGGGCGACCATGCAGAAGGCCGAGACGGAATACCTGGCCCGGGAGATCGCCGCGCTGCGGATCGCGATGGGCGAGGTGGCCACGCGGGACTTCCTCCGCTCCGAGCTGGCCCGGCTCGCCGAGGAGCTGGACGAGGCGGCGCACCGCCGGCAGCGGCTGGAACGTCGGCAGCAGGAGAAGGCCGTCCGGCGGGACGGGGACGGGCTCGACGAGCCCCGCGACGAGCTGGACGGCGACCACGCCCGGGACGGCCGGCCGGAGGGCTGACGCACGGTTGATCCGGGGCGGCTCGGGCTGGGGCCGCGCACGGCGGCGGCCCGCCGGGCGTCCCATCGATTCGCTCACACCGGCCCCGCTGGCGGCGGCGACGGATCACCGCCGACGTAGCATTGCGGGCATGTCAGCTCCCGTCAGCACCATCTCCGACGCGATCCAGGCAGCCCTGGCCACCGTCAACGACCCGGAGATCCGCCGGCCGATCACGGACCTGGGCATGGTCCGCTCCGCCGTGGCCGGCGACGACGGCGTCGTACGCGTCGAGCTGCTGCTCACCGTCGCCGGCTGCCCGCTGAAAGACAAGCTGCGCAGCGACATCACCGCCGCCGTGGGGGCGGTCCCCGGCGTGACGGGTGTCGAGATCGAGTTCGGCGTGATGAGCCCCGAGCAGCGCCAGGCACTCCAGTCGAAGCTGCGCGGCGGCACCGCCACCGAGGAGCCGATGATCCCGTTCGCCCAGCCCGGCTCCCGGACCCGGGTGTACGCGGTGGCCAGCGGCAAGGGCGGCGTCGGCAAGTCCAGCGTCACGGTCAACCTGGCCGCCGCGCTGGCCGCCCGGGGCCTCTCGGTCGGCGTGGTCGACGCGGACATCTACGGCCACTCGGTGCCCCGGATGCTCGGCGCGGACGGCCGCCCGACCCGGGTCGAGGACATGATCATGCCGCCGCAGGCGCACGGCGTGAAGGTGATCTCGATCGGCATGTTCACCCCGGGCAACGCCGCCGTGGTGTGGCGCGGCCCGATGCTGCACCGGGCGCTGCAGCAGTTCCTCGGCGACGTCTACTGGGGTGACCTGGACGTCCTCCTGCTCGACCTGCCCCCGGGCACCGGTGACATCGCCATCTCGGTGGCCCAACTGCTGCCGAACGCCGAGATCCTGGTGGTGACCACCCCGCAGGCCGCAGCCGCAGAGGTGGCCGAGCGGGCCGGCGCGATCGCGCTGCAGACCCACCAGCGGGTGGTCGGCGTCATCGAGAACATGGCCTGGTTGGAGCTGCCGGACGGCTCGCGGATGGAGGTCTTCGGCGCCGGTGGCGGCCAGGCCGTGGCCGAGTCGCTGAGCCGGACGATCGGCGCGCAGGTGCCGCTGCTGGGTCAGATCCCGCTCGACACCCGGGTCCGCGAGGGCGGCGACGCCGGTAACCCGATCGTGCTGGCCGAGCCGGACGCCCCGGCCTCGAAGGCCCTCGCTCAGGTCGCCGACCGCCTCGCCGTACGCCGGGAGTCCCTGCTCGGTAAGCCGCTGGGCCTCAAGCCCGCCGGCCGCTGACCCCCGCCCCACCCACCGCGCCCCGCGCCGCAAGATCCGCACGCTTTCAGAGAAAGAGTGGCCTCCCGAACGCGGAAGGCCACTCTTTCTCTGAGAGTGCGCCCATCTTTCTCTGAACGTGCGCCCATCGCCCCCGGGGTTCGGAGGCGGTGGGCGATGGGGGGTGCGGGGGGCGGGAGGAGAGCGTCAGGTGGCGTCGTCGTAGCTGGGGCGGGGGGCCGGGGCGGGGGCGCCGCCGGTGGCGGTGGCGGGGCGGCCGCCCTTGCGCGGGTCGGCGGCGTCGGCGACGTCCTTGAGCTCGTTGTGCACGCCGGTCACGTCCGCCCGCAGGTTGTCGTAGACGCCCTGCAACGGCTTCCGGATCGCCTGCTCGTCCTCCTCGCTGAGCAGGTGCTTGCGGATGAACGCCTTCGGGTGCAGGTCCTCCAGCTGGATGTCGGTGCCCAGCTCGCGGCTCAGGTCGCCGGTCGCGTTGCGGGCCATGCCGCGCAGGTTGCGGACCATCCGCAGGCCGTCGTTGATGACATTGGGCAGCCGGTCACCGAAGATCAGCAGCGCCAGGAGCAGCAGCGCACCGATCTCCCACCAGTTCAGGTTGTCGAGCAATGCTGGGCCTCCTCGTCGGCGTCAAGGCAAGACTACGCACGTCAGGCGCCCGGCCGGGAGGGGGTGACCGGTCCTCACTTGGCGTCTGCGGCGAGCGTCACGGAGGTGTTCTGCCGGGACGACCCGCGCCGGTACTCCACCGTCACCACCGAGCCCGGGGCGAACTTGCGGACCAGCGCGATCAGGTCGGTCGGTTCGGTCATCGGGCGGCCGTTCAGCTTGAGGATCACGTCCCCGGCCTTCAGTCCCGCGTCGGCCGCCGGCCCGGACGGCTGCACGGCCGCCAGCCGTACGCCGGCGCCGCTGGCCGTGCCAGCGCCGCCCACCTGCGCGCCGATCACCGTACGGCGGGCCTTGCCGGTGCCGATGATGTCCTGGGTGATCCGCTTGGCCTGGTTGATCGGGATGGCGAAGGCGAGCCCGATGTTGCCCGCCTCCTGGCCCTCGGCGACCAGCGACTTGATCGTGGAGTTGACCCCGATCACCCGGCCGGCCGAATCCACCAGCGGGCCGCCGGAGTTGCCGTGGTTGACCGCCGCGTCGGTCTGGATCGCCGCGTAGTAGCGCACCGGGCCGCCGGGCTCCCCGGCCTGCATGGTCCGGTCCAGGGCGCTGACGATGCCCGCGGTGACCGTGTTGGCCAGCGAGAGCGGCGAGCCGATGGCGAGCACCGGGTCGCCCACCGCCAGCGCCTCGGAGTCGCCGAACTCCACCGGGCGCAGCCCGGTGCGGCTCACCTTGATCACCGCGATGTCCGACTCCGGGTCCTGGCCGACCACGGTGGCCGGCGCGGTGCTGCCGTCGTTGAAGATCACCGAGGCGCGGCCGGTGGCGCCGGCGACCACATGGTCGTTGGTGATCACGTGCCCGTCGGCGCTGACGATGAAGCCCGAACCCTCGCTCACCCCGCCCAGACTGGCCACCCGTACGGTCACCACGCTGGGCAGGACCTTCTCGGCGACCCTGGCCAGCGACTCGGGGCGACGCTGGGCCAGCGCCGGCGCCTCGGCCGGTCGGGCGCCGAGGGTCACCCCGCCACCGGCGCCGCCGCGGACCGCGAAGGCGTATCCCAGGGCCCCGCCGAGGGATCCGGCGAGCAGGGCGGTGATCAGCGGGACGAGCAGCAGCTGGCGCAGCTTCGGCCGACCCGGGGCGTCCGGGTCGCTCACCGGTTCCGGCGCGGGCCCGGCGGCGGGCGCGCCCGGGATCACCACGGCGGCCGGCGCGTACGGGTCGCGCCACGGGTCGGCGAGCGCGTCGGACCACCAGGGCGATGTCGTGCCGCCCGTGGCGCCGGGCGGCGCCGTCGGGGGCCCCACCGGCGTCGCCCCGGCCGGCGGTCCCGCCGGTGCCGGAGTCCCACGGGGCTGGCGCCAGTCCCAGCCGTCGGTCACGTCGGTGCCTCCCAGTCCGTCCCCGCGTCCCCCGTGCCGCGTGCCGCAGCCGTCGCGAAACGAGGGATACCGGTTCCAGGATTGCACGGATGGGCCGAATGGCATCAGCTTCTGCCGGGCGTGATCGTCATCGGCGGACGGCGCGGCTGCGCGGCTAGAAACCTCGCCTCTAGGTTATCCGATTTGATTAAGGATCCGTAGTGATCCTATGGTGGCCGAGTGGAGCTTCTTCGACTCTCAAAGGCTGCGAAGCGTCTCGGTGTTCATCCCGTGACGCTTCGTCTTTGGGCTGATTCGGGGAAGATTCCGGTGACGTGGGTTGGCCGTGAACGCCGTTTCTCCTCGGTCGATGTGGAGGCTGTGAAGGTGTCCACGGGCGGTGAGCGTGTGCGGCTGGAGGGTCTGTACGTGCGCGTTTCCGGCTCCGGTGGGCAGGAGTCCTCTTTGGATGCGCAGGAGGAGGAGTTACGGGCCACCTCCACCGGTGAGGTCGTCAAGGTTTTCCGTGACCGGGCCTCGGGCTTGCGGGAGGATCGGCCTGGTCTCGACCGGCTGCTGCAAGCCGTTGCTGATGGCAGTATCACCGTGGTCCGGGTGACGCATGAGGACCGACTCGCGCGGTTCGGTGTCGGCTGGCTCAAGCGTCTGCTGGGCGTGCACGGCGCTGCCCTGGAGGTGCTGCATCCGAAAAAGCTCGGCGGACGCGAGGAGTTGCTGGAGGACTTCGTTTTGTTGGTCACGATCTTCGCTGGGCGCATGTACGGGATGCGGTCGGCGGAGAATCGGCGCCGCCTGCTTGCCGAGTCCGGGCAGTGCGTGGACGGTGGTGGCCGGTGAGCCGGAGGCTGCCGCTGGCCGAGGGCGAGACCTCCCGTACCGCGTGTGCCCGCGCCCTGCTGCGAACAGGGGTGGACGGGAAGTCCGGTGAGATCCTGTCCCCGGCCGTGCTCGCAGAGCGTGTGGGCTGGTGCGCCGACCTGGTGGCGGGGATGGTCTCCGCGCTGCTGGCTGAGCGCTGGAACGCAGGCGACGTTGATGTGCTCGCCTGCGGCGAGGACGCCGGTGGCCGGAAGCTGCCGTCGAACGCGTGGATGGCGCTGCGGCGCCTGGGCTGGACCGCCACCGCCCCGGAGGGCGTGAAGGTCAACGACCGGATCGTGCGTATGGCCCAGGAACAGGCCGGGCGTGCTCTGCGCTCGGTGAAGTGGCGTGCTGACCTGACCGCCGGGGTCCTGTCGACCTGGCCAGCCGATCCGCGTAAGCGCACCACGCAGGAGTGGGAGCAGGTGCGCCAGGCGGTCCCGGGCGGGGAGTATCTGCCGTCTGGCGTCATCACCTCCCGCACCCGGCAGGCCGCCACCTTCCTTGCCGCGCATGGTCGTCTGCCGGTGGACGTGTGCGAGCTGGAAGACGTCCCCCGAGTCGCCAGGATGCTGCTGCTCGCCGCGTGTGACGGGCAGCAGGCCACCATCGAACGCAGCGAGACCGACCCCACGAGGGCGATGCTGAGGTTGCAGCTTCCCTCACGACCGGATCCGCGAGCGTACCGGGACTGGACGTGGGTGGCCTGTCCGATCACCCTGCCCCCCACGGTTTCCGCCTCGGCGGTGCTGCACCTGCCCACCCTCCGAGTCACGGGCGGCAAGGTGCGCGCCGATATGGCGTACACCCACGCCGTGCCGAAGGCCCGGCGTACCGGTCACACGGTCGCGCTCGGCGTGGACTGGGGCCTGAACACCCTGTTGTCCGCCGGAGCCCTACGACTGGAAA
This sequence comes from Micromonospora sp. NPDC047548, assembly GCF_040642975.1. Classification (NCBI taxonomy): domain Bacteria; kingdom Bacillati; phylum Actinomycetota; class Actinomycetes; order Micromonosporales; family Micromonosporaceae; genus Micromonospora; species Micromonospora sp. NPDC047548. The sequence goes on from NZ_JBEYTI010000003.1 coordinate 311,045, forward strand.
CCGACGGCCGGATCACCGCTTTGGGGGCTGGTGCTCAATTCCGGGCCGCCGGAGTCCTCGCCAAGCAGCACCGCCTGCGCCGCCACAGTGAGCGGCTGCACGCCAAGGCCGACCACTACCAGCGGCTCATCGGCGTTGACGAGCAGCACGAACTCGTCGGCAAGCATGCGGTACTGCGGGACGAGTTCCGCCACGTGTCCGAGCGCCGCTCGAAGCTGAACGACGCGATCGCCTGGGCCGCCGCCAGATGGGCCATGGACCAGGCGATCGCCGCCGGGGCGACCGTGATCTATCTGGAAGACCTGCGGTCGATGGAAGCACGGGGCATGGGCGCCACCATGAACACGCGCCTGTCCCAGCAGGTACGCGGGCAGATCGCCGACCGCATGCGTCACCTCGCCGCCGAGCAAGGTATCGCCGTCGTCACCGCGCCCGCGCGCAACACCTCCAAACACTGCCCCCACTGCCTGACCCCGGTGCGGCACCGCAAAGCCCCCGACAAGCCGACCGTGGCGGGATGGAAATGGGCCATCTGCCCCAACCAGTCCTGCCGCTGGCAAGGCGACCGCGACAACGGAGCATGGCGCCGGATCGCCGCCCGCGGCCTCACCCACCAGACCAAGACCGTCACCGATAAGAACAGCGAGCAGATGGTGATCCGCACCGTGGTCGACAAGCTCGAAGCGTCGGCGGTCATCACGAGGACCAGCCGGAAGGACCGGTCGAAATCCGGCCCCACCCGGCACAAGCCAACACGCCCCGCGCCCAGGCGACGCAGGGCACCCTCCCCACCCGGCCCCACGGCCAGGCGGGCAAGCGTCCGGAGGGACACACACCAACGGACCGGATGCGGCTGCCCCGCGCAGCCCACCGGCACCAGGGCGTGACGACGATCAGCACACCCACCACCGGCCACCAGCCACGAGGAGCAGCACTGGGCGCAGGATTCCACCTCCACGCCCACGCATCCCCACCCAGATGGGAAACGATCCCGGAAACTCAATCCGGCCCACGATCACTAAGCTGATCAGAGACGCTCATACCCGCCAACCCGCCCCTCGCACCACTCCCGCCGCCCGGAGGTGTCCCATCGTCACGGTCGCCAGTTCCGGCACTCCGACGGCGCAGGCGCTGCAGTTCGCCGAGTCGTACGTCGGCGAGGACCTCGTCCTGCGGACCGCCCGCAGCCTCGCCCGGGAGGTGGGCCTCGACGCGGTCACGCCCGGGGCCGGGGCGGCGCTGCGCCTGCTCGCCGCGGCCGGCAACGCCCGGGCGGTGGTGGAGATCGGCACCGGCACCGGGGTCAGCGGTGTCTGGCTGCTGCGCGGGATGCGGGCCGACGGGGTGCTCACCACCATCGACCTGGAGATCGAGCACCAGCGGATCGCCCGGCGCATCTTCGTCGAGGCCGGCTTTCCGTCGGGGCGTACCCGGATCATCACCGGGCGGGCGCTGGACGTGCTGCCCCGGCTCGCCGACGGCGCGTACGACCTGGTGTTCGTCGACGCCGAGGCGACCGGATTCGCCGCGTACGTGGACGCCGCGCTGCGGCTGCTGCGGCCCGGCGGGGTGCTGGCCCTCAACGGCACCCTGGCCGGCGGGCGGATCGGCGACCCGGCCGCGCGGGACGCCGAGACGGTGACCATCCGCGAGACGATCAAGTCGCTGCGGGAGTCCGAGCACTGGATCCCGGCGCTGCTGCCGGTGGGGCACGGCCTGCTCGCCGCCGTGAAGTGCTGACCCGCCCCTGACCCCGCCCGGCCCGGCGTCCGCCGCGCGCCGGGCGGGACCGCCGGCTCAGTCGAGCGTCGCCAGCCAGCGCAGCAGCCCGCGTACGCCCCAGCCGGTCGCGCCCCGGGTCAGCTCGGCGTCGTCGCCCTCGGCCCAGGAGGGCGCGGACATGTCGATGTGCAGCCAGTGGTCGCGCAGGTCGCCGGTGAACTCGCGCAGGTAGAGCGCGGCGGTCACCGAGCCGGCGCCCACGGCGGGCGAGCTGTGCAGGTCCGCCAGGTCGCTGCCGAGGTGCTCGACGTAGTCGGCGGGCAGCGGCATCCGCCAGGCGGCCTCGCCGGCGGCGTCGACGGCGGCCAGCAGATCGGCGGCGAGCTGATCGTTCTCGCTGTAGAGGGCGCCGGTGCGTTTGCCGAGCGCGACCGCGTTGGCGCCGGTGAGGGTGGCCAGGTCGATCAGGAGGTCCGGCTTGAGCTCCCGCGCGGCGTACGCCAGCGCGTCGGCGAGGACCAGCCGGCCCTCGGCGTCGGAGTTGGTGGTCTCGCTGGTCAGGCCGCCGTGGTGGCGGACGATGTCGCCGGGGCGGAACGCCGACCCGCTGACCATGTTCTCCGCCAGCGGGGCGAGCGTGGTGACCCGGACCGGCAGCCGCAGCGCCGCCGCGCCCAGGGTCGCCGCGACCACAGCGGCGGCGCCGGCCATGTCCTTGCGCATCAGCTTCATCGCCGGCACCGGCTTGATCGAGATACCACCGGTGTCGAAGGTGATCCCCTTGCCGACCAGCACCACGTGGGTGCGGGCGTCGGCGGGCCGCCAGTCCAGCTCGACCAGGCGGGGCGCGCTGGCCGAGCCGCCGCCGACGGCGAGGATGCCGCCGAAGCCCTCGGCCGCCAACTCCTCGGGGCCGCGTACCCGCAGGTGCAGGTCGGGCTGGTCGGCCGCGGCGGCCTCGACCTGCGCGACGAACCACTGCGGGTTCTTCACCGAGGACGGGGTGTTGGTGAGGTCCCGGGCGAGCCGGGTCATCCGGGCGGTGGTCAGGGCCACCTCGACCGCGTCGCGGTACGCGTCGGGGTCGTCGACCAGCAGGTCCACCCCGGTCAGCGCGGGTGACTCGCCGGTCTCGGTCATCCGGAACCGGTACGAGGCGAGCAGCATCCCCTCCACGAGGGCGCGGACCGCTGTCGCCCCGGCGCCGGTCGGCACCGCGAACGTGATGTGTGTCTCATCCTTGCCGGCCCGGGTCAGGGCCGCTCCGGCGGCCCGCCAGGCCCGGTCGGCCCCGTCGCCGACGCCGAGCAGCAGCAGCCGGCCGGGGGTGCGGGACGGGCGCAGGTGCGTGTACGTCTCACCGGCCCGGCCGGTCAGCCGGGTGGCCGGCAGCAGGGCGGTCGCCTCCGCCAGCACCTCGTCGGGCAGGGCCGGCCCGGTCGGGGCCAGCGTCGCCGGGGTGTCGCCCCCGTCGGTCGCAGCCGCGGCGCGGACGGGCAGGACGAGGGTGTCGAGCCGGTCCGGACCGACTGACAGGCGGATGGCGAGCACGCTGGACCGTACCTCCGGGAAGGATCGTGGTGCGGGGCCTGGACGCCCCGCGTACGACAGGTGAAGACCCTGAGCCACCGGTGTGACCGGTGGCTCAGGGATACGACGAACCACCCGCGCGTCGCCGCGCGGCTTGTCGGTCGATCAGCCGGCGGCCGCCTTCAGCGCGTCACCGAGCGCGTTGGCCTCGTCGGGGGTCATCTCGACGACGAGCCGGCCACCGCCCTCCAGCGGGACCCGCATGACGATGCCCCGGCCCTCCTTGGTGACTTCCAGCGGACCGTCGCCCGTCCGCGGCTTCATCGCCGCCATGTTGTCTCCCCTCAGACCTGTATCAGGGTCGGTGGGTTGCCCCACAGCCACTTCGTCACGACCACCCGCAAGGTACGCGGGGGTGTCGACAACGATTTTCCCTGATGAACACCGCCGGACCCAAACCGAGGCAGCATTGATGTAACAGCATCTAGCTTATCTTGAGAAGGCCTGTCACAATGTGCGGTCATGCAGGCACGGTCGGCACTCTTCGACCTGTACGGCGACTACCTCCGGCCGAGGGGTGGCCGCGCACCGGTCGCCGCCCTGGTCAAGCTGCTGGCGCCGCTCGGGATCGCACCCCCGGCCGTGCGCACCGCGGTCTCCCGGATGGTCCGCCAGGGCTGGCTCGACCCACTGCGGATGGCGACCGGGCCGGGATATTCGATCACGCCGAAGGCCGCCCGACGACTCGACGAGGCGGCCGTCCGGATCTACCGCACCGGCCGGGTCACCTGGGACGGCCGGTTCGACCTGCTGGTGCTCCAGACCCCGACGGCCCGCCGGGACCGGCAGCGCCTCGCCGTCAACCTGAGCTTCCGGGGCTACGGCACGCTCGACGAGCACACCTGGGTGGCGACCCGGGCGAGCGAGGACGTGGACATGCTCCTGGCGGAGGCGGGGGTGCGTTACGAGCGGTTCACCGCCGCGCACGCCGCCGGCACGCCGGGCGCGATGGGGGTGGTCCGCCGGGCCTGGGACCTCACCGAGGTCGGGCGCGCGTACGAGCAGTTCGTCGCCAAGCAGCGGCCGCTGCTGGCCGGGGTGACCGTGCGCAGCGGCGACGAGGAGGCGTACGCGGCCCGGTTCCGGCTGGTGCACGCGTGGCGTACCTTCCTCTTCCGGGACCCGCAGCTGCCCCCGGCGCTGCTCCCGGAGCGCTGGCCGGGCACCGCCGCAGCCAGCTTCTTCGACCGGCACGCGGCCCGGCTGCGGCCGGCCGCCGACCGGTACGTCGAGCAGTGCCTCGACGCCAGCAACCGCACCGCCCGACAGAAGGGTCGTTAGAAACGTGACCGAGCCGCTGCTCGTCGACCGCACCGACGCCGTGGTCACCCTGACGCTGAACCGCCCCACGGCGATGAACTCGCTCGACGTGGCGCTCAAGGAGGCGCTCCGGGACACCCTGACCGAGCTGGAAGCCGACCGCTCCTGCCGGGCCGTGGTGCTGGCCGGTGCGGGCGGACAGTTCAGCGCCGGCCAGGACCTCCGCGAGCACGTGCAGACCCTCCAGTCGACCACCACGAACCCGCTGGACACCGTGCGGGCGCACTACAACCCGATCGCCGCCCGGCTGGCCAGCCTGCCCAAGCCGGTGGTGGCCGCGGTGCGCGGGATGGCCGCCGGGGCGGGTGCCTCGCTGGCGTTCCTCGCCGACTTCCGGGTCGGCGGCCCGAAGACGAAGTTCCTGATGGCCTTCGCCGGGGTGGGGCTGGCCGCCGACACCGGCGCCTCCTGGACGCTGCCCCGGCTGGTCGGCCACGCCAAGGCCGTCGAGCTGCTGATGCTCGCCGAGCCGGTCGGCGCCGAGGAGGCCTGCCGGCTGGGCCTGCTCACCACGTTGGTCGACGACGACGAGCAGGTGCTGCCGACCGCGCAGGAGCTGGCCGCCCGGCTCGCCGCCGGCCCGACCGTCGCGTACGGGGCGATCAAGCGCCAGCTCTCCATCGCCGACGCCGGCACCCTCGCCGACGCTCTCGCCGCCGAGGCACAGGCCCAGGCGATCTGCGGCGCCACCGCCGACCACAAGGCCGCCACGATGGCCTTCGTCGAGAAGCGCAGGCCCACCTTCGAGGGCCACTGACCCCTGCCGATCATGAGGTTGGCGGTGGTCGAGGAGATCCACACCGCCGTCCACCGCCTGATCGACGAGGAGTGGCTCCCCTTGGGGGGTCAGCGGGCGGTGTAGCCGCCGTCGATCGGGATGGTGTGGCCGGTGATCCAGGCCGCGTCGTCGGAGCAGAGAAAGACCACCACCCCGGCGACGTCGTCCGGGGTGGGGATGCCGGGCTTCGGGTTGAACGACTCCATCCGGGCCCGCATCTCGCCCGGATCGGGCGCGCTGTCGATGAAGTGCGCCACCAACGGGGTCATCACCACCGTGGGGGCGATGGCGTTGACCCGGATGCCGCGGGCCGCGTACTCCACCGCCGCCGACCGGGTCAGGCCGACGATGCCGGCCTTGGTGAACGTGTACGGGGAGATGTTCTCCTGGGCGGCCAGCCCGGTCGTGGACGAGGTGTTGACGATCGCGCCCCCGCCGCCGCGCAGCATCGCCTCGATGCCGTACCGGAGCACGTGGAAGACGCCGTCGCCGTTGACCCGGCGGACCTGCTGCCAGTTCGCCACGTCCATCTCGTGCAGCGGCTGCTGCCGGCCGTCGATGCCGGCGTTGTTGAAGATGACGTCGATCCGGCCGTAGCGCCCCATCGCCTCCGCGACGCCCCGCTCGACGGCGGCGGCGTCGCCGGTGTCGACGGTGACCGCCACCGCATCGGGGAGGCTGCCGGCGACCCGCTGGGCGCCCTCGGCGTCGATGTCGGCGATCACCAGCCGGGCGCCTTCCGCCGCGAAGCGTCGGGCGGCGGCCTCGCCCAGCCCGGAGGCGCCGCCGGTGACGAACGCGACCCTGTCCTGGAACCGCATCGACCCTCCCCCACCCGGGCCGGCCGGCCGCCGGCGCTCGCCGGGCTGCCCTTACCCGGCGGGGTGCGGGCTAGTCGTCCTCCTCCGGGTCCTGGTTGGCCTCGACGCCCAGCACGAACGCCTGCATGGCCAGCTCGTCGCCGGAGGGGGAGACGAACGCGGGCAGCTCGGCCGGGCCCAGCTCCTGCACGTACGACCAGAAGAGCCGGACCGCCTCGGCCCGGGAGTCCGCCTCGATCGGGAGGTCCAGGCTGACCAGCCAGGTGCGGCGCAGCGGCGGCGGGCCGAGCCGATCGGCCAGCTCGCGGTAGACCCCGGCGTCCAGCGGGCTGACCGGCCCGGCGATCCGCACCTGGTCGGCCGGCGCCGGCTCGTCGAAGGCCCGCCGGGTGTACGTCACCACCAGCGTGCCCTCGCCCACGCGGGCGACCCGGCCCAGGGCCACCAGCCGGGGCGGCTCGTCCACCAGCACCGCCACCGGGTCACCGGTGCGCGGCCGGGGCTGCCCGGCCGGGGCGGGCAGCTCCAGGGTGTCGTGGTGGACGAGGCGCTCGGCGTTGAGGCGGCCGGCCGGCAGGAGCACCGCCCAGGCGCTCTCCGCCCGCCCGCCGACGTCGGTCGTCCCGCCGGTGCGGTGGTCGGTTGCGGTCATGCCCCAATCGAATCACGGGCCGCCCCGGCGGCGACCACGTGGCAGCCGGCGAGGTGGTCGTCGACCATGCCGGTGGCCTGCATCAGCGCGTACGCCGTGGTGGGGCCGACGAAGCGGAAGCCGCGCTTCTTGAGCGCCTTGGCCAGCGCGGTGGACTCCCGCGTCAGGGCGGGTACCTGGGCGAACGACTCCGGCCGTGCCGCCCGGGGCGGCGGGGCGTACGACCAGAGCAGCGCGGAGAGCCCGTCGGGCAGCTCCAGCGCGGCCCGCGCGTTGGCCACCGCCGCCTCGATCTTGGCGCGGTTGCGGACGATCCCCGCGTCGGCGAGCAGCCGGGTCACGTCGGCCTCGCCGTAGCCGGCGACCCGCTCGATGCGGAACTCGTCGAAGGCCAGCCGGAACGCGGGCCGCTTGCGCAGGATGGTCAGCCAGGACAGGCCGGACTGGAACGCCTCCAGCGTCAGCCGTTCGTAGAGCGCGTCGTCGCCGCGCAGCGGCCGACCCCACTCCGCGTCGTGGTAGGCGGCGTAGTCCGGGGTGCTCGTCCCCCAGGCGCAGCGGGTCAGCCCGTCGGGGCCGGTCACCAGGTCAGTCACGGCGTACACGCTATGGCAGGGCCCCGACAGCGCGGCGGGGTCAGGGCAACCGGCCCTGCTCGACCAGCCGGGCGAACCTCTTCAACGCCAGGGTCAGGCCCGCCTTGGAACCCGGCCAGAGCAGCGGCCACGCCATCCGGCCGGCCGCCCCGCCGGGCAGGTGGAACCACTCGTGCCAGACCACCTGGGTGCGGTCCCGGGCCAGCGGGGTGCAGCGCAGCACCCCGGGGCCGCGCAGCAGCCTGCCGCAGTGCACGACGCCGACCTCGTACGGCGCGTCGACCCGCACCACCCGCATCTCGTCGCGCAGCACCGCCGGCCCGAGCGCGGTGACCGCCTCGACCAGGGTGCCCTCCCCGCCGTCGCCCTCGACGACGCGGACGGTGGTGAACGGGATCCAGTCGGACTGCCGCTCCCAGTCGGTGAGCGCGGTGAAGACCCGGTCGGCGGGGGCGTCCACGATCACCGTGGCGGTGAACTCGCCGGCGCCGGGCTGCGCCGCCTCACGCAGGTCGTCCGCGCGCTCCGGGCCGGTCACAACGGCTCCGAGCGGACCCTGTCGCCGGGCCGCCCGCCGGCCGGGCCGGCGTCCGGGTCGCCGCCGTCGGCGACGTCGGATCGGGCGTCGGTGTGCACGGCGGTGCCGCGCAGGGCCGGCGCGGCGTCGGCGTCGCGCGGGTCCGGCCGGTGGGCGGCGTCGGCCGGCGGCAGGTCGGCGTCGGACGGCCGGATCTCGTCCTGCGTGGTCGACGGGCCGTCGGCATCCGCCGCGGCCACCTGCACGTCGCGCGGCGCGTCGGCCGTCCCGTCCGCCGGGGTCGCGGCGGGGCCGGCGTACCCGGGGGTGGTGTGGGCGGCCGGGGGGCTGCCCGCCGCCGCCTCGCGGGCCCCGCGCAGCGCGTCCGCGTCGGCCACCCGGCCCTCGCGCAGCGCCGCGACCTCGGCCTCCAGCACCCCGATCAGCTCGGCCTTGTAGCCGATGTCGTAGGCGGCCCGGCGCATCGCCTGGTCGACCTGGGCCATCCGGTAGCCCCGCAGCGCGGTGTCGAAGCGGACCTCGCCGACGTCCGCCTCGCGCAGCGGGCGGGTGCCGGGCAGCGGTACGGCCTGGCCGTCCGGCTCGGCCGGCGCCAGGCCGGCATCCCGCCCGGAGACCAGCACGGTCACCCCGAACACCACCGCCGCCACGGTCAATGCGATGACCAGTACGAGCAAGACCTGAGCCATGGACAGATCGTGGCACGGCGACCGCCCCCCGAGCGACCCCAACCACCGCAAGCGCGTGGATCCTCTGGTGACGTCCCCGCCCGGCGGCGTGCCGGCCGACCGGATAGCGTCGTCAGCGGCCGGCTGACCCGGCCGGCGACGGGCGGGAGGCGGGATGGCCGGGGCGCTGCGGCTCGGTGGGCGGACGTTCGCACCGGGCGATCTGGTGGTGATGGCGATCGTGAACCGCACACCGGACTCGTTCTTCGACCGGGGCGCGACCTTCGCCGAGGACAGCGCGTTGCGCGCGGTGGAGCGCGCGGTGACCGAGGGCGCGGAGATCATCGACATCGGCGGGGTCAAGGCCGGCCCCGGCGACGAGGTCGACGTCGCCGAGGAGATCCGGCGGACGGTGGACACCATCGCCGCCGTCCGGGCCGCCTTCCCCGACGTGGTGATCTCGATCGACACCTGGCGGGCCGAGGTGGCGGTGGAGGCGGTGGCGGCGGGCGCGGACCTGCTCAACGACACCTGGTCCGGCGCCGACCCGGCGCTCGCCCGGGTGGCGGCGCGGACCGGGGCCGGGTTGGTCTGCTCGCACGCCGGCGGGCTGGCCCCGCGTACCCGGCCGCACCGGGCCGCCTTCGACGACGTGGTCGCCGACGTGGTCACGACGGTGACCGGGCTCGCCGAGCGTGCGGTGGCCCTGGGGGTACGCCCCGACGGCATCCTGATCGACCCGGCGCACGACTTCGGCAAGAACACCCGGCACTCGCTGGAGATCACCCGACGGCTCGACGAGTTGACCGACACGGGCTGGCCGCTGCTGGTGGCGCTGTCGAACAAGGACTTCATCGGCGAGACGCTGGACCTGCCGGTGCCGGAGCGCCTGGAGGGCACCCTCGCCGCGACCGCTGTCTCGGCGTGGCTCGGCGCCCGGGTCTTCCGCGCCCATCAGGTCCGTCCCACCCGCCGGGTGCTGGACATGGTCGCCTCGATCCGCGGCGACCGCCCCCCGACCCGCACTCGCCGCGGCCTCGCCTGACCCGTTCCCTCGCACGGGGAGGGGTGTCAGGTCCAGCGGAGGATGTTCTTGCGCCAGGCGTAGAGGATGCCGAGCGCCACCACGGCCACGAAGATGCCCATCTCGGCGACCGTGAGCAGGCCGAAGCCGGGGCGGTCGAAGACCAGCGCCCAGGGGAAGAGGAAGACCGCCTCGACCGCGAAGAGCACGTAGAGGTACGCGTAGACGTAGTAGCGGATCTGCATCTGCGCCCAGTCCCCGCCGACCGGGTCGAGGCCGCACTCATAGCTGGTCCGCTTACCCCAAGGATCAGCCGGACGGCTAGGACGTAACACCCGGTTGGCCGAGAACGCCGCAACGAAGAAGAGAGCACTGGCGAGCAGCAGGAGCCCGAGCGTCGCGTAGGAGCCCAGGTAACCGGTCACGGTGGGTCAGCCTACCGGGCGCGGACCCCGGCCGACCGGATCGGGAGCCGCACCGCACACGTTACGGATTTGCTTCCCGGTGGGACTAGTGCCGTCCGGCAACTGTTGCCGGCCACCACCTCTGCACGGCGCCGGCTGGGCGGACCGGTGGCGGATCGGTCCGCCCTCCGGGTGTACCGCGGCCAGCCCGCCGGCGAACCCGGCATCCGACTGAGCGGACGGGCCCCGGTAAGGGCCGTCGGCAGTGATCTCGATTACGGCAGTCATCCCGAAACGGCTCATAGCCGGATGAACGGCCTTCGGATTTGGTCCCACTCGTCGGACCTCCACCAAGGATGCCCTAACGGCTCGACGTAGGCTCTGGGTGAGAAACGACAGCGGGCCGGACCAGCCACGGGTGGATCGGCGCAGCGGCGCGTCAAGGAGGTCACGTGGCGGGGCAAGGCGGGGTCACCATCAGGTTCAGCCGCCCGTGCGACGGGGCTGAGCGAAGCGAGGTGCAGGCGTGACCAAGCAGATCCGTCAACTGGACCGGGTGGTCATCCGGTTCGCCGGCGACTCCGGCGACGGCATGCAGTTGACCGGCGACCGGTTCACCTCGGAGACGGCGCAGCTGGGCAACGACATCTCCACGTTGCCCAACTTCCCGGCCGAGATCCGGGCACCCGCAGGCACGCTGCCCGGAGTGTCGAGCTTCCAGGTGCACTTTGCCGACTACGACATCCTCACCCCCGGCGACGCGCCGAACGTGCTGGTGGCGATGAACCCGGCGGCACTCAAGGCCAACCTGGCCGACCTGCCCCGCGGCGCGGACATCATCGTCAACACCGACGAGTTCACCAAGCGCAACCTGGCCAAGGTGGGCTACCAGGCCAGCCCGCTGGACGACGACTCGCTCGCCGGCTACGTGGTGCACCCGGTGGCGCTGACGTCGATGACGGTCGGCGCGCTCGCCGAGCAGGCGGTGTCCAAGAAGGACGCCGAGCGGGCGAAGAACATGTTCGCCCTGGGCCTGCTCTCCTGGATGTACTCCCGGCCGTACTCCTCGACGCTGCGCTTTTTGGAGCGCAAGTTCGCCGCCCGCCCGGAGCTGGTCGCCGCGAACGTGGCCGCCTTCCGGGCCGGCTGGAACTTCGGTGAGACGACCGACTCCTTCTCCGTCCGGTACGAGGTGAAGCCGGCGAAGATGCTGCCGGGCACCTACCGGAACATCACCGGCAACGCGGCGCTCTCCCTCGGCCTGGTGGCCGCCGGCGTCCGCTCCGGGCTGCCGGTGTTCCTCGGGGCGTACCCGATCACCCCGGCCTCGGACATCCTGCACGAGCTGAGCAAGCACAAGCGGTTCGGCGTGGTCACCATGCAGGCCGAGGACGAGATCGCCGCGGTCGGCGCCGCGCTGGGCGCCTCGTACGGCGGCTCGCTCGGCGTCACCACCACCAGCGGCCCGGGCGTGGCGCTCAAGAGCGAGACGATCTCCCTCGCGGTGGCGCTGGAGCTGCCGCTGGTCATCGTCGACGTGCAGCGAGCCGGGCCGTCCACCGGCATGCCCACCAAGACCGAGCAGGCCGACCTGAACATGGCGCTGCACGGCCGACACGGTGAGGCCCCGGTCGCGGTGATCGCGCCGAAGTCGCCGGCCGACTGCTTCCACGCGGCGCTGGAGGCGGCCCGGATCGCGCTGACCTACCGCACCCCGGTGATCCTGCTGTCGGACAACTACGTCGCCAACGGCTCCGAGCCGTGGCTGCTGCCCGACGTGGAGTCGCTGCCCGACCTGCGGGTCGAGTTCGCCACCACGCCCAACGGCGAGGACGGCACCACCTTCCTGCCCTACCTGCGCGACCCGGAGACCCTGGCCAGGCCGTGGGCCATCCCGGGCACGCCGGGGCTGGAGCACCGCATCGGCGGCCTGGAGAAGGCCGACAAGACCGGCGACATCTCGTACGACCCGGCGAACCACGACTTCATGGTGCGGACCCGGGCGGCCCGGATCGAGACGATCCCGGTGCCGGACGTAGAGGTGGAGGACCCGGACGGCGACGCCCGGGTGCTGGTGCTCGGCTGGGGCTCGACGTACGGGCCGATCGGCGCGGCCTGCCGGGGCCTGCGCCAGCGCGGCCTGTCGATCGCGCAGGCGCACCTGCGCCACCTGGCGCCGATGCCGGCCAACCTCGGCGAGGTGCTGCGCTCCTACGACCGGGTGGTCATCCCCGAGATGAACCTCGGCCAGCTCGCCCACGTGATCCGGGCCAAGTACCTGGTCGACGCGATCGGCTACAACCAGGTCCGCGGCCTGCCGTTCACCGCCGCCGAGCTGGAGACGACGCTGGAAGAGGTCCTGAAGAATGTCTGAGCCCGTCGCCCTGAAGCTCACCGCCAAGGACTTCAAGTCCGACCAGGAGGTGCGCTGGTGCCCCGGCTGCGGTGACTACGCGATCCTGGCGGCCATCCAGCAGTTCATGCCGGAGCTGAACATCCCGCGGGAGAACACCGTCTTCGTCTCCGGGATCGGCTGCTCGTCGCGCTTCCCGTACTACCTGAACACCTACGGGATGCACTCGATCCACGGCCGTGCCCCGGCGATCGCCACCGGTCTGTCGGTCACCCGGCCGGACCTGTCGGTCTGGGTGGTCACCGGCGACGGCGACGCTCTGTCGATCGGCGGCAACCACCTGATCCACGCGCTGCGCCGCAACGTCAACCTCAAGATCCTGCTGTTCAACAACCGGATCTACGGCCTGACCAAGGGGCAGTACTCGCCGACCTCCGAGGTCGGCAAGATCACCAAGTCGACCCCGGTCGGCTCGGCGGACGCCCCGTTCAACCCGCTGTCGCTGGCGCTGGGCGCGGAGGCCACCTTCGTCGGCCGGACCATCGACTCCGACCGCAAGCACCTCCAGTCGGTGCTGCGGGCCGCCGCCGAACACCAGGGCTCTGCTTTCGTGGAGATCTACCAGAACTGCAACATCTTCAACGACGGCGCGTTCGACCAGCTCAAGGAGCCGGCCACCCGGGACGACTACCTGATCCGGCTGGAGCACGGGCAGCCGATCACGTTCGGCAGGGACGGGCAGTTCTGCGTCGTCCACCCGCCGGGCGGCTTCGGGCTGGAGGTCCGGGAGACCGGGGCCACCCCGGCCGAGGACATCGTGGTGCACGACGCAGGCGTCACCGACCCGGCGTACGCTTTCGCGCTGTCCCGGCTGCCCGGGCTCGACCTGCGCAACACCCCGATCGGCGTGTTCCGCTCGGTCGACCGCCCGTCGTACGACAGCGTGGTGCAGGAGCAGGTGGCGACGGCGAAGGCGAAGGTCACCGAGACCCCGGAGCAGCAGCTCGCCGGCCTCCTGGCCAGCGGCGACACCTGGACGATCCGCTAGGTAGCTGTCTCCTGGACCTTCGACCCGGGAGACAGACCCTGGTGGTCCAGGCTCGCCGGAAGGCCGAACGCGGCGAACAGGCCGGGCGCCTCGAACACGTCCATCGCGGCGAGAAGGCCCACCTCCGGGCGCAATTGTTGAGGTGGACATCTCGATGTCGGTGGACGGGTTCGTCACCGGGCCCGACCTGGACACATGGCCCGGGCTGGGCAAGGGCGGGTCAGAGAGCGGGGGTGCCGGCGGTCGGGCGGTCGTCGCGGACGTGGACGAGCATGTCGCCGGTCTCGATCACCGCGGCGGCCTTGTCCGCGAGGGTGACCACCTTGCCGCGGCGGACCAGCGCGATGACCAGGGACTCCAGCTCGCGCGGCGACTTGCCGACCTCGTGCCGGTCGGCCGAGCGCATCGCCAGCGCCATGCCCTGGCCGGGGGTGAGCAGGTCCTCCACCACGTCGATCAGCGGCGGCGCCGAGGTGGAGAGCCCCAGCAGCCGGCCGGCGGTGGCCGAGGAGACGATCACGTGGTGGGCGCCGCTCTGCCGCAGCAGCGGGGCGTTCTCCGCCTCCCGGACCGCCGCGATGATCCGGACCTGACCGGCGGTGAGCTGCCGCGCGGTGAGCGCCACCAGCACCGACGCGTCGTCGCTGTCGGTCGCGATGATCACCGCCTTGGCGTTGCGGACGTGCGCCTCCTCCAGCACCGACGAGCGGGTGGCGGAGCCCTCAATGGCGACCAGCCCGGCGGAGGTGGCCTGCCGCAGCGCGGTGCCGCTGCGCTCCACCACCACGATCCGGGACTTGTCCAGGCCGTTTTCCAGCAGGGCGGAGACCGCGCTGCGGCCCTTGGTGCCGTAGCCGCAGATGATGACGTGGTCCTTCACGGTTCTCCTCCACCGCACCAGACGACGGCCGGTCCGGTACTGGTCGGTCAGGACTTCCAGGGTGGTGCCGACCAGGATGATCAGGAAGACCACCCGGGCGGGGGTGATGAACAGGACGTTGACCAGCCGGGCCGACGGCGAGAACGGGGTGATGTCGCCGTACCCGGTCGTTGAGAGGGTGACCACCGTGTAGTAGGCACAGTCGAGCAGGGTCAACCCGTCCTCGTTGACGTCGCGGTAGCCGTTCCGGTCGAGGTAGACCACCGCGATGGTGATGACCACCAGAGCCACGGCGGCGGCCAGGCGGAGGCTCAACGTGCTCAGCGGGCCGCGCCGCTGCGCCGGGAAATGGATCACCGTTGGTCCTGCTCCCCCTGGGTCGCCTGCACGCCCACAACATAGCGGTTGGGCGGTGACCCGCACGCCGGGGTGGCGAACCGGGCGGGTGCGCGGGGACGGCGCCGGGCATGATGGGGGGAAGTTCCACAGACGCCGACCGCGAGGAGGCCCGGATGTCGTTGCTGCGACGGGTGATCGGCGGAGTGCTGCGCCGGGTACGGCTGGGGCAGGGCCGCACCCTGCGCGAGGTCGCCGAGGCGGCCGGGGTGTCGCTGCCCTACCTCTCCGAGGTGGAGCGCGGGCGCAAGGAGGCCTCCTCGGAGGTGCTCGCCGCGATCTGCCGTGCCCTCGGCATCCGCCTGTCCGACCTGCTCGAAGAGGCGCGCGACGACCTGCGCCGGGTCGAGCGGCGTATTCCCGCCGCGCCTCGGGCGGCCCTGGCCCGGCTGGAGCGGGTGCCGTCCGCGCGTGACGACACCGGCCCGACGGTCCGCATCGGCTTCCACCCGGCCGGGGCGACGCCGCCCGTGTCCGCCGCCCCGACCCCATTCCGGCACGCGGCCGGGCCGGTGCTGCGGCTGGGCGGGCCGATCCTGCACGTCGGCGGTCCGGCGTCGCCCGTCGGGTCGACCGTCGGCGGGGTGGGCCTGCGGGTCCGGTTGATCACCTCCGCGCCGGCCGGGCACCCCGGCCCGCGTACCTCCCGACTGCTGGCCCGCCGACGGGCCCGGGCGGGCCGGCGGCGGCTGACCGCGGTGTAGGCCGGCCCGGTTCTGCCGTCGGCGGATCTGCCGCCCGCAGAAACCCTGGGGCCGCGACCAGCGCCGGGCGCAGGCTGGAGACGCCGGTTCCCGGGCGGTACGCCCGCCGGCAGCAGTCTGGAGGGCGGTCGCGATGATCGGGTACAACGTGCGCATGCTGGACGGCGGTCAGCCGACCTTCGGTGACCAGGTGTTCGAGCGGCTGCTGCGGGAACGGATCGTCTTCCTGGGCACCGAGGTCACCGACGCCACGGCGAACCAGATCTGTGCGCAGATCCTGCTGCTCGCCGCCGAGGACAGCGAGCAGGACATCTTCCTCTACATCAACTCGCCGGGCGGCTCGGTGAGCGCGGGCATGGCCGTCTACGACACCATGCGGTACGTGAAGAACGACGTGGCCACGCTGGCTCTCGGGTTCGCCGGGTCGATGGGGCAGTTCCTGCTCTGCGCCGGCGCGGCGGGCAAGCGCTTCGCGCTCCCCCACTCGCGAATCATGATGCACCAGCCCTCCGGGGGGATGGGCGGCACCGCAGCCGACATCACCATCCAGGCCGAGAACATGCTGCACGTGAAGCGGACCATGCAGGAGCTGATCGCCCAGCACAGTGGTCGCACGCTGGAGGAGATCCAGCGCGACTGGGACCGGGACCGCTGGTTCACCGCCGAGCAGGCCCGCGACTACGGCCTGATCGACCAGGTGATCGCCCGCGTGGACCAGCTCGCCGGCTGACCGGCGGGCGACGAACTGCGGCCGGCGGGATGGTCCCCCGCCGGCCGCAGTCCGCGCATCGGGTCAGGGCAGGTCGACGAAATCACCGGGTGTTGATCGCCGACGCCGGGTGGGCGCCGGCCCGCAGTCACCCGCGCGCCGTCGTCACGGGTAGCTGACCACCGGGCTGGTGCCGTAGCTGCCGACGACCGGGGTGCCGACCTCGTTGATGGTCTTCTCGATGCCACCGTTGCCGTCGAGGAAGACGGTGACCATGTCGTGGAAGCGGACCCCGACACGGCGGGGGGCCTCGATCGCCCGGTCGCAGCGGATGTCCACGCCCTGGTTGAAGTAGGAGTAGACGCCCAACCCCCACGCCTCGTGCTCGCATACCCGGTCGCCGACCTTGTAGGACGCCCAACCGCGGCCGGTGGGGCTGGTCCAGGCGGCCTGGCTCGGCGGGTCGTAGGGCAGCTCGCTCTGGTAGAAGATCGTCCGGCCGCGTTCGCCGTTCCAGATGGTCTGGTAGCGCTGGTAGTGCTCCACGAAGAGCCCGTACGCGGTCACGTCGTCGCCGTTGACGATCACGCCGGCGCCGGCGGTGTTGGCCGTCCAGCCAATGCCGTTGCCGTGGTCGCCGCGCCAGGCCCAGACGTTGTCGATCAGCGTGTGGTTGCTCTCCACCACCAGGCTGGTCCGGGCCCGGCCGAGCCAGGGGCCGCCGATGCGGAAGAAGACGTCCTGCACCGAGATCGGATCGTGGTCGTGGTTGCGGCGGGAGTGCCGGTGGCCGATCTGGACCAGCACCTCCGACTCCGGCTGGCCGGCGTCGACCAGAATGCCAGCGATGCGTACGCCGTCGACGTCGGCTACCCGCAGCGCGGCGTCGCCGCCGGTCGGGGCGAGGCTCGGCATGCCGAGGCCGAGCACCACGGTGCCCGGGTGAATGACCCGCAGCGCGCGGTCCAGACGGTAGACGCCCGGGGTGAGCAGCAGGTGCTTGCCGCGCGCCAGCTCCCGGTTGATCCGCTGGGCGTCGTGGCTCGGGCGGGCGATGAAGAAGTCGTGCAGCGGCAGCGAGCGGGGCGTCCCGCCGCCGGCCGCCCAGCTGGTGCCGGCGGTGTCGCGGCGCAGGCCCGGCACGGCGACCCGCCAGCGGCCGGCGGCGTCCACGAAGAGGTACGGCTTCTCCCTGGTCACCGGGCTGGTCGGCAGCGTGGTGTACGGCGGGTTCGGGAAGCCCTGGGCGGGCGCGCCGAGCACGCCGGAGAAAACCTGGTTCCAGACCCCGTTGGTCCAGTCGCCGCCGAGCTCGCTGTCCCGGGTGAGCCACTGCTGCTGGGAGCCGTTGATGGTGATGCCGTCCACCTTCGAGTCGGCGATGAAGCCGCCGCTGGAGTAGCCACCGTTGCCCGGCTCCAGCCAGAGGATTCCCTTGACGTGCACCCGGCGCATCGGCGACGCCTGGGAGACGGCCCACTGGTTCGACCAGTCGGTGGGGGCGATGGAGAGGTTCTCCGCCGAGCGCCAGAAGTTGGTCAGCGCGGAGATGCCGGCCGGGGAGCTCGGGTCGGGCTGGCCGACGACGCGTACCGCACCGTGGATCTCCACGTCGTCCGGGTGCTCACCCAGGCCGGCCACGGTCATGTAGTAGCCCAGCCGAGCGTTCACCTCGTAGCGGCCGGGCTTGAAGAGCACCGCGTACCGGTCGGTGCCCATCTCGTTGTGTTCCTGGCGGGTGAACAGCAGGTCCACCATGGACTGGATCTCTGCGATCGGGGTACTCGGGTCGAAGACGAAGACGTTCGGGCCGAAGTCGGGCTCGTCCTCCCGGTGCTCGGGGCGCGCCGGCGCGGCGAGGGCGGGCGTGGGGGCGAGACCGACCGCGGCGGCGGTGGCGGCGAGGGCGAGGAGTTGGCGACGGGACGGTTGGAGGTGGGATGTCATCGGCCTACCTGTCGGTGATGGCCGCCCGCGCGCCTGAGAGCGCTCTCTCGTCGATGCGGCGGGCAGTCGGAGTGACGTAACAGGGAAGAGCTTGTTTCTACCCCGCCAGGGTCGACAGCGCCAGTGAGCGGCCCAACAGTAACCGCCGCATCAAACTCGCCGACGTGCTGAAGTACCAAGAGCAGCGGCGGCAAGAGCGGCGGCAGTTGCTTCAACGCATGACGGCAGAGAGTCTTGACATGGGGCTCTATGACCTGCCCGCTGACGACCTTGAGGAAGGCAACGACAACAGAACGTGAAGCCGAAGCTTCCACCAGGCATCCCCAGCGCTTAGGCTCACTTGAGCCGCGGAAACACTCCGCACCCCCATTCAAGATCAATTCGTGAATAGTCCGTAGACAGGCACAAACGGCGACTTCGGGCGGCACATCACTGCACAGGACAGCCCATCGATGCGATGGAGTATCCGCTGGCCAGCGGCCGTTTCTGCTGATCTTTGAGGTGCCCCCGGCAGGATTCGAACCTGCGACACACGGTTCAGGAAGGCGACTGAGGCGAGTTGGCGAGTAGGGGCCTTGACCTGGTCCTGCGGGTCAACTACCTCGCGCACCGAGCAAGATCGTTGCACGGACTCTGCACGACGAGCGGGGGTGCTGACGGCTGGCGGTGACGTGCGGGCGTCTCGATGTTAGAGGTGCGAGAATAGACGACGGTCCGAGACGCAGGAGGTGAGCTGTGACGTCGAGTAGCGCTGAGCAGATGCCCGAGTGGCCGACCGCTGAGCACGTACCGGCTGAGGAGCTGGCGCGTCGTCAGGGCATCCGGCCAGTCGCCTCCGTCGACGACCTGGCCCGGCCCAACCTCTTCGAGTCGGACGACGAGCTGGACGACTTCCTCGCCGACCTCTACGCCTCCCGCCGAGCTGGCGCCGCGTGAGCCTGGTCGTCCTGGACACCGACGTAGCGTCGGCGATCCTTCGCGGAAGGCTGCCTGACCGCCTTCGTGCCCGCCTGGCCGGTAAGACCCTGTGCATCACCTTCGTGACGGTCGGGGAGCTGACCAAGTGGACCGCCCTGCGGAGCTGGGGGCCACGCAAACTGGCTGACCTTGCGCAGTGGCGGTCAGGCGTCGTGCTGCTGCCCTACGACGAGGCGGTGGCGACAACCTGGGGGCACCTTCAGGCGCGGGCGCAGCATCGCGGGCGGCCCCGACCGACGAATGACTCCTGGATCGCGGCCTGCTGCCTCGTCGACCGGCTACCGCTGGCGACCTTCAACGGCAAGGACTACGCCGACTTCGCCGAGTACGACGGCCTCCGGCTCTTCGACGTCTCCTAGCTTTCGGCAACCCTGGTCGCGGCTGTCCGGCGTCGTACGGCTTTCCGCCCCGGCCCCTCAGGCCGGGGCGGCTTCGCGTGACGCCGGCATTCCGCGGCCTGGTCCCGCACCCGGTGGCAAGCCGCAAAGCGGCGCGGCAGCCGATCGCCCCGGCCTGGGAGCTGGCCGACCACCCAGGCGATCGTCCCACCGCTGATCGGGCACAAGTCCCGACAGCGCCGACACCAGATCTTCGGTACGGTCCGCCGGGTGAACCCTCTTTCAAGGCGCGCATCGACGGCTCGCGCGCTCGGAAACGTGGCCCTCGTCGCCGGCCTCCTGGTCTCGGCAATCACCCTGTCGACCGACACCGGTACGACCGAGCCGCACATCCTCGCGGGCTTCCTCGTCGCCGCAGGAGTCGGGCTGCGCATCGAAGCCGCGATCATCGAACCTCGGACGTGACCATCGGAGCCTGAAGGTTGCCCGCCGCGCCGGCCGATGCCGGCCGGAGGCCGCCAGCAGGCCGAGTGCGGCGGGCGGGCCGCGCTTGCGCGGCCCCTTGATCCTGATGAGAACGTTTCGGCAGTGGCGTCGCTCGCACATCGCTTGCAAGGGTCCGGCGGACAGCTCGCTTACAAGGCGCTTTCGGCAAAGGTCGCAGCATCCGCTGACGTCCACGGCGTTCAGGTCGGAGGCAAGCACCCGTCCGCGCTCGTCCGGCCTTGGCCGTCACTGTTGATGTCAACCACTGATGTCACGTCCCGCTGATTCCCGCTCCCGCGACGAGCGGAATCGGCCCGGACCAACGCCCGGAGGAAGTGCGGTCGACCCGGAGCGCATGTGATCGCGCACCCCACACCGCCCTGTTAGCGTCGATCGGTGCCCGTCACCGTACCGGCGTCCCCTCAACCCACCCATCGTGCCCGCCGCGTGGGCCTGGGACTGGTCTGGCTGGCGACCGCCCTGGCCGGGACAGCGGTGGTGGTGACCGGAGTGCTGATCGCCCGGATGGACGAGATCTTCGCCTCGGCGGTGTCGCAGGGCCGCGCGGTCCCCTTCACCGGCGAGGCCGGTGAACAGTCCGTGCTGCCGTTCCTGCTCGGGTGCGCCCTGACCGCCCTCTTCCTCACCACCGCGGCGCTGGGCTACCTGCTCAGGGGGTGGGCCTACCACAACGAGCACATCGCGATGGCGCTTCCCGCTGCCGCGCTGATCATCGTGATCGTCCTCTGCACGCCGCTCGTCGGGCCGATCGATCTCGCGCACCAGCAATACACCCACGACCTCTACGGGTGGTGGTACTTCCCCTTCCTCATCGCCACCGTGGTCTGTCACCTGGGCTGCCTTCTCGCTGCGGCGGCAGTCCTGCTTACCAGCCGCTCAACGCGAAACGGGTTGCGGTGACCACGGCGGAACGCTCACCGAACAACGCGACGACCCCCGCCGGGGGGAGCCGGAGTGAATCCGCCGACCGTTGACGACTGGTACCAAACGGCCTCGCCATGCAAGTCCCGGCCGTTGCTCCTTCTCATCGAAGACGGATCGCAATCGAGGATCACGCTGCCTTCTCGCTGCCTCGCCGCTGCCTGATCTCTTGCTTCCAAGCACTACGCTCGGCGCCCGTTCCAGTCCGGAGTGGTTGTCAGCGCAAGCACTCGTCTACCAACGATATTTCCTGGTAGGTCGCCGTGCAGAGGGCGGCGGGTTCAGCCGGTGGAAGCATTCGCCTCGACGAGTTCGGTGAATATCTCGGAGGGCTTCTTCCAACCGTGGATCTTACGGGGTCGATCGTTGATCTCGGAAGCCACCATCGCCAAATATTTGGGGTCGGAGGTGATCGGGACGCCCTTGGGGAAGTACTCGCGCAGGATCCGGTTGGCGTTCTCGTTGCTGCCGCGTTGCCAGGGTGAGTGCGGGCGGGCGAAGTACACCGGTAGCCCGGCGGCGGTGATCCGCGCGTGGCCGGCCATCTCCGCCCCGCAGTCCCAGGTCAACGACCGGGCCAGCTGTGGCGGGAGTGTCCCGGCGGCGGCGATGATCGCGTCACCGACGGTCAACGCGTCCCGGCCGGTCAGCGGGACCAGGACCACGAACCGCGACGTGCGCTCAACCAGGGTCGCCACCGCAGTCTTGCCCGCCTTGCCGATGACCAGGTCACCCTCCCAATGTCCGGGGACCTGCCGACCCTCGACCTCGGCAAGGCGTTCATCGAGGTAGCGGGGCTCGCGGATCCGTGCCGCCGGAGCCGGACGGGCACCACCACGACGGGCCGTACGGCCGGTGCGCAACCGAATCAACTCCCGCGCCAGGGCGGACACCGGCTGGGCGTACACCCACTGATAGATCGCCTCGTGAGACACCCGGTAAGCCTGATCGTCCGGGTAGTCGAACACCAACCGACCCGCGATCGACGCCAGCGACCAGCCCAGCCGCAACCGCTCCCGGACCACTTCCCGCAGGCCCTGCACCCGCTCGACCGCCCACGTCTTCGGCCGACATCGCGCCACCCCCGCCCCGGTGTCAGCCGTCGCGGCCCGGTACCCCGGTCCGGCCGCCGTGCCGGGCGACCTCCCGTGACACCACCCGACGGGTCCCGGCCGATCAGGACACCGATCCGCTTGTACTCCAGGCCCTCGGCCAAGCCACGGGATATCTCTTCACAATCAGCCAAGGTCAACATCGCGCGCACGACGGAACATCCTGTCCCACCCAACCGCCAAGATCAAATGCTACGACCGGCCGAACCTGCCCGTCCTTCAGTACGCGGTGGAGCTGGAACTACTGGACTTCAACCCGGTCGACAAGCTGCGGGTGCGGTCAAGCAGGCGGAAATTGGTCGGCGAAGTCGACCGGCGGGTTGTAGTGAACATCCGCCGGCACGAGAGCTGCTGAT
Source organism: Micromonospora sp. NPDC047548 (assembly GCF_040642975.1). Classification (NCBI taxonomy): domain Bacteria; kingdom Bacillati; phylum Actinomycetota; class Actinomycetes; order Micromonosporales; family Micromonosporaceae; genus Micromonospora; species Micromonospora sp. NPDC047548. The sequence continues at coordinate 333,407 of NZ_JBEYTI010000003.1, forward strand.
CGGGGTGACGTACGTCGGTCAGCGCGGGAAGAACGGCCGACGTGGTGAGCACCTGATGGCTTCTACGCCTGCCTGTACTTCGCGGCGCTGCGGCCGAGTGAGGCACTGAGCCTGCGGGAGCGGGACTGCCGTCTTCCGGCAACGGGTTGGGGACAGCTGGCGGTCGAGAAGTCCCGGCCTGCGGCAGGGAAGCGGTACACCGACAACGGTCAGGTGCATGACGACCGGGGGCTCAAGCACCGGGGCGAGACGGAGGCGCGGGAGGTGCCGATCCCGCCGGAACTGGTGGCGATCCTGCGCGCGCACATCGATCGGTTCGGGGCGGAGGCCGACGGGCGATTGTTCCGCAGCGAGCAGGGCAACGTCGTGGCGTCATCGCCGTACTACCGGGTCTGGGAGGAGGCCCGAAGGCTGAGCCTGCCCCCGGACCGGGTGGCCTCTCCCCTGGCTGGTCGACCATACGACCTGCGGCACGCCGGGGTGTCGCTGTGGTCGAACGCCGGGCTGCCGGCGCCGGAGGTCGCCCAGCGGGCCGGGCACTCGGTGGACGTGCTGCTCAAGGTGTACGCAAAGTGCCTCGACGGAGATCGGGGCCGGATGAACGAGCGGATCGAGGCGGCGCTGAGGTGACGGTCGCCGGTAGCGTGGGAGAGGTCGTTGCTGACGCTGCGGCCTCTCCGCCGTTTACCGGCCGCGGCCTGCGCAAACAGTCGCGTTCAGGCACCCAAGATCATTGCACGCACTCTGCACGGACGGCTGCAAATGGCGGCTTCGGGTGGCGTCTGGCTGCACAAGGCGGTCAGTCGACGAGGAGGCGTATCCGCAGGCCAGAGGCCATTTTTGCTGATCTTCGAGGTGCCCCCGGCAGGAATCGAACCTGCGACACACGGTTTAGGAAACCGATGCTCTATCCCCTGAGCTACGAGGGCGCGAGGGCCTAGTCTAGCGACCTGGGGGTTCACCTGGGGTGGCAGGGAGTGACCCGGGTTCGCCCACGTCACCCGGACCCCCGTTGTCGCAGCCCAGGACCACACCTCGAGCACACGAACCCCGGTTTGCGACCGCCGGTCGCCCGGGGTGACCCGCGTTGGCCCCGGTTCACCCGGATTGGCATCCGCCGGAGAGCACACACCGCGCACATCATCTACGCACTCCCGTTGTGCTTCGCCACCAGGGCGGGGAGTTCGTTCAGGGAGTCGACGCGGAACAGGCACTGCTCGGAAACGGCTGGCATCTCGAGGATATGACCCCACGGAGAGCGCCGGATCAGGCAGGTCTTCATACCGGCTTCCTTGGCCGGGCGTGCATCGTTGTCGGGCCGATCGCCGACGTACAGGATCGAAGACGCGTCGCCACCGCCTTCACGAATGACGTTCTCAAAGAAGACCGGTGACGGCTTCGCCACGCCCCAACCGTGGGACGTGCCGATCACATCCACAGGCAGGTCGAGCGCACGGAGGCTCGCCTCGGCATGAGCCGGCTGGTTGCCGGCCAAGCCGACGAGGAGGCCCTGATCCTTCAAGGCGGTGAGACACGGTCGCGCGTCGGGATAGAGGTCCTCTTCCCCGAATGACTCCGGCTTTCCAGCCGCTGCCCGGCGTTCCAGTTCAGCCGTGAGATCGAACCCGGGCCGGAAGATTCGGAACGGTTCCTGCCAGTCCAGGCCCCGGGCGATCGAAGCACCGAAGACCGCCGAGAAGGTATGCCGTGGAACGCCGAGCCAGTCCGCCCAGGTCTCGAACTCTCGGGACTCGTCGAGAATCACCCCGCCGACATCAAAGAAAACTGCCTTGATCACCTGTGGGTCCTCCGTCACGTTCACGCTGGTTGCGGATCCTAGAGCCTTCGAAGTGGTGGGTGTCCGCACGGCAGACCGATCTCTCCCTCCCCGCACCAGTTCCTGGTCGTAGTAGCTGCGCACTCGTGCTTCCGTCGTCGAGAGCGCTTCATCAACAGCCGTCTTGCGGTGATTCGGGTTCACCCCACGATGCCGACGGGAGACCGCGTGGGATGGTGGTGCAGCGACCGCCAGGCCGGCAGCGCGCTCGCCAGCACCGCCAGCAGCAGGCAGAGTCCCACCACCCCGCCGACCACCGACCACGGCACCACCAGGTCGACCGCTACGCCGACCTGCGCGGCGAGGCCAGCACGGATACTCAGCAGACCGACGAAGGCGACAGTCCCGCCGAGCAGCGCGCCGATCAGCACCACCAGGGCGGCCTCGGCCGTGACCAGCCAGATGACCTGCCTCCGGGTCGCTCCGGCCAGCCGGATCAGCCGCAGGTCGGCCGCCCGGCCGGCGGCGGCCATCAGCAGCGTGTTCGCCACCGCGACCGCCCCGTAGCCCGCCGAGACACCGATCAAGAGCAGCGTGAAGAGCCAGACGAGGCGATCCTCGGCGCGATCCGCCTCGGCCGCCCAGGCGGAGACGTCGACGATCCGCCCTTCGACCGGGGGATCGATCCGGTCCTGGACGTACACCGCGGAGGTGAGCGCCGACGGGTCGTGCGCCCGCACCACGGACCGGGGCAGTAGCAGGTCGCCGGGGATCGAGTCGTCAGTGACGACCGCAACGACGCGTAGCGACACCACCTCCCCGTCGGCCAAGACCAGCGCGTACGGCTCGGACGGCTGCCGGTTCGCCGAGACGGGAAGGACCACCGTGTCGCCGCGCAGGTCGTCCAGTGAGCCGGCGACGACGGTGAGCGCCCGGTTGGCGGCGGCGAAGCTCGCCGGATCCACGCCGAGCGCGGCCAGTGGCCGGTTCTCCGGCAGCGACGTCGGGTCGCTCTCGAAGACCGTCGTCGGTAGGAGGGCGGCGCCCCCGGTCGCCGCGACGGCCCGGTCCGACAGGCCCGGTGCGCGGTCGGGGACGACGACCCAGCCGGCGTTCACCTTGTCGACCCGTCCCGCCGCGTAGGCGGCCGTGGTGGTGCGCACCATTCCGGAGACCAGCACCGCGAACGCGACCGTGAGCAGCACCGGGGCGGCGATCGAAGCCGTCCGCCGGGTCGCGGCCAACGCCCCGGCCCGGACCAGCATCCCGATCGCGCCACCTGGTCGGCGCACCGGCCACCGCAGCATCCGCACCACCGGGCCGACGACCGCGGGGGCCAGCACCGTGGCGCCGGCCACCAGGGTCATCACCGCGTAGAGGGCGAACGTGGCGGCGTCGCGGGCTTCGTCGGACGTCGCAGTGGCGAGGCTGAGGGCGACGCCGGTCACGACAAGGAGCACCCCGGTGGCGACGCGCGGTCGCCCGATCGGTCGCTGTTCCACCGCCGCCTCGCGCAACGCCTCTAGCGGGCGAACGCGTGCCGCTCGGCGCGACGCCGACCAGACGGCCAGCAGCGCGATCACCGGACCGACGGCGAACGACCCCGCGACCGGCCAGGGTTCGTACCGGACCTGGAAGGTCGCCGGCTCGAAGCCGACGTCGACCAGCAGCCGACCTAGCACCGGGGCGAGCGTCGCGCCGGCCAGGAGGCCGGCGAGCCCGGCCGTGGCGCCGACGACGAGCGCCTCGGCGTGGACCATGCGGCGGACCTGGCGGGGAGTGGCGCCGATGGCACGCAGCAGTCCCAGCTCACGGCGGCGCTGCGCGACGGTGAACGCGAAGGTGGAGGCGACCACGAAGATCGTGACGAAGCCGGCGAGGGCCGCCGTCGCGGTGAGCACCTGCATGCCGATCCAGCGGGTGCGGGCATCCTCCCGCGGCTCCAGCGCACCGCGTCCGCCGCCGGTCAACACCCGTCCGTCGCCACCGACGACGCCGCGAGCCGCCTCGGCGACCTCCCCGGGGCCGGCACCCGACGCGACCAGCAGGCCGATGGTCCGGACCCCGGGCGCGAGCGCGGTGGCGACCTCGTCCGCGACGTAGACGCCGGTCGCGTCGACCAGGCCGGTGACGGTGTACGGCTGCGGGCCCGCCGCCGTGAGCAGGGTGACCGGCCCGCCGGGACGCAGCCCGAGCGCGCGGTCGACGACCACCTCGCCGGCCCGCCGGGGCGGCTCGCCGGCCACCAGACGGAGTCCACCCAGCCGGGTACTGGACCAGCCGTGCCCCTGGTGGGCGTCCTCCCGCTGCCCATCGATGGCCGGGGGCCGGCCGTCGACGAGCGCCTGGGCGTAGAAGGTCCGGTCCGGTACGGCCGCCGTAACGCCCGGCACCCCGGCCAGCCTGCTGGTGAGTTCCGCCGTCCTAGCGGCGGACCAGGGCCGGGTGGGCGCGAACGAGTCGGCCGGCGCACCGGCCTCGGGGCTCTGCACCACGACCGCCGCGTGCGTCAGCCGGTCGGGCACCTGTGGGCGGCCGGAGGCGAGCAGCAGGGTGGCCGCCGTGACCAGTGTGACGCCGACAGCGACGGCCACGAACGCGCCGGCCGACCGCCTGATGCTCAGCACGACGGCTCCACGGCACTCTTCTCCGGAACCGTCTCCCGCTCGGCGATCCGTGCGGCGACGACCGCGGCGGTGATCCCGCCGGTCAGCTCGTCCACCACGCGCCCGTCGGCGAGCAGGAGAATCCGATCGGCGTACGCGGCGGCGGTGGGATCGTGGGTCACCATCACCACGGTCTGCCGGTGGTCGTCGACGAGTCCACGGAGCAGCCGGAGGACCTGCCCGGACGCGGCGCTGTCCAGTGCCCCGGTCGGTTCGTCGGCGAAGACGACCGCAGGACGAGTGACCAACGCCCGGGCCACGGCGACGCGTTGCTGTTCGCCGCCGGACAGTTCGCTCGGCCGGTGCCCGGCCCGGTCGGCCAGTCCCACGGCGTCGAGCGCGGCGACGACGTCCCGGGCCGGGGGACGGCGCCCAGCCAAGCGCATCGGCAGCTCGACGTTCTGCGCAGCGGTCAACGTGGACACCAGGTTGAACGCCTGGAACACGAAGCCGACCCGATCGCGGCGCAGCCGGGTCAGCTCGTCCTCACCCAGGTCGTCGATGCATCTGCCGTCGATCATGACGCTCCCCTCGACTGGCCTGTCCAACCCGGCCGCACAGTGCAGCAGGGTGGACTTGCCCGAGCCCGACGGGCCCATCACTGCCGTGAACGTGCCGCGGGCGAAGCTGGTCGTCACGCCGTCGAGGGCCGTCACCCGCCGCGCTCCGCTGCCGTATACCGCGCGCAACCCGGTCAGGGTCACCGTCTGTGTGGTCATGACCGCCAGGGTGCCGGCATCGGCAGGTGCAGCGCGTCGTGCCCGTGTGGACACTTGCCAGCCCACCCTTGGGCGGATCCCGCGGACCGCAACGCGGCGGATGTCATGCCCGAGGATGACGGCCCGCAGGTGGACGCGGCCCGCCCGACCGGCCGATACGCTTCGACACGTGACCGCCCACCTGCTGACCCGGCGGCTGCGGCCCGCGGAACTGGCCACCGTGGACGCCGTGCTCGCCCTGGCGGTCGGCGGTCTGCTCGGCCCGTACGCGGCGCTGGAATCGCCGCTGCACGGTGGCGTGCACGAGCCGCTCTGGGTGTCGGTGATCGTCGGGATGGCACTCGGGCTGCCGTTGGGCGTCCGACGACGGTGGCCGATCACCGTCGCCGTCGTGATCAGTTCCGTTACCACCGCCGCCCTGATCACCGGCGTGATTCCCAACTACGCCGCCGCCGCAACAGGGCTCGCCATCGGCCTGTCCCTCTACACGGTGGCCGTGTCGACCAGCACGCACCGGTCGATGCTCTGCGCCGCCGGCTGTCTCGCTCTGGTGAGCGTCGCCCTGGTACTGACCGCGAGCGACCTCTGGTCACGGACCGGCGCGGTCGTCTACGCCGCTGTCATGATCGTGCCTGCCTGGGTGATCGGCTGGCTGGTCCGGGAGCGACGCGCCCTCGCCGCCCGTCAGGGCGAGCACCTGGTCCGCCAGGCCGCTACCGAGGAGCGGTTACGGGTGGCGCGGGAACTGCACGACGTGGTCGCGCACACGCTGAGCCTCATCGTGGTGAAAGCGGCCGTCGCCAACCACGTCGCCGGGACCGATCCCCGCGAGGCGGGGGCCGCCCTGCGGGTGATCGAGGAGACCGGCCGCAACGCGCTGACCGACGTGCGCCGGGTGCTCGGCGCATTGCGCGAGGGCACCCCGTACACCCCGACACCCGGGCTGGACGAGTTGCCCGCGCTCGCCCGGCAGGCGGCGATCGGCGGTGTCGACGTACGGCTCGACGTACGGCGGGAGGAGCCGGCCGCAGCGGTGCCGGAGTCGGTGGGCCTGGCGGTGTTCCGGATCGTGCAGGAGGCGGTGACCAACGTGGTGAAGCACGCGGCGCCGGCCGCCTGCAGGGCCACGGTGACCGTCACGCCTTGCGAGGTCAGGATCGAGGTGACCGACGACGGCCGCCGACCGATCCTGATCGGCGGGGAGGGACACGGGCTGATCGGCATGCGGGAACGGGTGACGTTGCACGGGGGCGAGTTCCACGCCGGGCCACGCTCCGGCGGCGGCTACGCGGTGACCGCCAACCTGCCCTACCGGGTACCCGCGTGATCCGGGTGCTGATCGCCGATGACCAGGCGCTGCTGCGCGGCAGCTTTCGGTTGCTGGTCGATTCCACCCCGGACTTCACCACGGTCGGTGAGGCGGGCACCGGCGTGGAGGCCGTCGCGCTGACCACCGAGCACCGACCGGACGTGGTGCTGATGGACGTGCGGATGCCAGAAATGGACGGCATCGAGGCGACCCGGCGCATTTGCGGCGATCCCGCCACGGCCGGCACCCGGGTCGTCATCTTGACCACGTTCGACCTGGACGAGTACGTCTACGGGGCACTGCGCGCCGGAGCCAGCGGGTTCCTGCTCAAGGACACCCCGCCGGCGGACCTGCTGGCCGGCATCCGGGTGGTGGCCGCCGGCGAAGGGCTGCTCGCGCCGACGGTGACCCGCCGGCTGATCAACGAGTTCGCGCGTCGGCCCGAGCCGGCCCGGCCCCTGCCGCGACGGCTGGAGGGGGTCACCGATCGGGAACGGGAAGTGCTCACACTGATCGGCCGCGGCCTGTCCAACGCGGAGTTGGCCGGGCACCTCGGTCTCAGCCTGGCCACCGTGAAGACGCACGTCGGGCGGTTGTTGACCAAGCTGGCGGTACGTGATCGGGCGCAACTGGTCATCGTCGCCTACGAAACGGGCCTGGTCGGACCGGGCGGCCTTCGCTGAGCGGATCACCTCTCCGAAAAGAGCCCATGACTCAGGCCGGTACCGATCCAGCGTCCGACAGCAGGGCGATTGTCCTCCTGCTGATCTTGAGCAGGCGATCACAGCGTCCCCACGGATGCGACCCGGGACAGGGGCAGCGAAAGGAACGAGCCGCAGGTCGTCGGCTCGCGGAAGCAAGCGGAGCGACCGGTTAGGAAACCGTTGCTCTATCCCCTGAGCTACGAGGGCGCGAGGGCCTAGTCTAGCGACCTGGGGGTTCACCTGGGGTGGCAGGGAGTGGCCCACGTTCACCCACGTTCCCCGTGCCCCTGTTCTCCCAGCCCAGGACCACACCTGGAGCACACGAACCCCGGTTTGCGACCGGCGGTCGGCCGCAGTGACCCGCGTTGGCACCGGTTGACCCCGGTTGGCATCCGCTGGAGAGCACACACCGCGCACATCATCGAAGATCATGATGTGCGCTCCCTCGGCCCGGACCCGCCGGCCGGGCACCGGACGGCGGTGACCGACGCGGTGTCAGCCCTCGGCCTCACATTCGTGTTGGGGCTGCCGGTAGGGGGTCACATCGTTCATGGCGACGGTCCTCCTGGCCGATGGGTCGGTATGGCTGCGGCATCGGTGCGCGTTGGGCGGCGGCTTCGTGGCCGGGAGTGTCAGCCGCGATCCCAGGCGGCGAGCCGCCGCGGTAGAGGCGTCGCGGCCGGTAGCTATCAACACGCCGTGGCGTAGGGCAACGATTCGGTCGGCGTGGCGGGCGTGGAGGCCACTGGCCTGTCAGTTGTCGCCGATCCGCAACAGCGGCGCGTCGTAGAGGCTCGCCTCGGGGATACGACACATGACGGGCGCAGCGACCTCGATGATCAGCATCTCGGTGAGGAACTGGACTGTCGCGGCGAGCAGGTGACGGTGTGGCCGGTCGCGCTGTGCTCCTTGAGTCCGACGCTGACGTGGATGTGCGGCGCGATCCGGTCGTGGGCGTCGTCGTAGGCAATGGTGCCGCCGCCGAGCGCTTCGACGTTGGTCAGGTGCACCCGGTCCCAGACCGGGGCTTGGGGGTCGTCCACACGCTGGCAGGTGCCAACGATCTCGACCGTGCTGAACCCGGCAATGAAGACAGGGATGTAGCCCTGCCGGATGCCGTTGACACGGCAGGCCTCGGCGAGGGCGGCGAAGAAGTCCTCACCATGATCGAAGGTGACGCCAATCATCCGTCCGGGCGTGAGGTCATGGCTACGCATACTGAGACACTTCCGGTCGGGTTAGTCGGGGGCGAGTGGCTGTGGTGGGTCCAGCCAAGGACGCACACCTGTACCGTGCCAAAACTCGTCGCACAGGGTGTGAGCTGCTGTTTCGCGACGGTGACGCAGAATGGCAGGCGTGTTGGTTCGGCTGCTGTACCTGAATGCGGTGCGGATGTTCGGCTGGTTGCCGCTGGCCACGCGCAGCGAGTCCGCGCCGGTCGCAGAGTTGCTGGTGCTGCGCCACGAGGTGGCGGTGCTACGCCGTCAGGTCGGTCAGCCGCGCCTGTCGTGGCCGGAGCGGGCAGTGTTGTCCGCGCTGGTCCGGGCACTGCCGCGGGAACTCTGGAGGCATCGGATCGTTACCCCAGCCACCCTGCTGACCTGGCACCGCCGGCTGGTCCGCCGGCACTGGACCTACCCGAACCGGCCCGGACGACCACCGATCAGCGACGACCTCCGGGACCTGATCCTGCACCTGGCCAGGGAGAATCCCGGCTGGGGGCACCGGCGCATCCAAGGCGAACTCGTCGGGCTCGGCCATCGGGTCGGCGCCGGCACCATCCGTCGCATCCTCGCCAGATCGAAACGCGGTCCTGCCCCACGCGAGATCGACACCAACTGGAGGACGTTCCTGCGCGCGCAGGCGTCCGGCATGCTGGCGACCGACTACTTCCACATCGACACCGTCACGCTGCGGCGGTTGTACGTGCTGTTCGTCATGGAGATCACGACCCGACGGGTCCACATCCTCGACGTCACCGCCCACCCGACCGCTGCCTGGGCCACCCAGCTGGCCCGGAATCTGGTGGTGGACCTCGGGGACCGTACGACCCGATTCCGGTTCCTGATCCGCGACCGCGACCGCGACCGCGACGCCAAGTTCACCGCGTCGTTCGACACGGTGTTCGCCGCCGAAGGCATCGACGTGGTGAAGACTCCGCCGCGCACACCCCGGGCGAACGCGTTCGCGGAACGCTTCGTGCGCAGTGTCCGGGCCGAGTGCACCGACCGGGTCCTGATCTACAACGAACAGCACGCCCGCACCGTGTTACGCGACTATGAGGACCACTTCGACCGGCACCGGCCGCACCAGAGCCTGGACCAGCATCCACCCGACTACAACCCCGGTGTGGTCGTCGCGATCGACAACCCGATCCGGCGACGCCGCGTCCTGAGCGGCGTGATCAACGAATACCACCGGGCAGCTTGAGCTACTCGCACATTCGCAGCTCACAAGCCCGAAACAGAGTTTTGGCACCGCACAGGTGCCGCGTTTCTGCTGGCCGGTCTCGTCCAACGCCCCGACCACCAGCCCCCGACGCCGCCGGCGAGCCGCGGTGGCCAGCCCGTCGACCACGA